>DATFXR010000487.1:0-11796 GCA_035315685.1 Vicinamibacterales bacterium | reverse complement strand
GATGAAGACCAAGGGCAACGACCTCACCGACTTCTTCGGCGGCAGCGGGTCGCCCGACGATCTGTTCCACCGCTTCTTCGGCCAGCCCGGCCAGCCTGACGATGACCAGCCACCGGCGCCGCGCGGCCGCGGCGGGAACGGCGGACGCCGGGCGCCGCGCGAACAGACCACCCGTGCGGCCGGCACCGGCTTCATCATCAGCAAGGACGGCTACATCCTCACCAACAACCACGTCGTCGACGACGCCACGAAGATCGAGGTCGTGCTGTTCGGCGACGATCCCGACATGAGCTACACGGCCAAGGTGGTCGGGAAGGACGCGCTCACCGACAGCGCGCTGATTCAGCTCGTCGACAAGCCGAACCACGCGCTGCAAGAGGCGAAGTTCGGCGATTCGTCGCAGGTCGAAGCCGGCGACTGGGTGATGGCGATCGGCAATCCGTTCGGCTACGACCACACCGTCACCGTCGGCGTCATCAGCGCGACCTCGCGCGCGTTCCGCGTGACCACCGGGCGCTCGAACGACATGCTGCAGACCGACGCCGCGATCAATCCTGGCAATTCGGGCGGTCCGCTGCTGAACCTGCGCGGTGAAGTCATCGGGATGAATACGGCGATCATCACCAACGCGCGCAGCGAGGGAAACATCGGCATCGGCTTCGCGGTGCCGAGCAACACGATTCGCGACCTGCTCCCGCAGCTGCACACCGGCAAGATCACCCGCGGCCGCATCGGCGTCTCGGTCGTGCCGATTCCGCGTGAGGCGCTCGAGGACTTCGGGCTGAAGGAGCGCAAAGGCGCGCTGGTGGCGGAAGTGCCGACGAGCGGCGCAGCCGCGAAGGCGGGCATGGAGCCGGGTGACATCATCGTGCAGTACAACGGCCGCCCCGTGAACAACAGCGACGAGCTGGTGAAGATGGTCGTCGCGACCAAACCGGGCACGTCGGTGCCGGTGAAGGTCATGCGCAACAAGCAGGAGAAGACGCTCAACGTCACCGTCGAGGAGCTCGACCTCGACGCCGAGCAGAACGGCAACCGCAGCCGCCGCTCGCAGCCCGAGACGCAACAGGACGACCAGTCGCAGGGTGCCGGCGGCTTCGGACTCACGCTCGAGAACGTCACGCCGTCGCTGGCGCGCCGGCTCCATGTGCCGTCGGGTCAGACCGGCGCCGTGATCACCGACATCGAGCCGGACGGTCCCTCGGCTGGCGCGCTGCGGCAGGGCGACGTGATTCTCGCGGTGAACCGCCAGCGTGTGTCGAGCGCCACCGAGGCAGCGCGCGAGCTCGGCAAGATTCAGTCGGGCCGGATCGCTCAGCTCCTCGTCTGGCGTGACGACAAAGAGGTGTTCGTCACGGTCAAGAAAGACTGAGGGATTGGGGATTGGGGGTTGGTGATTGGGGTGAATGGGGAATGGTGGTTGGGGATTAGGGTGAGTGGTGAGTAGCGACGCTCACCAATCCCCCCAATCCCCAATCACCAAGCCCCAATCCCCTCTCACGCAGCTCCTGCGTGAGCGCGCGCCGCTGACCGTGGCCGCGTTCATGGAGCTGGCGCTCTACGATCCGCAGTTCGGCTACTACGCCCGCGCCGCCCGACGTTCGGGCCGCGCGGGCGATTTTTTTACCAGCGTCGACGTCGGGCCCCTGTTCGGTGAGCTGCTCGACCTCCAGATCGCCGAAATGGCGTCGATTCTGGGCGCCACCGGGAAAGCAACCGCAGAGACCGCAGAGAACCCAGAGACTGTTGATCTCTCTGCAAATTCGAAAAACATTACTCAAAACTCGGGCTCGGTCCCGCAGGCTTCCAGGAACCTCCCGCCGCATCCAAACAATGATTCTGCGGACTCTGCGTTCTCTGCGGTTGCTTTCTCCCAGTCCCACGTCCCCGGTCCCCAGCCCGCTCGCATCTTTGATCTCGTGGAAGCCGGAGCCGGGAACGGCAGGTTGTCGGCCGACATTCTTCACGCGGCGAAGCGGCGCGATCCGGGCTTCTTCGAATCAATCCGTCTGCATCTCATCGAAGCAAGCGCCTCCGCGCGCGCGGCGCAGCGCCGTACACTCGGTGACGCGGCGGATCGCCTGGTGTCGTCGTCATCGACGCTGCCGGACGCGTTCGAAGGCGTGGTGATCGCGAACGAACTGCTCGATGCGCTGCCGACGCATCAGGTCGTGATGCGCGAGGACGGACTGAGGGAGATCTACGTCAGTCGTCAGTCGCAAGTCGCGAGTCACAAGTCAGTCGGAGGTCACAAGTCCGCAGGACTGACGACTGACGACTTGCGACTGACGACTGTTGAGGGCCCGTTGTCGACGCCGGATCTGCAGGCGTATCTCGATCGGCTCGGCGTCGTGCTCGAAGCGGGCTGGCGCGTCGAGATCAACCTGCGCGCCGCGGAGTGGATGCGCGATGCGGCCCGTCGGCTCTCGCGCGGATTCATGATTCTGATCGACTACGGCCACGACGCGCAGTCACTGTATTCGCCGGCACATTCAGCCGGAACACTGACCTCGTTCTCGAGCCATCGGAGCGGCGCGGGCGGCGACGATCCGGCCGCGCCGCTGTGGCTGCAGCGGCCGGGCGAACAGGACATCACGGCTCATGTCGACTTCACGACCATTCGAGCCGCCGCCGAGGCCGAAGGCATGACCACGATCGCCTTCCTCGATCAGACGTACTTCCTGCTCGGCCTCGTCTCCGCGAGCGGAGGCGGAAAGATGTCAGCCGAGGGTTCAGCGGCGCTGAAAACGCTGATCATGCCTGGCGGCCTCGGCAGCACCATGAAAGTGCTGATTCTCGGCAAGGGCGTCGGTGCGCCGGCGCTCGCGGGGTGCTCGTTCAAGGTTCGCGTGACGTGATGGTGTGGCTCGGCGTCGCCATCATGGTCGCGTCGGAGACCGCGACATTCCTCCGGGTCGAACCGTTCCATACGTGGAATACGCCGATCGCCTGGACCGGATTCATCCTGTTCGCCGACAGCATCGTCGTTCGTGCGCGCGGCGATTCGTGGATCCGCAGCGCGCCGCGCGAATTCGCGCTGCTGGTGCTCGCGTCGATCCCGCTGTGGCTGATTTTCGAGGGCTACAACCGGATCATCGAGAACTGGTACTACACGGGCCTGCCTGAGAACACGGTGCTCCGTTCGCTCGGCTACGCCTGGTCGTTCGCGACCATCTTACCGGCGCTCTTCGAGGCGGCGGAACTTGTCGGTGTGGTCCGTGGGACTGATAGGCCCGTGGGCTTGGTGGGGAGGGCTCGCGACTTGCGAGAGCCGGGTGCCCATCGGCCCTACCCCACCCACCCCCTGGGCCTATCCGTCCCACCCACCCTGTCGGTCACCGCCGGCGCCGCGATGCTGGCGTCGCCGTTCTTCGTCTCGCCAGCAGTCGCGCGCTACATGGCGGCGCCCATCTGGCTCGGCTTCATCTTCCTGCTCGATCCGATCAACGCGCGTCTCGGGGCCGAGTCCCTGTCGGCAGATATCCGCGCGGGGCGCTACGACCGGCTCGTCAACCTGTCGCTCGGCGGGATTCTCTGCGGCGCCCTCTGGGAGTTCTGGAATTTCTGGGCCGGCGGAAAGTGGCACTACAGCGTGCCGATCATGGAGCGCTGGAAGATGTTCGAGATGCCGCTGCCGGGCTACCTCGGCTTCCCGCCGTTTGCGCTCGAATGCTTCACGATGTACGTGTTCGTGCGGCGGCTCGTCGCGAGCGACGGCCGGAGCATCGGCTTGTGATCGGCCACGCGCTCGTGCTCACGGCCGGTCTCGGCACGCGGCTGCGGCCGCTGACCGAGGTCCGCGCCAAACCTGCGATTCCGGTGGCCGGCGAGCCGATGATCCGGCGCATCATCCGCACGCTGGCGGCGCAGGGCATCACCGACCTGGTGTTGAACCTGCATCATCTGCCGTCGACGCTCACGTCGGTCGTCGGCGACGGCGGCGACCTCGGCGCAGCCGTGCGCTATTCCTGGGAGCCCGTGATCCTCGGCAGCGCCGGCGGACCGCGGCTGGCGCGGCCGATCGTCGGCGCCGCTTCGTTCTGGATCATCAACGGCGACACCCTCACCGACGTGTCGTGCGCCGCGCTGGCGGAGCGTCACGCCGCGTCGGGGGCGCGCGTCACGCTCGCGCTCGTCCGCAATCGAGAGTACGAGCGCTACGGCGGCGTCCACCTCGACGGGGACGGACGGGTGACGCGATTCACACGGCGCGGTCCATCCTCCGAGGGCAGCTATCACTACATCGGCGTGCAACTGGTCGACGGTGGAGTGTTCGATGCAGTGCAGCCGGGCGAGGCCGCGAGCTCGATCGGCGGCGTCTACGACGCGCTGATCGCCAGCGATCCGGGCGCGGTGCGCGGATTCGTGTGCGACGCGGCATTCTTCGACGTCGGCACCGTCGACGACTACCGCCGTACGGATGACGCGTTTCGCGGCATCGCGGCCGGCGATCCCACCCCATCAATAGGCCGAGATACGACGATCGATCCCTCGGCCCGCGTCACGCGCTCGATTCTGTGGGACGATGTGCGCGTCGGCGCTGGCGCCACGCTCGACGAGTGCATCGTCACGGACGCCGTCACCGTGCCGGCCGGTGGTGGATACACGCGGTCGGTGCTCCTGCGCGGCGACGACGAGCAGCCGATCATCGTGCCAATGAGCGAGTCATGAGCGAACAGCGCACTGAAGAGGGGCTCGAGCTACGCGAGCGGATCGATCGGTACCTTGCCGAGAGCGGCCTCGCAGGACCGGACGCGCATGTCGTGCCGCTGACCGGCGATGCCTCGGATCGAAAGTACTTCCGCATCATTCCGATCGACGGCCCGTCATTCGTCCTCGCGCTGCACGCGAGCTCGATTGATTTCGCGACGCTGGCGTTCGCGCGTGTCGCCGCGCTGCTCCAGCAGATCCCGCTGCCCGTACCGAGCATCCTCGGCCACTCCGATGCGCTCGGCATCCTGGCATTGCAGGATCTCGGCGACGTCACGCTGCAGGCGCACCTCGGCGCCGCACCGCCAATCGCGCATGCGGCGTTGTATCGCGAGAGTGTCTCGCTCATCGAGCAGCTGCAGCGGCGAGGCGACGCACTCCGGTCGCAGGATTACCCTCCGTACAGCATCGCGTTCGACGTCGAGAAGCTGACCTGGGAGCTCGAGTTCTTCCTGAAGCATTTCGTCGAGGGATATCGCGGCGTCGCGCTGACGGCGTCCGAGCGGATGGCGTTCACGGCCGAGTGGGCGGCCATCGCCGAAGAGCTCGCCGCGGAACCGCGCGTGCTGTGCCATCGCGACTATCACAGCCGCAACCTGATGCTCCACCAGGGCAGCCTGCACATCATCGACTTCCAGGACGCGCGCATGGGGCCCGACACCTACGATCTGGTGTCGCTCCTCCGCGACTCGTACGTGGACATCACCGACCGCGACCTCGACGATCTGATCGCCTATTTCCTCGCGCTCAAGACGCGCGACGGCGCGGCGCCGGACGCCGACGAATTCCGCCGCCGGTTCGATCTGATGGCGGTCCAGCGCAACCTGAAGGCGCTCGGAACGTTCGGGTATCAGACGATGACGCGGAGCAATCCGGTCTACATCAAGTACATGCCGCGGACGCTGCGCTACGTACGCAGGAACGTGGAGAAGTACCCGCGACTCGCGCGCCTGCACGAGCTGCTCGCCGCGAGAGTCGAGGAGCTGGCGTAGACTGTCGCGGTGGATATCCACCCGCCACACGCGATCCGCTCATGGAAAGACTTCGGCCTGCAGCTGATCACGATCACGGCGGGCATCCTGATCGCGCTGTCGCTCGAAGGGATCCGCGAATCGCTCCATAGCCGCGCGCTCGTGCGCGAGGCGCGCGACAACATCCGCCGCGAGATTGCCGACAATCAGAAGGAGCTCGACGGCGAACTGCGCGGCATGCCGATGCAGCAGGAGCATCTCGACGCCGCGCTCGAGTTCGCCAACGAGATGATTGCCGGCGGCCACAGCGCCATCCAGACGCTGGAGATCAACGTCTCGAACGCGGCGCTGCGAAGCGCGAGCTGGCAGACCGCCGACCGCACCGGCGCGCTCGCGCACATGGATTACGGCGAAGTGCAGAAGTACGCCAGCACCTACGCCGGGCAGGATCTCTACGCGACGATCCAGCGGCGCATGTTCGACCAGGCGGCGTCCGCGCTCGCGATCATGTCGGCGGGCGATCCGACGAAGGCGTCGCGCGGCGACATCGAGCAGTTCCGCCGCCAGGTGCTCGAGTTGCGTGGCGACGTTTACATCCTCGAGCAGCTCGGCAAGAGCGTCAGCGAAGGCTACCGCAAGGCGCTCCAGTAACGGTTCCGCTCCCGTCCGTTCGCGATCTCCGTCGCGATCTGCACACGAATTTGCTGGCCTGGCCGCCACTGGCGCGCCATGGTCCTTGTCTTGCCTGCATGCCGGACGACTGACCGTAAACCACTGGAAATGACATGTCTTGGGCAGGAACTGCACTGAGAGCGCCTCACGACGATGGTAGGATCTGCGGGATGTCGAGCAAGCGAACGGCGACGATCGACGAACTCTACCGCGTCGAAGGCAAGGCGGAGATCGTCGGCGGAGAGATCGTCGTAATCGGCGCCGCCAGCGGACGGCACGGCCGGGTGGCCGCGAACATCTATATCTCGTTGCTGGCGCACGAGCGGCGCACGTCTCGCGGATACGCGTACCCGGACAGCGTGGGCTTCATCGTCGATCTTCCGAATCGCTGGTCGTTCAGCCCGGATGCTGCGTTTTCGAATCAGCCGCCGAGCGAAGAATTCTGCGATGGCGCACCGCGGTTTGCAGTCGAAGTCCGCAGCCCCGACGACTACATGGCCGCTGGCGACCGGGCCATGGCCGCGAAGCGTGCCGACTATTTCGTCGCCGGCGCTCTCGTTATCTGGGACGTGGATGTCAGAGGCGAGAGGGTTCGCGTCTTCCTCGCGGCCAGTCCGGAATCGCCGCACGAGTACGGACCGGGCCAGATCGTCGATGCCGAACCAGCAGTCCCTGGCTGGTCGATGCCGGTGGACGCGATCTTCGCGCGCTAGCTAGCCCCTAGCCGCGGCCCCCCGGCCCCAAGTACAATTCCCGTTTCGGCTTGTGGCTAAGCGACCGTTCGGGGTGTCGACGCACCTGTTCCATCACGAGCGCCTGACCCGCGATCATTTTCAGGCGATCGCGGCGCACGGGTTCGAAATGGTCGAGGTGTTTGCGACGCGATCGCATTTCGACTATCACAATCCGGCTGCGATCGGGAATTTGCAGCAGTGGCTCGCCGACGCCGGCCTGCTGTTGCGGAGCGTGCATGCGCCGACGGCCGAGAGCTTCGTCGGCGGACGGTGGAACGGGTCGTTCTCGATCGCGAGCGCCGAGCCGGACGCGCGGGCGCGCGCCGTCGCCGAAACGCAGCAGGCGATGTACATCGCGCGGCGGATTCCGGTGCCGGTGTTCGTCATACACCTGGGCATTCCGCGGATGCAGCCGCGCGACGAGTTCGTCGGGCCGCAGGATGCGCGGGCGTCGGCGCGCCGCAGCATCGAGGAGTTGCAGAACACGGCGGAGCCGCTCGGCATGCGGATCGCCGTCGAGGTGATCCCGAACGAGCTGTCGCGCGCCGGATCGCTGGTCCACTTCGTCGAAGAGGATCTCGACAACCTCGGTGTCGGGATCTGCCTCGACTTCGGCCACGCGCACATCGATGGCGACGTCGTCGAGGCGGTCGAGACGGTGTCGGAGCATGTGATCGCGACGCACCTGCACGACAACAACGGGCGGGCGGATGATCACCTGTTGCCACTCGACGGCACGATCGACTGGGCCGCGGCGCTGACGGCGGTGCAGAAGATCGGCTACGACGGTCCGATGATGTTCGAAGTCGGCGCACACGGCGCCGCGAAGGACTCGCTGGCGCGGCTGAAGAAAGCCCGAGAGAAGATGGAACGATGGCTCACGTCTATATAGAGGACATCGGCCGGCACGAGGGCGAAGAGGTCACCATCAAGGGATGGCTGCACAATCGCCGCTCGAGCGGCAAGATTCACTTTCTGATTCTGCGCGACGGCACGGGATTCATCCAGGGCGTGATGTCGAAAGCGGCGGTCGGCGACGAGCTGTTCACCCGCGCCGACCATCTCTCGCAGGAAACCTCGCTGATCGTCACCGGCACCGCGCGCGCTGACAAGCGGGCGCCCAGCGGCTACGAGATCGACGTGAAGAACCTCGAGGTCGTCGGCGAGTCGCACGAGTTCCCGATCACGCCGAAGGAGCACGGCGTCGACTACCTGCTCGACCGCCGGCACCTGTGGATCCGCAGCGAGCGGCAGCAGGCGATCCTCCGCATCCGTCACGAGATCATCAACGCCGTCCGCGACTTCTTCAACGGCCGCGGCTTCATCCTCGCCGATACGCCGATCTTCACGCCGGCGGCCTGTGAGGGCACGACGACACTGTTTCCGGCGCAGTACTTCGAGGAACAGACTGCTTATCTGACGCAGAGCGGTCAGCTCTACAACGAAGCCAACGCGATGGCGCTCGGCAAGGTCTACTGCTTCGGGCCGACGTTCCGCGCCGAGAAATCGAAGACCCGCCGCCACCTCACCGAGTTCTGGATGGTCGAGCCGGAGATGGCCTACGCCGACCTGAACGACGTGATGGCGCTCGCCGAAGATCTGATCGTCGAGGTCGTTGGCCGCGTGCTCGAGCGGCGCGGACGCGAACTGAAAGTGATCGAGCGCGACGTGTCGAAGCTCGAAGCCGTGCAGAAGCCGTTTCCGCGAATCACCTACGACGAGGCAGTGAAGAAACTGCAGGCCAGGGGGCTTCCGATCCAATGGGGCGGCGACTTTGGCGGCCCCGACGAGACGACGTTGTCGGAGGAATACGATCGGCCGGTGATGGTCCATCGTTATCCGGCCGCCGTGAAGGCGTTCTACATGAAGCCGGATCCAGAGCGCCCGGAGCTGGCACTCGGCGTGGACGTGCTCGCGCCCGAGGGCTACGGCGAGATCATCGGCGGCGGCGAGCGCCTTGCGGACCTCGATCTTCTGCTGCAGCGCATCAAGGAGCACGAGCTGCCGCAGGAGGCGTTCGAATGGTACCTCGATCTGCGGCGCTATGGCACGGTGCCCCATGGCGGCTTCGGCATGGGCATCGAACGCGTCGTCTCGTGGATCTGCAAACTCGAACACGTGCGTGAGACGATTCCGTATCCGCGAATGCTGTATCGGCTGTATCCGTGAGGGCTGGGGACTGGGGGCTAGGGGCTGGGGAAACTACGAGGATCTCGCTGGTTAGCCAACTCCAGTTCCCAGCTCCCAGTTCCCAGTCCGTCAGAGTGCTATGAAGATTGGTCTCATCTCCCTCGGCTGTCCGAAGAATCTGGTCGATTCCGAAGTGATGCTCGGACTCGCACAGCGGGCGGGGCACGAACTGACTCAGGATCCGTCCGCCGCCGACGTGCTGGTCGTCAACACGTGCGCGTTCATCGATTCGGCGAAGCAAGAGTCGATTGACACCATCCTCGAGATGGCCGAGCACAAGAAAGACGGCGCCTGCCGGCGGCTGATCGTCACTGGCTGCATGGCGGAGCGTTACCGTGACGAACTGAAGAAGGAGATCCCGGAGATCGACGCGGTCCTCGGCACGGGCGAAGTGCCGCAGATTGTCGGTGCGATTGCCCCCGGCGCCGCGCCGCTCCCTTTGTACCGGCGCGATCAGCTAGCCCCCGGCCCCCAGCCGCCAGTCCCGACCGGGAGGCGCGAAGCCCCGACGTACATTTACGACGCCGACACGCCGCGCCTGTTCGCGACGCCGCGGCATTACGCCTACGTGAAAATCGCCGAAGGCTGCGACTACAAATGCGCCTTCTGCATCATCCCGACGCTGCGGGGCGCCTATCGGAGCCGTCCCGGAGAATCGATCGTCCGCGAAGCCCGCGCGCTGGCCGATCGCGGCGTCAAGGAACTGCTGCTGATCTCGCAGGACACGACGTTTTACGGCATCGACCGTGGCGAGCGTGGGGCGCTCGCGCGGCTGCTGCGCGAATTGAACGAAATCGACGGCCTCGAATGGATCCGCCTCCTCTACCTCTACCCGACGACGATCGACGACGCCACGCTCGCGGCAATGGCAGATTGCGAGAAAGTCTGCAAGTACATCGACCTTCCGCTGCAGCACGCGTCGAACGACGTGCTGAAGCGGATGAAGCGGCCGGGGAGCAGGGAGACCTACGACCGTCTGCTGGCGCGGATTCGCGATCGAGTCCCCGGCGTCGCGCTCCGCACGACGTTCATCGTGGGGTTCCCCGGCGAAACGGACCGGGACGTCGATCAGCTGCGGGGGTTCATCCGCGATCACTCGTTCGATCACGTCGGCGTCTTCACCTACTCGCACGAGGAAGGAACGTCGGCGTTCGACCTGGACGACGACGTGCCCGGACGGGTGAAGGCGGGTCGCCGGGCGAGCGTCATGGCACTGCAGAAGGAGCTCGTCGGCGAGCGGCAGTCGGCCCGCATCGGTCAGCGCGTCCGTGTGCTCATCGATGGGCCGTCGGCTGAGCATGACCTGGTCCTGAAGGCGCGTCTCGCCACGCAGGCGCCGGATATCGACGCAGCGGTGTTCCTCACCGACTGCGACCCGTCGGCGTTTCGGGCCGGCGAATTTGCCGAGGTCGAGATCGTCGGGGCTCGCGACTACGATCTGGTTGCACGCCCCTTGTCCTGAATCGGAGGCGCCTGCCGGGAGCGTGCTATAATTTTTATTTCGGAGCCTGGGTGTAGGACCGAAGTGGGCGTGTGCCCACTTTTTTAGTTTATGGCCGGATGTGGCGCGAAAGCGTCAGCCGAGCGATCGCCGCTCGCCGGAAAGCGTCGCGCCAGGCCATTGCGGACAACGAGAGCGGGTATGGCCGCGGACACGGTGGTCGACAAGGTGCGGGACATCGCCGCCCGCGTGGCCGCAGACCGCGGCCTGGAGATTTTCGACGTCCAGTTCCGGCGTGAAGCGCCGGGCATGGTGCTGCGGATTCAGATCGATCGCGCAGGACCGGCGGCGTCGGCAGAGGAGAGCGTCAGCGTCGACGACTGCGCGCACGTCAGCCGCGACCTGAGCGCGATCCTCGACGTCGAGGATGTCGTGCCGTCGGCATACACCCTCGAGGTGTCGTCGCCCGGGCTGGATCGGCCACTCCGCCGCCCGGACGACTATCGTCGGTTCGCGGGACGGCTCGCGAAGATCGTGGTTCGCGACCGCATCGACGGCCAGGGGTTCTTTCGCGGACGGCTCGGCGGCGTCGACGGTGGTGACGTACTGATCGATAGCGAAGACGGGAAGACCCGTCGCGTGCCACTCGCTGGTATCACGCGCGCGAATCTGGAAGTGGAATTTTAGACATGTCGAATCCGTTGCAACAAACGATTGAGGCGCTCGCCAAGGAAAAAGGCATCGAGCCGGACGTCGTGATCAGCGCGATCGAAGAAGCCGTCGCGACGGCGTCGCGCAAGTATTACAAGACCGGCGAAAACCTGAAGACGCGGTTCAACACCGAGACCGGTCAGGTCGATCTGTTCGCGCTGAAGACGGTCGTCGAGGACGTGACCAACGCGGCCACCGAGATCTCGCTCACGGAAGCGCGCGAGATGTACCGCCCGCTCTACGGCGACGAGGTGGCGAACAGCATCGAGCTGGGCGACGAGATGGAGTTCCCGAAGCCGACCGAGGTGCTCGGCCGCATCGCCGCGCAGACGGCCAAGCAGGTGATCTTCCAGAAGGTCCGCGAGGC
>DATFXR010000486.1:0-4502 GCA_035315685.1 Vicinamibacterales bacterium | reverse complement strand
ATCAGCGGCAACGTCGCGTTCGGCGGCGCGCAGAGCTCCAATGCGCTGTTGATGGACGGCGTCGACGTCAGCGATCCGGAAACCGGCACGCCGTGGTCGTTCTTCAACTACAACTGGATCGAGCAGGTCCAGGTCGTCTCGCTCGGCGCGAATGCCGAGTACGGCGAATTCACCGGGGTGGCCGCGAACAGCATCATCCGGTCCGGCAGCAACAAGTTCTCCGGCCTTGCGGAGTACTTGATGGAGCGCAAGAACTGGATCGCGGACAACACGGGGTCGCTGTCGCCTGATCTGCAAAAGACGTTCAAGCCGCGCGAAATCAAGTCGTACTGGGACAGCACGGCGCAGATCGGCGGGCCGATCGCCAAAGACAAGCTGTTCTTCTTTTCGGGGTTTCAGTACTTCAACCGGCAGGATCGTCCCGCCGGCTTCACGGGCAACTACACGAGCGAAAAAGATCCGCGCATCCTCAACAAGCTGACTTGGGCCGCGTCACCGAGCGTGCGCGCAGAAGGTTTCGTCGAGTGGGACAAGTACGACATCGAGGGTCGCGGAGCGAGCGCCACGAGGCCGACGACCGAAGTGACCGCCCTCGAACCGTCGCCCGAAGTCAACTGGAACGGTCAGGTGACCTGGACGATCAACGCGAAAACCATGTTGAACGTCCGCAACGGCGGCTACTGGGGCTACTTCCCGGTCGATCCGACGCCGCCGCAGACACGCACCGGACCCTACCCGCACTTCGATTCGGAAACCGGCATCTACTCGGTCAATGTGCCGTACTACGGGCGGTTCGACCGGGTGCGCAACGTGACGGCCGCGACGGTGACGCGCTATGCCGACAACTTCGTCGGCAAGAGCCACGAGTTCAAGTTCGGCGCCGAGTTCGAGCACTCGAAAATCCGGAACGAGTCGGGATATCCCGGCGGACGTTATTACTACGACTACGGCGGCGCGCCGTACGAGGTCTTCCTCTGGAACGGCTATGTGACGGATGCGACCGCGAACCGGACGTCCCTGTACGCCCAGGACACGTGGACGCTGACCGATCGGCTCACGATCAATCCGGGCGTGCGCTTCGACATCAACCGGGGATCGGTGCCGGCGGGCAAGGTACTGAGCAACAACGCGCTGGCGCCGAGGCTCGGGTTCGCCTTCGACGTGACCGGCGATCATCGCACCGTGCTGCGCGGGCACTACGGACGCTATTACGATGCGCTGTTCGGCGGCCAGTTCGAGTTCATGGACCTCTCGAACGTGAACCCGCACATCACCGCCGAAGTCAACGGACCGAACAACTTCACCGAAATCGACCGGCGCAATCCGGCGACGAACCTCGGTCTCGATCCGAACATACGACAGTCGTACGTCAACCAGTTCCTCATCGGCCTGGAGCGCCAGCTGATTCCGAACCTGTCCGCGACGGTCCAGTACATAGGACGCCGATTCCGCGACACGATGGGGTTCGTCGATACGGGATCGATCTACGCGCCCGTTCAAAAACAGGATCCCGGTCCCGACGGTCGACTGGGGACCGCCGACGATGGCGCGTTATTGACCGTCTACAACAAGACGAACCCGGGACACGAGTTCCTGTTGTTCACCAACCCGGCCAACGCGTTCAGGGACTATGACGCGTTCCAGATCATCGGCACGAAGCGGTACTCGAGCAATTGGCAGGCATCGCTGTCGTACACATGGTCGAAGGCCGACGGAACGGTCAACAACATCGGCGGCACGAATGCGGCTGGCACAGCGTCGTACTTCCAGAGTCTCGGCCAGACCGGTGCCTTCGCCAATCCGAACCACGGGATCAATGTCGACGGGCCGTCAACGTTCGACTACACCAACCAGGTGAAACTCGACGGCACGTATCGCGTCCCTTTGTTCGGCGGGTTCAACGTCAGCGCCGTGTACCGGTACACGACCGGTCTGGCGTACGGACGGACCGCGACGATTCGCGGCCTGAATCAGGGCAGCGAGACGGTGCGCGTCCTGCCGCGCGGCACCTATCGGACGGACCCGATCAACAACATCGATTTCCGCGCTGAAAAGACTTTCCCCCTGGGATCGTCGGCGCGGCAGATCGGCGTGTACTTGGATCTGTTCAACTTGAACAATCAAGGCGTGCCGGTCAACGACGATCGGCGCGCGGTGATCGAATCCGCGGGGTCGACGTTCAACAATCCGAACCGCTGGATCAGCCCGCGCCTCGCCCGGCTCGGGTTCCGGCTGACGTTCTGATGGGAGTGTAGGACCGATGGGCCCATGGGCTGGGTAGGGAGGGCGCTCCCTCTCAGCCCATCGGTCATGCGCTCCTCCCATCAGTCCCCACCCCACCCAACCTACGGGCCTATCGGTCCCACACACCTACTACAATCCACCTGTGTCGGATCGTCTACATCGACCTCCCCGCGCGGAAGCGCGTGAGGTCGTCGAGCTCAAACAACTGAAGGCGGCGCAGCCGGAATTGGCGTCCGCGGTCGACATGCAGATCGCGCTCGTCGACATGCAGCGCCGCGTGCAATCGCGCGTGCCGCTGCCGTGGATCCAGGTCGATCCCGAATGGCAGAAGGCGCAGCAGACCGCGGGGCGACCGCTGGTGCGCTTCAAGGACATCCCGCTCGAGTGGAGCGACTTCCGCCTCACGTTTCGCCAGACGGCGGACATCCTTCATCGGTTCGACGCACTCGAGCGCGCCGACTACGACCGCATCGTCGCGCTCGGACGGGATGGCAACGCCCTCGAGCCGGCGGTCGCCGCATGGTACGACGCGACGTCGGGCGTGGAGGCTGGAAGCGATCCGCGCAACCGCGGGGCGGCCGACGCGCCGCCCGCGCTCGATCAGGTGCTGGTCCTGGCGCTCCGGCCGTTTCTCGCGCGCTGCGCCGAAGCGCTCGCGCAGCGGGTCGATCTCGGCGGCTGGAGTCACGGACACTGCCCGGTGTGCGGATGGGAACCTGACTTCGCGGTGATCACGCCGAGCGCCGATCGACGGCTGTTCTGTGGCCGCTGCGTCGCGCAGTGGAGCTTTCCGTCGCTCACCTGCCCGTTCTGCGCCAACGACGATCGCGCGCTCATCACGTCGTTCGCGACGCGTGACGGACGCTACCGCGTGTCAGCCTGCGACGTGTGCCGACGGTACATCAAGGCTTACGACGCTCGCCGCGCACAGCGCCCGGTGATCGTGGCAGTCGATTCGATTGCGACCTTGCCGCTGGACGCCGCAGCGATGCAAAGAGGCTACGTCGGCTAGGAGCCGCTCGCTTCGCTCGCGCCGTCAATGGCCTGATGGCTGATGGCTGATGGCTATGGTTGATGGTTGATGGTTGAAAAGCGAAAAAGGGCCGACGGTGTGAACCATCGGCCCTTGACCATTTCAGCCATGAGCCATCAGCCATGGCCCGGCGAGCGAAGCGAGCGTTACTGCTGTTGCTGGCTGGTCGGCTTCGCGGCGAAAAGCGTCGACGCCTTCGACGAAGCCCAGTTGAACAGGTTGCGCGACTCCATGAAGCGGCCGGCGTTCGAACGCGCGCCGAAAACAACCACCGCGACATCCTGACTGCTCTCCGGGAGGCGCAGCACCGTCGCGAGGCAGTAGCCCGCCTTCGAGATGAATCCGGTCTTGCCCGCGCGCACGTCCACGTTGCCTTCGCGCAGCAGGTGATTCGTGCTGTGGAACGTGATCAGGCGCCTGCCGCTGTACACGGTGTACTCCGGCGTGCGCATGATCGACGAGATGCGCTCGTCCTGCGACGCGTGCGTGATGAGGCGCGCCATGTCGTACGCCGACGACACGTTCTCCGACAGCAGACCCGATGGATCGGCGTAGTGCGTGGTCTCGAGGCCCAGTTCTTCGGCCTTCTCGTTCATGCGCTGCACGAAGCCTTCGGAGCCGAACGGCGACACGCGCGCCAGCGCCCGGGCGGCGGCGTTGTCCGAGGCGATGAGCAGCAGGTGGAGCAGATCGTCGGTCGTGACCTTGTCGTTCGCATGGAGAAACGTCGTCGACGCCTGGAAGACGTCGCCACGCTGAACGGCGACCGGCTGCGTGAGATCGGGGTTGTTCTCGAGGAAGACCGTCGCCGTCATCACCTTGGTGATGCTCGCGATCGAACGCTGGGTCTGCGAATTCTCTTCCCAGAGCACCTGGTTGGTCTCCGGGTTGTAGATGATTGCGGCCGCTGCGCGCACGTCCGGGACGAGGTCGCCGCTCGCGTCAACCTTGTAACGCGGCAGCGCGGTGTCGGCCATCTCGCGCGCCATCGCCACGGCGCGCGCGCGAGCCAGTTTCAGCTGACGGGTCTGCGACCGCTCCGCCGAATACGCCGTTGTCTTCGGCGCCGGCCGCTCGTTCGTGACTCGCGCCGGTGCCGTGGCTTTTCGCGTGTGTTTCTTAGAGGTCGCGGCGTCGGCGGGTGTTTGCCCGATGCTGATGAGGCCGACAAGCGCAAGCTGACCGATCCAGAAAATTGTTTTTCTGTTCACCGAGACTCCCCGGA
>DATFXR010000485.1:0-4817 GCA_035315685.1 Vicinamibacterales bacterium | reverse complement strand
GATCGTGGTCCACGGCACCTACAGCACCGTGGAGAAAGTGTTCCTGTCGGCGTCCGCCTTCTACGTCGCCTACATCCTGTCGGGCATCCTCGCGCATCCCGACTGGAAGGCGGCGGCGCTGTCGACGGTGACGCGGCCGGAAAGCGCCGGCTTCCGCGACTACGGCTATCTGTCGATGATCATCGGCCTCGCCGGCACGACGATCGCGCCCTGGATGCAGTTCTACCTGCAGGCGTCGATCGTGGAAAAGGGCGTGACCGCGCGGCAGTACAAGGCGTCGCGGCTGGACGTCGTCGTCGGCTGCCTGTTCGCGGCGATCGTCGCGTGGTTCATCGTCGTCGCGTGCGCGGCGACGCTGCATTCGAGCGGCAAGTACAACATCGAGTCGGGCGCCGACGCGGCGCAGGCGCTGCGCCCGCTGGCCGGAGAGTATGCCTACCTTCTCTTCGCCGCCGGGTTGTTCAACGCGTCGCTCTTCGCCGCGTCGATCCTGCCGATCTCGACGGCCTACGCCGTCTGCGAGGGGCTCGGCCTCGAGTCGGGGCTCGACAAGCGTTTCGAAGAAGCGCCGGCGTTCTACTGGCTTTATACGCTGCTGATCGTGTTCGGCGCCGGCATGATCCTGGTTCCGCGCTTCCCGCTGTTCCGCGTGATGGTGCTGTCACAGGTCGCGAACGGCGTGCTGCTGCCGTTCGTGCTGATCTTCGTGCTGTTGCTCGTCAACGATCGGGAGCTGATGGGCAGCTACGTCAACTCGAAGTGGTACAACGTAGTGTCGTGGATCACCGTCGGCGTGATGATCGCGCTGACCATCGCCATGGTCATCGCTCAAGCTCGTGGGTAGATGAATCGCGCTAGTGCCCCTTCAGCCACTCGATGACTTCCTCGGCGTGCTGGTCGGGTGGGAAGACGGGATAGAACACGTACTCGATGCGGTGGTCGCGCACGATCAGCGTCAGTCGCCTCATGAGCGTCATGCCCTCGACCGTGAAGGTCGGCAGCTTCAATGCGCGCGTGAACGCGAAGTGCTCGTCGCTCAGCACCTCGAACGGCACCGCGAGGCGCTTCACCATTTCCTGCTGATACGGCGTCGACTGCGTGCTGACACCGTAGACGTCCGCGTGCAGCTTCGCGAGATCCTTGTGGTGATCGCGGAAGCCGCAGGTCTCGGGCGTGCAGCCGCGGGCGCCGGGAATATCGTCCCATCCCGCCGGCAGCGCCTTGCCCGGCTGGCCGGTCATCGGGTAGCAGTAGACGACGATACGCGGCGCCGCAAGCTTCGACAGGTTCACGTGGCGATTCGCCGTGGACGGCAACTCGAGATCCGGAATCGCCATCCCGTGCAGATGCCTCGCGCCGCCGTCGTCCTTCGGCACCGGGAGATTCGCCGGCAGATCGGTGAAGCTGCCGGTCGCCTGCCGCGCCGCCTGCGCAACCGGATGCTTCATCGCCAGCGCCAGCGGGAGTCCGAAGAGTCCACGACGCGATTTGTCCATGCTCTGCATCTCCGGGGTGTGTGGGACTGATGGGCCCACACACCCACACAGCTACTGGTTCAGATCCACCCAGACGCTCTTCACCTGCGTGTAGTGCTCGAGCGCATGCATGCTCATCTCGCGCCCGAACCCGCTCTGCTTGTAGCCGCCGAACGGCGCAGCCGTATCGTAGATGTTGTAGGTGTTGATCCACACCGTGCCGGCCTGGAGCCGGCGCGCGACATGGTGCGCCTTCTTGATGTCCTTGGTCCAGACCGCAGCCGCGAGGCCATAGCTCGAGTCGTTGGCACGCGCGATCGCCTCATCGACATCGGCGAACTCGATGGTCGCCAGCACCGGACCGAAGATCTCTTCGCGCGCGATCGTCATCTCCGGCGTCACGCCGTCGAAGATCGTCGGCTGGAGGAAGTAGCCCCTTCCGGTCCCGATGTCGGCGCGGCCGCCGCCGGCGACCAGTTGCGCGCCCTCTCTCTTCGCGACCTCGATGTAGCGCAGATCGTTCTCGAGCTGCTTCTTCGAGGAGATCGCACCCAGGCGCGTCTTCGGATCCAGCGGATCGCCGGGCGCCATCTTCTTCGCCCGCGCGGCGACCTTGTCGATGAACTCGCTCTTGATCGAACGGTCGACCAGCAGACGCGATCCGGCCGCGCACACTTCGCCCTTGCCGTAGAAGATACCGGTCGTCGCGCCACGAATCGCGGCGTCGAGATCGGCGTCGGGGAACACGATGTTCGGCGACTTGCCGCCGAGCTCGAGCGTGATGCGCTTCAGCGTGTCCGCCGCCCCTTTCATGATGCCCTTGCCGGTCGACGTATCACCGGTGAACGCGATCTTGTCGATGCCGGGATGCTCCACGATCATCTGGCCGACCGACGATCCCGGCCCGGTGATCACGTTGATCACGCCGGCCGGCATCCCGATGTCGGCCGCGATTTCTGCCAGCGCGAGCGCCGTCAACGGCGTCTGGCTCGCCGGCTTGATGATCACCGTGTTGCCGCAGGCCAGTGCCGGAGCGACCTTCCACGCGGTGAGCAGCAGCGGAAAGTTCCACGGCACGATCGCCGCGACGACCCCGACCGGTTCGCGCAAGGTGTAGGTGAGGTAGTTGCCCTTCACCGGCACCGTTTCGCCGTGAATCTTGTCGGCCCACCCGGCGTAGTACTGGAAGCATTCGGCCGCAGCCGGCACTTCGATGTGCCGCGATTCGAAAATCGGCTTGCCGTTGTGCACGGTCTCGAGCCGGGCGATCTCGTCGGCCTTCTCCAGCAGTCTTTCGCCGATCTTCCAGACCAGCCGTCCGCGCTCGCGCGCCGACAGCCTGCCCCACGGACCATCGAGTGCCGCGCGCGCCGCGGCGACGGCCGCGTCGATGTCGGCGCGCTCCGCGGAGGGCACCTCCGCGATCACCTCTTCGGTCGCCGGGTTGACCACTTCAATCGTCTTCCCGCCCGCCGCATCACGCCATTCGCCGTTGATGAACAGCTGTTTGCGCATCAGCGCTGTCGTCGTCATTCCTGTGGCCTCATGGATCTGCCACGAAGGCACCAAGACACGAAGTTACCTCACTACGATTTTCTTCGTGCCTTCGTGTCTTCGCGGCGGCTCCTTGTGTCTTCGTGCCTTGATGGCGGCTGCGAAATGCTACGAAGCCGTCTCCCCTGGTTTCAGCTCCAGTACCTGCACGCCTTTCGCCGTCACCAGCTCGCGCAGCTTCGCGGGCGTGCCGGTGAGCGCCGGGAACGTGCCGTAATGCATCGGCACGACCTGCTTCACGCCGAGCAGTTCGCACGCCTTGGCCGCCTGCTGGGGACCCATCGTGTAGAGATCGCCGATGCAGAGGAACGCGATCTGCGGCTGATACATCTCGCCGATCAGACGCATGTCGCCGAAGATCGACGTGTCGCCGGAGTAGTAGATCGTGAGCCCGTTCTCGAACTTGACCACGTACCCGGTCGGGTTGCCGAGGTAGATGATTTGTCCGTCTTCCTCGACCGAGCTGCTGTGCATCGCCGGCACCATCGTGATCTCCAGGCCGAGCATGCGCAGCGTGCCGCCGGGATTCATGCCCGTGACATTCTGGAGGCCTTTCTTGCCGAGCCACACCGCGACCTCGAACGGCGCCACGACCTGCGCGCCGCTCGATCGGCCGACCGACACGGCGTCGGACGTGTGATCGCTGTGGCCGTGTGTGATCAGCATCAGATCGAGCGCACCGAGCTTCTTCGCCGACTCGGGGCTCGTGGGGTTCCCGGTGATCCACGGGTCGAACAGGATCCTCTGTCCGCCGGGTGACTGCAGGAGAAACGTTGCGTGGCCGAGCCACGTGATGGAGAGGGACATGAGGTGTGAGGATAGCACCCGCGCACGGAGTGTGTGGGACCGATCGGCCCATGCGGTTGGCGGGGAAGGCTCGGCGTCGCGCGAGCGAGACCGATCGGTCCTGCCCTACCCACCCCATGGGCCTAACGGTCCCACACTCCTCACTGCTCGGTGCGTATGTACTGGAAGTTGATCGGCAGCTGGTTGATGCCGCGGCGCGGCGGCGCGATGTAGTTCGCGAACGTTCCCGGTTCATAGACCGGCTCGGCCATGATGCTCAGCAGGTACTCGCTGTCGGCCGGCGACGGCAACCATTCGTATCTGCGCCGCTCGAACTCCTCCTTCGACACCGGCACGCCGTTCGGATCGAAGTGAAATCCCGAATACATCCCGATGTGCCGGTTGAACTTCCGATCGGGAAGCCGCAGGCGTTCGGACATGCCGTGCCGTTCGAGGATCCGGTTCCAGCGGGTGACGCCCGCCGCGCAATCGCCGACGTACCAGTCGCGCAGCACTTCGTTCATCGCGTTGCGCATCAGGACTTCCTTCGTCACCGGCTTCCCGTTTTCGAAGAACTCCATGTTGTAGCAGGCGCTGCTGACGACGTGATCGTCGAAGGTGTCTTCCTTGGCGCGCCCCTTGAGGCCGTTGGCGAAGTACGACGCGGCGTTGCTCGACACTTCCCCGCCATGCAGATCGAGGCTGAGGCTGAACCACTGATTGAGGTGCTTCTGGATCGTCGGGATGTCGATGCCGCCGAGCCTGCGCACATCCTCCGAGTAGCCGGCCTGCTTCATCAGCTCGCAGGTGCGCTCGAGGATGCGCGCGATGCCGGTCTCGCCGACGAACATGTGGTGCGCCTCCTCGGTGAGCATGAACCGCGTCGTCCGCGACAACGGATCGAGCGAGCTCTCCGACAGCGACATCAGCTGCGACTTGCCGTCGCGGTCGGTGAACATCGTGAACATGAAGAAGTCGAGCCAGTTGTCGATCGGCTCGTTG
>DATFXR010000484.1:0-11729 GCA_035315685.1 Vicinamibacterales bacterium | reverse complement strand
AGCCAGATTCCTGAGCGCCCCCGCCGACTGCGGCTGCAGCCTGGCGACCTCGCGGAATTCGCGGATCGCGGCGTCGTTCTTGCCCTGCGCGAGCAGTACGTTGCCGAGATTGTTGTGCGCGTTCGCATACGACGGATCGAGACGCAGCGAATCGCGGAAGGCCGCGGCGGCTGCGTCGAGACGGCGGGCCATGGTGAGTCCGGTGCCGAGGTTGTAGTGCGCCTGCGCCGACTGCGGCTTCAGCGCGGTCGTACGCGTGAAGTGCGCGATCGCCGGCTCGTATCGTCCGAGCTCGAGATAGAGCATCGCCGCGCTGTCATGCAGATCGGCTTCGTTCGGATGTTTTTCGATCTCGACCTCGTAGCCGATCACGTCTTCCGCCGCCACCTTCGGGCGGAACGCGCGGCTGAGCGCCTCGAGATCCTGGTCGGTGCGGGTCAGGACCTGAATCCAGAGATCGCCCATCTCGTCGGACGATCGCTGCCCCCAGCGTGCACGCGTCGGCGGCTGCTGCGGATTGCGTGCGTTCGACGGTGAATTGTCGTAGACGTAGCGCATCGCCAGCGTGGTGCCCTTCGGGAGCTTGACCGGGGTCACGAACCGGTAGACGTGCTGCCAGCGGAAATCCCAGTCGGCGATGTCGATCAGGCGCCGCGTCGATCCGTCAGGCAGCGTCGCGAACCCGCGGACCTCGCGCGCGCGGTAATGCGCGTGCGGCTGGACAGCCTCCACCTCGGCGTCGACCGGCAGCGTGAACGCGTCATCGATCGTGTAGTGCGATTCCCCTGCCGGAATGTCGATGCTCTGACGCCCGAGCCGCAGCATGGCGGGAATCCGCGTCGGCGGCACGTCGCTGAAGTAGAAGCCGATGGCAGGCGAGACGCGCTCCGCTTTTCCGCTCGGCTGCATGTGCAACTCGACGACCAGGTCGGTGTCCTGCTCGAGGCGCCACGACAGGCTGTCCGGCAACAGCGGCGCCACCTGGCCCGGCGTCCATCCGAGGAAGTGTCCGTCCGGATAGTTTGCGGATCGCGCGATCACGCCGTCGTATCCAGGTGCGGGATCGGCGGCGTCCAGCCGCCGCGATGCCGGCGTCGGGTCGACGCGGATGTTCGCGTGGTGCACGACCCTCGCGTTGCCGGGATGAAACTCGAGCCCGCGCACGAAGCGTGGGCGATCGGTCGGGATCGGAATCGCAAAAATGCGGAAGACGTCCGTGCCGTCCGGTGGCAGCGTGTACGGTTGCGGCAGCGTAATCACCAGATCGGGTGCGCCGAGTTGCCACCCCTCGGTCCAGCTACGTGCAGGCGGCAGCTCGCGCGGATCGCCTTCTGGCGTACCGGCGTCCGACCACTGCTGCAGCAACTCGATCTCGGCATCGCTCAGCGGATGCTGGCCGACAAACGGGCCGTCCAGCGGATCCGCCTTCCACGGCGGCATGAACCGCTTGCGGGTGACGGCGGCAATCTGTGCGGCGTGGCGTTTGATCTCGTTGAACGTCGTCAGGCTGAATGGAGCCGATCCGCCCTCGTGATGGCACATCGCACAGCGATCGGCAATCAGCGGCGCAATGTCCTTCGCGTAGGTGGGAAAAGCAACCGCAGAGAACGCAGAGACCGCGGAAACTCTTTTGTAGTTTTTTTTCTCTGCGAGCTCTGCGCTCTCTGCGGTTGCGTTCCGTGCGGTTGCGTTCCGTGCGGTTGCTTTCGCCGCCAATTGCGACGCGCGGTAAGGAACCGCGGGGGGCGCGGAGGCCGCAGAGAATTCGTTGTACGTACTCTTCTCTGCGTTCTTTGCGGTCTCTGCGGTTGGCGCCCCCCGGGGATGCGACACCAGCAGGCACGCGGCGACGACAGTCGCGACGATCTTCATCGCGCGAAGTCGGCGATGTAGCAGCCGACCGGCTGCGTTTCCGGATGCGTTACCGGCTTGCCGGCGAGGATCGCGGCGATCGCGTCGCGAAGGTCGTGCTCGGTGGCGGCGGGACGATCGACGCCGAAGTCGACGAACCGGTTGTCGATGCGCCCGCGGTACCGCACGCGGCCGCCCGCGTAGACCGCCGCTTCCGGCGTGATCGTCGCGCCGACGGCCTTCACCAGCGCATGTGTCGGATCGCGCAGCGCCTGGGTGGCGCCCGCATACGCAAACGCCGCCATGTGCTCGCGAATCGCGGTGGCGTCTTCAGCGGGATTCGGATAGACGAGACGGAACAGCACGCCCTGCGGGACAAACGTTTCGGCCAGGCGCCGCAGTTCCGGCGCATAGCGATTCGAGATCGGGCACTCGGTGCTCGTGAAGAGGAAGACGATCGCCTTCACGCCGGCCGGTGCGCTGAACGGATCGGCCGACGTCGGGCCGTCGAGAAACTGCACGCGAACGGCAGGCGCGGCCGTCTGCGCCAGTGCGAACGCGACAACGACCGCGAGCATCCGAACCATCCAGGTAACCATAACAAATAAAAAGGGGCTGAGAGTGTCCCCCTCAGCCCCTCGGCTAGGCCCTAGCCCTAGCCCCTACCAGTTGAGCACTGCGGCGATGCGGATAATCCGACCCTGCAGCACGCTCGCTGGCAGCAAGTACGTTCCACCAGACCCGTTCAACGCCACCGCATTCGCCGGGTTCGAGACCGGCGTGTAGGTCGTCGAGCGCACGGTATACCAGTCGTCGGAATTCAGCGCGTTGAAGATGTCGATCTTCGGATCGATCTTCAGCGAGCCGAACGTCAGCCGCTTGCTGACCGAGAGATCGAGCTGAGTCACGCGCGGAGTCATCTCGGTTCCCGGCGGGATGAGTGGCACAGCGAGCGATCCGGTGATCTGGCCCGGCACGACGAGCGCGCCCACCTGGCAGCCCTGCGACGCCGAGTTGCCCGGGCACGTGATGTAGCGGGTCGTCGGCGTGACGGTGTACGACGAGCCGACGCCGCTGTACGACGTGAAGTTCGGCGCGCCGGCGCCGCCCGCGGTCAGCGCCTGCGTGCCGAGCAGGTAGCCGGGGAGCGCCTGGAACGACGCCGCCGCCTGCAGGCCGTACCACGGCAGCGGGATGCTGCCGGCGATCTTGAACTGCGTGCGCCACGGCATGCTGCTGTTGCTCTGATCGCAGTAGTTGACGCCGCCGATGGTGACGAGGAAGTTCGGATTCGTCGCCGCGCCGGCGCAGGTGTTCGCCACGGTGCGATCGGTGGCCGCGCCGCCGAACAGCCGTCCGCCGTGCGGCAGCCGCGCGTTGAAGTTGAACTCGATCGCGTTGTACGCCTGCGTCACCGCCGAGTCGTTGGTATCGACGTTCTGCACCGCGGTTGCGTACGCCGGCAGCACGTCGTACATCGTGACCGGCGTGCCGTCGATCGGGCTGAAGATCGTCACCGGACGATACGCGGGATTGGTGACCGCGCCATTCGAGTAGGTGCCAGGGCGCAGTACGTTGTTTCGCTCCCACGGGTTCTTCGAGTCGTTGTGGAACCACTCGGCCGACAGCGACACGCCGCGCATCAACTCGTGCGTCGCGCCGACGTTGAACTGATCGACGTACGGGCGCGTCAGGTTGGGATCCGGCTGCGCCAGCGAGATCACGCCGAAGTTCGCCGGGATGTTGGCGAAGTTGATCTCGCAGTTCGGATCGCTCGCGAAGTTGCAGCGGGACGAGCCCTGCGCGATGTCGTCGCCGTTCTTGTCGGTCCAGGGTGCCGTGTTGTTCCCGGCGGCATTGATCACCGTGCCGGCCGCCGGGTCGT
Organism: Vicinamibacterales bacterium; assembly: GCA_035315685.1. Taxonomy (GTDB): domain Bacteria; phylum Acidobacteriota; class Vicinamibacteria; order Vicinamibacterales; family CAVVIG01; genus QHWK01. The sequence goes on along the minus strand of DATFXR010000484.1, from coordinate 7,993 downwards.
ACAGCGACGCCAGCGTCGTCGTCGCCGCGACGCCGAACCGGTTGTAACCGAAGCGGAGCGCCGTCTTGCCGGTGCCGAACAGGTCGTAGACGATCGACGTCCGCGGCGAGAAGTTCTTCCAGGTCGGCATTTTCTGATCGGAGAACGCAGGGATGTTGACGAAGCGTCCAACCTGCGCATCCTGCCCGGTGATCTGCTCGTTGATGTATTCCCAGCGGCCGCCGAGGGTGATGGTCGCCCGCTTGAAGGTCATCACGTCCTGACCGTAGATGCCGAGATTGGCGTTCAGCTTGTCCTGCCAGTGTGACGGCGTCGCGAGCAGCGTGACGGTCGCTGGCGCCGGAATGCCTTGCGCGTTGGTGACGTAGTTCTGGTACAGGTCGGCATTCGCGCGCAGGTTCTGGTTGTACGGTCCCCACGAATCCTGGAACCCCACTTTGACGGCGTGCGAGCCGGTCACGTAGGACGCGGACGCCTGCATGTTGTAGCGATCCGGGTAGCTCCCGTACTGGGCAGCGGACGCCGTGTTCGTTGACGCCGGGTTGGTCGGCGTGCCGTCGACGGTGTGACGGGCGGTCGCGAACCACTCCGGCGTACCGTACTGCTTCTCGATCCCTTCCTGATACATGTTGTTGTAGCGCTCGAGGTTGCTCGAGAACCCGCCTTCGACGAGCAGCTTGCTGCTCACCGTGGAGGTGTACTTGACCATGTTCGTCGTATAGACCGGCGAGTTCCACACCACCGACGAAGTCGTCTGGTCGTCGCCCGGGCTCATCGCGGCACCGCGCACCTTGTGAATTCGATCGTAGTAGCCCGAGATCTTGTTGCGCGGGCTGATCTGCCACGTCAGGCGCGCAAGGCCGCTGTACTGATGGTTCGGATCGGCCCCCTGCGGGCAGAGCGTGCCGCCCCGGCCGGCGAGCGCGTTCGCGCACGCGATGATTCCAGCGCGTGTCCCGTCGGAGACGTAGGTGCTGCCGATCGGCTTGTTGACCGTGAAGAAGCGGACCGATCCGAAGTACCACAGCTTGTCCTTGGCGATCGGACCGCCGACGGTGGCGTTCGTGTCGTTGTAGGTGCCGATCTTGTCCACCGACTTCACGCCGAGCGAGGTCAGTTCACTGGACAGGTTGTCGCTCTGCAGGCCGGTTGACTCGTACCCCACAAACAGCGAACCGGAGAAGCGGTTGCCGCCTTCCTTCGGAATCATGTTGATCTTCACGCCGCCGGTCGGCGAATCGACGGTGCCGCCGCCGGTCTGGTAGACCATTTCCTGGTTGCCGGCGTCGTTCGTGTAGGTCTGGATCGCGCCGTCGCCCTGCAGGCCGTTGATGATCATGCCGTCCATCATCAGCGACGTCTGCGCGGCGCCGAGGCCATGCACCGTGAAGTAGGTCTGTTGCATCGCCTGCGATCCGCCGACGTCCGGCGCGGTCAACGTCACGCCGACGACCAGCTGGCCGACGCCCTGAATCGTGTGGGCGGTCGGCACGGCGTCGAGGACCTCACGCGGCAGGACCTGCGCCTTCGAGTTGCTCTGCACGTCGACGACCGGCGATTCGCCTGACACCGTGACTGTCTCTTCCATCGCGCCGACTTTCAGCTCGGCATTGATGGTCGAGGTGAAGTTCGACTGCAATTCGATCGCATCTTTCTTGACCGTCGAGAATCCGGGCAGGTTGAAGGTGAGCGTGTAGATGCCCGGGCGCAGGTTCTCGATCTTGTATGCGCCGTTGGCGTCGGTGGTCACCGATCGCACCTTCTCGATCAGCGCCGGGCTCGCCGCCTCGACGGTAACGCCGGGCAGCACCGCACCTGTCGCGTCCTTGACGACGCCCGCGAACGCGCTCTGCGCGCGGGCCGTCGCCGGCAGCGCCAGCCACGCAAGCGCCACGACGAATAGCATCGCGATACGACTTCTCGTCATGCAGTTTCCTCCTCAGTCACGCAGTGCCTTGTAGACGGAACTGGCGTGAGGCTACAGCGGCCGCGCCCAAGATTCCATCTGGAAAATCGCCGCTCGGCGACAACGGCGTCAGAGTTTACAAAAAGTTGGATCAGATGTGCGAAGGCCGCATTGAGTCGAAGCGACTGGCTTTTGATATACCACTCGGAGCGCGTCGATAATCAGGCGGCGACTAAAGTCGGCGAAGAACGGGCCGGCAGCCCTCACACGGCGCGGAGCGGACCGCAATGGTCCGCTCCGCCACCCGGCCGTCAGAATTTGAGCTGCGTCGCCAGCCGGAAGATGCGGCCCTGCAGCACGCTGGACGGCTGCATGTACGACGGCGTCAGGTAGTTCAGCGAGCGCATGGACAACACGTCCCCGCGGTTGAGTGCGTTGAAGATGTCGAGCTGTCCCTGGACGCGAGTCTTGCCGATCTGGAACCACTTCGCCAGACTCACGTCGAGCTGGTTGACACGCTCGGCGTACTCGGTGCCGGGCGGGACGAGCGGAACGTTCAGCTGCGCGGCGCTCATGTTCGGGATCACCAGTGCGCCGGGTGTGCACGGTCCCATGCAATCGGCGGCGTATCTGCTCGCCGGAGTGATCAGCCAGACCGTGCCCGCGCCGGGCGGCGTGACGACGTTCGGCAGCGCGGTCGGCGACGGAATGTTGCAGCTGGCGATGTTGCAGCCGAGCAGATACCCCGGGATGCTCTGGAACGAGCCGCTGACCGTCACGCCGTACGGCAAGGGATAACTGCCCGACAGCTTCAGCTGGGTGCGGAACGGAATGCCACTGTTTCGCGCGTCGCAGTACAGCAGATTGTTCGGATTCGACTCCTCGTTGCACAGCGTCCACAGCATCCGCTCGCTCGTCGTTCCGCCGAACAACGTCGCGCCGTGCGGCAGCCTCGCATTGAAGGAGATCTCGTAGCCGTTGTACCACTCCTTCTGGCTGTCGTCGGTGCTGACGACGTTGTTGACGCGAGTGAGCGCGGCGCGGCTCACGTTGTACATCGGGATGAGGCTGCCGTCGAGCGGGCTGACGACGTTCACGAGCGTGTAGTCACTGAAGCTTTGCAGCGTGTTGGTCTGCCGCGGCAGGTTGTGGAACTCGCGATGGAACCAGCCGGCGTTCAACTGCACGCCGGGTACGAGCTCGTGCTGCACGCCGAGCGTCGTTTCTACGTTGTAGACGCGCTTGATATCGGGGTTCGGCGACACGAGGGCGCGCACGCCGAAGTTCTGCGGCATCTGCGCGAAGTTGATTTCGCAGCCCGCCGTCAGGTAGGTGCAGCCCAGCTCGCCCTGCGCGACGTCGTCGTGGTTGAGATCGGTCCAGCTCAGGGTCGCGTTGGTCAGCACCAGCGGATTGAACTGGTCGGCGAAGTTGATCGTCTGCGCCTGCTCGAAGCGGTTGATCCCGAACTTCAGCGCCGTCTTCGCGTTGCCGAACACGTCGTAGACGACACCGAAACGCGGCGCGAGATCCTTCCACACCGGCATCGGAATGGCGTCGAAGGTCCGCGTCGGCACGAACCGCCCCGCCGGCGACGACGACGCCGACACTTCGGAGTTGAAGTACTCCCACCGCGCGCCGAAGTTGACGGTGAGGCGTTGCAGCGTCCACGCGTCTTGCGCGAACACGCCGAGATCGGCGTTCAATCGATCGGTCCAGTCGATCGGCGTGTTGTAGATCTGCACCGAATTGGGCACGCCGGTCAGGTACCGCTGGATCAGGTCGGCGTTCGTGGTGCGCGTGCGACGATACGGCCCCCAGTTCCACTGTGCGCCCGCCTTGATATTGTGCGCACCGGTGACGTACGAGGCCGCGCCCTGCAGGTTGTAGCGATCCGGGTATTGCCCCTGCCTGGTGTCGAGCGACGCGTAGTGCGTGCCGAGGTTGAGATCGCGCCGGCTCGCGCCGGCATACCACGCCGCCGTGCCGCGCTCCTGATCGATCCCCGGCTGGTTGGTGATGTTGTAGCGCTCGATGTTGAACGAGTACCCGGACTCGATCAACAGCTTGCTGGTCGCCGTCGACGTCCACTTCACCGAGCCGGTGCTGTAGTTCGGTGAGGTCCAGATCTGCGACGCGGTCGCCGGATCGTCGCCGGCGGTCATGCCGTGGCCGCGATCCTTGCCGACGCGGTCGTAGTACAGCCCGAGCTTGTTCTTCGGCGAGACCTGCCACGTCAGCCGGACCATCGCGCTCTTGATGTGCTGATCGTCGATGCCCTGCTCGCACGCGATCGTCTTCGCCGTGCAGAGCGGATAGGTGGTCGAGTAGTTCGATCCGGGCGGCGTGTAGTACGTGTCGGCGATCGGCGCGTCGACGCCCCAGCGGCGGGCCGACGTGAAGAACCAGAGACGATCTTTGCTCAGCGGTCCGCCGAACGAAGCGTTGAAATCGTAGATCTTCGAGATCTTGTCGGGGACGCTCAGCCCGCGATCCTTCAGCGACTGCGACAGGTTGTCGCTCTGCCACGCCCCGTCGCTCCACGCGCCGAAGAACGCCCCGCTGTACCGGTTGCCGCCCTCCTTTGGAATCATGTTCAGGCGCACGCCACCGCCGGATACGTCGGTGCCCGCGCCTGCGGTCTGGTACGCCATCTCCTGGCTCATCATGTTGTTGAAGTAGTTCTGCACCGCGCCGTCGCCGTCGAGGCCGTTGACCATCATGCCGTCGACCTGCGTGGTCACCTGCGACGAGCTCAGTCCGTGCACCGACATGTAGGTCTGCTGCATCGCGCGCGAGCCGCCGACGTCCGGCACGTTCAGCGTCACGCCGACGACGAGTTGACCGACGCTCTGAATGGTGCGGCCGGTCGGGATCGAGTCCAGCGTTTCGCGCGAGAGCACCGTCGTGCGTGCCGCGCTTTGCACGTCCACGACCGGCGATTCGCCTGACACGGTGACCGACTCTTCGAGAGCGCCGATCTTCAGCTCTGCGTTGATCGTCGCGGTGAAGTTCGCGGGCAGCTCGATGCGATCGCGTTTGAGCCCGCTGAATCCGGTCAGGGTGAATGACAGGCTGTAGGTACCCGGCCTCAGGTCGACGATGAGGTACTGGCCCTGACCGTTGGTGACGACCGTGCGCGTCTTCTCGATCAGGACATCGCTCGAGGCTTCGACGGTGACGCCAGGCAGGACGGCGCCGGATGGATCTTTCACGACTCCGGCGATGGCGCTCTGTGCGAGCGCGTTGGCGGGAACGAGGACGATGATCCAAATCGACGCCGCGAGAATCGAGGGCCGAATCCTTCGTGCCATTCGCGCCTCCTCCTCAGTCGTGCGTGCCCCGACACCGATTCGTGCGTGGAGGCTACTGCTGCCGGAGACAAGAATCCACAAAAAATTGCAATTGAAGACAACCGTGAGACGTAGCACGAACGCCTGTAGCCGAGCGTCGGGGCTATTGCGGCAGCCGCAGCGATTGGCCGGATCGGTAAAGTTCCAGGCGCTGGCGGAACTGGGCGGCGGCCGCGGTCTGGCCAGCCAGCGTGGCCGCGTCGAGTCCGAGTCGGGCGATGCGAGCGGCAGCGTCGTAGCGCCCAGCGCTTGCATACGCCGCAGCGAGGGCGTCGAGCGCCACGACATCGTGGCCGCTGGTCAGATCGACGGCGCGCTCCGCGCGGTGGATCGCCTCTTCAGGGTTGCGAAGCGCCGGATCGGCCGCCGTCGCCTGAATCCAGGCGAGGCCGGCGAGCGCCTGAACATGGTCGGCCCGCAGCGCGAGCACGGCGCGAAACTGCTCCGCCGCGGCAGCCGCACGCCCGTGATTCGAGAGCAACTGCGCCAGGTTCGATCGCGCTTCGATGTTGTCGGGGCGCAGCGCCACCGCGCGCTCGAAATGCGCCTGCGCTTCGTCCATCCGTCCGGTCACCTCGAGCAGCGCGCCGAGATTGTTGTGCGCGAGCGAGTAGTCCGGATCGAGACGAAGCGCCTCGGACAGCTCCGCCATCGCCTCTTCTCGACGGCCGCGCGCCGACAGTGCGTATCCAAGGTTGTAGTGAGTCGTCGCCGACTCGCCGTTCAGCTGCAGCGAGCGGCGGAACTCTGCGATCGCTTCGTCGAGCTTTCCCTCGTCGAGATACAGTTGCGCCACGGCGTCGTGCCGCAGCGGATTGGCCGGATCGCCTTGCAGCAGCCTGGTGTAGGCCGCGAGATCTTCGGCGTGTGCCTTCCGGCGGAAGTCCTCGCCGAGAATCGCGCCGTCAGCGGGCGACTTCGGAACCACCTGCACCCAGAGATCGCCCATCTCGTCCGACGTGTTCTGCCCCCAGACGACACGTGCCGGCGGCGCGTGTGGATTGCGCGGATTCGCGGCTGAATTGTCGTACAGGTACCGCATCTCGATCGTGGCGCCCTTCGGCAGCTCGATCGGCGTCGTGTAGCGATAGACGTCCTGCCAGCGAAAATCCCAGTCGTCGATGGTGATCAGGGATCGGTGGGAGCCGTCGGGAAGCGTTGCCGTCGCTTCCATGCGGCGCGCAAGGTTGTGCGCGTGCGGTTGAATCGCGACGACGTCGGCGGCAGTGGGCAGCGTGTAGCTGTCGCGGACGACGTAGTCGCGAGTACCGGCCGGGATGTCGATCGTCTCGCTGCCGAGCCGCAGCCCGATCGGCGTACGGGTCGGCGGCGTGTCTGTGAAGTAGAAACCCGCGGAGATCTTGACGGTCTCGGCCTTGCCGGTCGGCTGCAGGTGCAACTGCACGATCAGATCGCTGCCCGGCTCGAGGCGCCACTGCGTGCCTTCCGGAACCGCATGCGCAGCCTGACCGGGCGTCCACCCGAGCAACTGTCCTTCTGGATACCGCGCGTCACGTTCCATCCCTCCGGTGTATCCGGGTTCCCCATCGCGCGCATCGAGCTGGCGCGACGAGCGTGTGCGATCGACACCGAGGTTCGCGTGGTGCACGACCCGCGCGTTGCCCGGGTGGAATTCCAGCGCGCGAACGTAGCGTGGCGCATCCGTCGGAATCGGGATCACGAACGTGCGGAACACGTCCGCGCCATCGGCGCGAACAGTGTAGGATTGCGGCATGGTGACGACGAGATCGGGAGTGCCGAGTTGCCAGGCGGCGTTCGCCGTCGTCACTGGCGGCGGTGCCGGCGGCAGGTCGGACATGTTGCCTTCCGGCGCACCATCGGCGATCCAGGCTTGCAGTATCTGGAGCTCGCGATCGCTGAGCCGCCGTTCGTTCTGAAACTCGCCTGAGCCGGGCCGCGGCTTCCACGGCGGCATCACGCGGCGCGCGGTCACCGCACCGATTTGCGTTGCGCGGCGCTTCACGTCGTCGTAGGTGATCAGGCTGAACGGTCCGATCTCGCCCGGGCGGTGACACGTCGCACAGCGCGCCCACAGGATCGATGCGACGTCTCTGGTGAAGGTGAAGCGCGGCTGCGCCGCAGTGCTCGACGCGGTCAGGATCAGACACCAAAACACACAACCCCGAACACACGCGCGTGCGAACAGATGGTCGGTCGTGCCTTCGTGTCTTCGTCGCGGCTCCCACGCCATCGTGGGGGACTCCATGCCTGCGTTAGCATACCAACGTTGTCCCGCAAGACTCTCCCGCCGGCACTCTGGATCTTCCTGACGGCGCTCGCCGTCCGGCTCGTGCACGTGTGGCAGATGCGTGCGTCGCCGTTCTTCTCGGTCCTCCTGGGCGATTCGCGCGGCTACGACGAGTGGGCGCGCCGCATCGCCGGCGGCGAGTGGATCGGTACCGACGTCTTCTATCAGGCGCCGCTCTATCCGTACATGCTCGGTGTGATCTATGCGGTCGCGGGGCGACATCTGCTGCTCGTCCGTATCGTGCAGGCGGTGATCGGCTCCGCATCGTGCGTCTTCCTCGCGCTGGCGGCGGAGCGCTTCGTTTCGCGGCGCGCGTCCATCGCTGCGGGACTCATGCTGGCGCTCTACGCGCCCGCGATCTTCTTCGATTGGCTGATTCAGAAGTCCGTCCTCGATGTGTTCTTTCTGTGTGTGGGCTTGTACTTGATCGCGGAGATCACGGTCCGGCTGAAGCCGGACACTACG
>DATFXR010000483.1:0-14741 GCA_035315685.1 Vicinamibacterales bacterium | reverse complement strand
GAATTTCGCGCTGGCGCACGCGCGGCTGAGCACCGTCTACCTCAATCTCGGTGAGCAGTCCGCGTCGCGAGACGAAATCATCACAGCCTACGCGATGCGCGATCGGGTGAGCGAGCCGGAACGGCTCTACATCACTGCGCGGTACGCCACGATCGTCGAGGGCTCGGTGCAGAAAAGTATCGAGACCTACCAGATCTGGACGCAGACCTACCCGAGTGATTTCGTACCGCACTCGAACCTCGCCGTCGCGTTCGAGCAGCGTGGCGATCACGAGAAGGCGATCGAGGAATACCACACCGCGATCCGCCTGGCGCCCGACGAGCCGCTGCCGTACGGAAATCTTGCAGGCATCTATAGCACGCTCGGCCGCGGCGACGAGGCGCGGAAGACAGTCGAGGACGCGATCGGACGCGGTCTCGACTCGATCGGGTTTCGCGGGCTGTTGTACACCCTCGCGTTCTTCCGCAAAGACGAGGCGGAGATGGCGAGGCAGGCCGTTGCTGCGCAGCGTCTCAGCGAAGGGTTCCAGATGCTCCTCACCCAGGCGAGCGTCGCGATCTCCGAAGGCAAGATCGGCCGCGCTCACGACCTGTGCGAGCAGTACACGAGCGAGGTCGCCCTGCGAACCGGCCTGCGCGGATCGGCCGCGGGAGCGTGGGGCGATTTCGCGCAGAGTGCGGCGATGTTCGGCGACGCGGCGGCGGCGCGCGCCGCCGTCCGGCGAACGCTCGAGCTCGATCGCGGCATCAGGGCGCTTCTGGGCACCGCCTACGCGCTGATCCTTGTTCGCGATGTCGCTGAAGGCGAGCGCCTCATCGCGGAAGCGGCGAAGGTGACGGGCGGCAACACACCGGACGCACAGAGTGGCCTCGCGCTGCTCGGCGCGCTGGTGAAGTCGCGGAAGGGCGACCGAACGGCGCTCGAGAACCTGCCGATGCCAAAGAGCGACACCGACTTCATCACCATGTCGGTGATCGGCGTCCTCAACCTCGAGACGGGCAGCGCCGAGATCGCCGCCGAGCGCTTCAAGCAGATCGTCGATCGCCGCGCGTTGTTCCCCTCGCCGCTGCGGACCGTCGCGCCGCTGTTCTACGGCCGCGCGCTCGCCAAGTTGAGCAGGATCGACGAGAGCCGGAAGGCGTACGAACAGTTCTTCTCCGAAATGAAGAGCGCTGATCCCGGCCTGCCCATCGTCACGGCGGCGAAAGCCGAATACGCCCGTCTGAAGAACGCCTCGTGAGCCGTTGAGGTAGCGGTTCGGCTACAATCCACGACCGGACTCTTCACGAGAAGGAGCGGGCGCATGGAGGGACGAAAGCAGGCATCCGATTACCCGCAGGAACTCCTGGACATCTTCCACGAGTACCAGCACGGCGAGATCGACCGCCGAAATTTCGTGGATCGCATCCAGAAGTTCGCGGTCGGCGGCGTGACAGCCGCCGCGATCTACGAGGGCCTCAAGCCGAACTACGCCTGGGCACAGCAGGTCCCGAAGGACGACGCGCGGATCAAGACGTCGTACGAAACGGTCGCGTCGCCGCAGGGCAACGGCAACATCCGCGGCTACTTCGCGCGGCCGAGCGGGACGGCGAAGCTGCCGGGCGTGCTCGTGATCCACGAAAACCGCGGCCTCAACCCCTACGTCGAGGACGTCGCGCGCCGCTTCGCCGTCGCCAACTACATCGCGTTCGCGCCGGACGGCCTCACCTCGGTCGGCGGCTTTCCGGGCAACGACGAGCAGGGCGCGGTCAAGTTCCGCGAGGTGAACGGCGACAAGATGTTCGAGGACTTCGTCGCGTCGGCGCAGTGGCTGAAGGCCCGTCCCGACTGCGCCGGCAAGATCGGCGCAATCGGGTTCTGCTTCGGCGGTGGTGTCGTCAACCGCCTGGCCGTGCGACTCGGGTCCGATCTGAGCGCCGGAGCGCCGTTCTACGGTCAGCCGTTGAGCGCCGAGGATGCGGCGAAGATCAAGACGCCGATGATGCTGCACTACGCGGATCCGACCAAGGACACCGGCATCGGCCAGCGGATCCCGGCATACGAAGCGGCGCTCAAAGAACAGCACAAGACCTATCAGCTGTTCATCTACGAGGGCGCGCAGCACGGCTTCCACAACGACACGACGCCGCGCTACGACGAGAAATCGGCAAAGCTCGCGTGGCAGCGCACGCTGGAGTTCTTCAACAAGAACCTGCACTGAGTCCTTGCAAGGCGGGAAGGCGGGAAGGCGGAAAGGACAGGCGGGAAGGAAGCAAGGCAGAAAGGAAGGCCGGAAGGCCGGAAGGCCGGATGGCGAGAGGGTCTGAAGAGTAGCGGTGCCTTTTTCGGCGCGGCTGCGCCGTCGATTGCCTCACGGCACGAACGTCTTGCTGGCCGTGATCGCGAAGCTGCGGTGACCGATCGTCGGCTGGATCTCGAAGCCCGATCGGGCGCGGATTGCGGTGAGCTGGCGATCGAGGCCGATGCGGATTGCCTGCGTTCCGACGAACGTCAGCGTCTGCTGGCCGCGCACCGCGCCAATCGCCGCGGCGCTCAGGCCGACGATCGCGCCGGCGCGGCGAAGCCGGTGATCGTCGCGCAGCCGCTGCTCGAGCGGCCGCAGACGCTCGGACCATTCCTCGACGAATTTCCTCGCCGCGGCTGCGGCGTCGTCGTCGGTGAGGCCCTCGCCAATCGATTCGGCGACGGTCACGACCGGGACGCCGGGATGAGGACGGACGGGCCGCGAGGTGACACGCTCCTGCGCAAGCGCCGTGCACGGGAGAACCGCGATGGCTCCGAGCGCGGCAGCGGCAACGATGGCGCGCATCAGCTGACGATGGGTGCAAATCCCGCGCCCCACGTCGCCGCCCCAAACGTCGGCGCGTCTGGAGGCCGTTGTCCAACAGCTGAGTTTCGTCCGGCGACTTTACTCCATCACGGCGTGGATAACACGAACACGTTGCCGGGTGTGGAGCGTGCTGCCGTCATCGCGGCGATAGGATCGTTGCGATCATGAAACGAGTCGACAAGCCACGTTCGGATGCGCTGGTGTTCTTCGGCGCCACCGGAGATCTCGCCTACAAGAAAATCTTTCCGGCGCTGCAGGCGATGGCGCGCCGCGGCAAGCTCGATTTCCCGGTGATCGGCGTCGCCAAATCAGGCTGGGGCCTGCCGCAGCTCGTCGAGCGCGCCAAGGCAAGCGTCGCCGAGGGCGGCCCGTTCGACGAGCAGGCGTTCGCGATCCTGCGCGCACGGTTGCGCTACGTCGACGGCGACTACGCGGACATGGCGACGTTCACGCAGCTGAAGCAGGAACTCGGTGATGCGCAGCGGCCCGTACACTATCTCGCAATCCCGCCGAGTCTCTTTCCCATCGTGGTCGAGAACCTCGGCGCGTCGGGCGCCTCGGACAACGGACGCGTCATCGTCGAGAAGCCGTTCGGCCGCGACCTCGAATCGGCGCGCGAGTTGAACCGCGTCCTGCACGAGGTCTTTCCCGAGGAAAACATTTTCCGCATCGACCACTACCTCGGGAAAGAGGCGGTGCAGAACATCCTCTACTTCCGGTTCGCGAACGAGTTCCTCGAGCCGATCTTCAACCGGCATCACGTCGAGAACGTTCAGATCACGCTCGCCGAGAGCTTTGGCGTGAAAGGGCGCGGCAAGTTCTACGACGAGACCGGCGTCGTCCGCGACGTCATCCAGAATCACCTGCTGCAGATCGTCAGCTATCTCGCGATGGAAGCGCCGGCGGGGACCTACGACGAAGCGATCCGTGACGAGCAGGCGAAGGTGTTGCGGACGGTGCGGCCGATGGAGCCGCAGTACATGGTGCGCGGCCAGTTCAAGGGGTATCGCGATGAGCCGGGCGTCGCCAAGGACTCGTTCATGGCGACCTATGCCGCCTTGCGGCTCCATGTCGACTCGTGGCGCTGGGCCGGCGTCCCGTTCTACGTGCGCGCCGGCAAGGCGCTCGCGAAGACCGTGACCGAAGTGATGATCGAATTCAATTGCCCGCCGCAAGTGGTCTTTCCTGAACCGAAGCCGGCACGCGGCAACCACGTACGGTTCCGTCTCAGTCCCGCCGTCGAGATCGCGGTCGGCGCCCGGGCGAAGCTGGCGGGAGAGGGGATGAAAGGCGAACCGATCGAGCTCGTCGTGGTGCAGGAGCCCGAGCAGGGGCACTCGGGGAGGATGGACGCGTACGAGCGCCTGCTCGGGGACGCGATGGCCGGCGACGCCACGCTCTTTGCCCGCCAGGACGTCGTCGAAGCCGCGTGGGCGATTGTCGATCCGGTCATTCACGGGCCGAGTCCGATGGACGAGTACGAGCCAGGCACGTGGGGGCCGCCCGCGGCGGATGCGCTGGTCGAGTGCGTGGGCGGCTGGAATACGCCTGAATAACGCGCCTGTTCGGTGGGCCCTCCGGGCATCGTTGTGGTCGGCATGGCCAACCTCAACCACGAAGCGAACCTTCGCCGACTGCTCGAAGGCAACAGATTTCGGGTGAACAAGACCGCCTTCGTGCCGGCGAAAGCCAGACTTGTCGGGTCGTCGGTCTCGATCGACTTCCAGGGTGATACCGGTCGCCGGGTCACGATCGAGCTGCCCGATTCGTTCGACCTCGCGGAGCCGAGCCACCGGGCGTGGCTCTGGTACAACGTCGAGCGGGTCCTCGCGGAGAGTCCGAACTAGAGTGGCCGAAACGCCACGGCGCGCTTACAAGTATTTGAGCACGCCCTGAGGGTGGCCGGCCTTCACTCTGGCGAACCAGGCGCACGGCACGTACAGCGCCGCGACGACGAGGGCGTACACCAGATAGAGCAGCGGCAGACTCCAGGTGTAGCCGACGGGGACCGGCGGGGGCATCATCGGATGATTTCCGAACAGCCAGGGATTGACACGGCCCTCGCGGATCAGCGAGACCATCACGGCCGCGGCGTGAATCACCGGGATATGCAACAGATAGTAGAAGAGTGGGACGCGGCCGAACGTCGTCAGCACGCGCGCCGTCGCGCCCTGCATGCGCTCGGCCACGGGAAGCAGCGCGATCGTCGGGCCGAGCGTCATCAGCAGGAACAGCTGCGACGCCGGGTACTTTCGCTGATTGAGTAGTCGGAACAGCGCAGGCGGCGCAGTCGCAGGCGGCGGATTCATCAGCACGATCAGGCCGGCCACGATCACGAACGTCGCGGTCGCCGTCAGACCAATCAGCAGGCACAGGCGCCGCCGCTCGACCGGCTCGCGAACGACGATCGCGCCGAAGGCGTATCCCACCGCCATCACGCCAATCCACGGAACGATCGAGTAGAGCACCGCGATCGCCGGTCCGCCGGATCCCAGTCTGAAGACACCTCCCAGGTAAAGCAGCTGCCACAGCCAACCGGTCGATGCGCGCAGCGAATCGGGCGTCGCGCCCGCGATCACACCGACCACGTCCTGCGCGGCGATCACGACGATTCCGAATGCGGCGACGGTGCGGGTCGGCAGCGGGACGAGCGCGGCCAGCAGCACCATGCACCAGCCGAGCATCCAGATGACGCCGGCCAGATCATAGTGTGCGAAATCGACGTTGAAGGTCCACGCCACGCGAATGACGGTCAACTCGAGGAGCACGAGCCACGCGCCACGGGTCACGAGATAGCGCGACACCGTACGGGGTGTTCGCGTCCGGGCCGACAGATACGCACCGGTGCCCGCCAGGAAGACGAACGCCGGCGCGCAGAAATGCGTCACCCAGCGCGTGAAGAAAATCGCCGGCGTCGGGCCGCCGGCTGGCAGTCCCGAGTACACGCGCACGTGATCGATCGCCATCAGCAGCATCACCGCGCCGCGTACGATGTCGAGCGACGCCAGGCGCGGCGCGCGCGGCTGTGTGGCGGCGAGTGGCGGCGCCGTCAGGACCGCAACATCGTGTCCCTGCGATCTCGGCGTTCCCTTGGACACAGAAGCAGCGTGATCGCCACGCGTCAACGGACGCCACAAAGGCACGAAGTCACGAAGAAGAATCTTGTACAAGGAGAGCTTCGTGTCTTCGTGTCTTCGTGGCAACACGCGACGATTGTCACCGTTCATCGCCACCGGCATGCTGGTGCCTCCGCGGCTAGAACCTTCACCGACCTCGTCCCTGATCGCAACCGCGAATACGCGAGCGGTCGTTCGTGTGACGCGAACGGTGGCACCGTTGCACGAGCGTCGGCGCCGCGATAGCGTGTTGGCGGTGTCGTACCGGCAATCGCTGCGTCCGTGGATGCTGGTGTCCGCGGCGTGGACCGGTCCAGCCGTTCTCGCAGCGGTCAACGTCGTCGCGCAGCGACGCCTGAGCGCCGAGCCGCCGGCGCCAGCCGCCGAACTGCTGTTTGCCGGAGGCGACTGGCTGCTCTACGCGTTTCTGACGCCGGCGGTCTTCGCGATCGCGAAGCGCTGGCCGCTGTCGCGGCCACACCTCGCGCGGCACACGGCCGTTCATCTCACGATGTCGCTGCTGTTCTGCGTCGCATGGGCCGGCGCGGGTACGCTGCTGCGCGTCGCGCTGACGCCACCCGCGCTCTACTACCCGCCGCCGATCTATTTCGTCAGCTGGCTGTTCATCACGTTGCCGTTCGGCGTGGCCGTCTACCTGTGCGTCGTCGGCATCGAGCACGCGATCCGCTACTTCGAGGAAGCGCGCCGGCGCGAGCTGCAGCTGGCGCGCCTGGCCGAGCAGCTCACCGGCGCGCGATACGCCGCATTGCAGGCGCAGGTCAATCCCCACTTTCTGTTCAACACCCTGAACACCATCGCCGTGCTCGTGCGGGACGACGATCGCAGCGGCGCGGTGCGGATCGTCGCACAGCTCGGGAACGTGCTGCGGCGCACGCTCAGCCGCCACCGGACGCACGAGGTCACGCTCGGCGACGAGCTCGAGCTGGTGCGGCAGTACCTCGCCATCGAGCAGGCCCGATTCTCGGATCGCCTGCGCCCGACATTCGACATCGATGCATCCGCGCTTCGCGCTGCAGTCCCGAGCTTCGCCGTGCAGCATCTCGTGGAGAATGCGATCCGCCACGGCATCGCCAGGCGCACCGATGCCGGAACGGTTTCCGTCGGCGCGCGACGCGACGGCGACATGCTCGAAATTTCGGTCGCCGACGATGGTGCCGGGGTGGAAGAGCAGGCGGCGCCGCCGAAGGGCCACGGGCTCGAGAACACGCGCGAACGGCTGCGCGCGTTGTACGGCGATCGCGCGTCGTTGACCGTCGGGCGCCGCCTGCCCAGTGGCACGATCGCGAGACTGCGCGTGCCGTATCATGAGCTGCCGTCGGAGTCTGATGATGTCGCACGCTGAGTGGAAGGCGCTGGTTGTTGACGACGAACCGGCCGCGCGCCGCGGCGTTCGGCAGCTGCTGGCCGCGTTTCCGGCGTTTGCGGTGGTCGGCGAATGTCGGGACGGCAGCGAAGTGCTCGTGGCGCTCGACACGCTCGAGCCGGACGTCGTGTTCCTCGACGTGCAGATGCCAGGCATCGACGGCTTCGAAGTCATCCGGCGCCGGACCGCCGAGCGCATGCCGACGGTCGTCTTTCTCACCGCCTTCGATCATTTCGCGATTCGCGCGTTCGAGGCGCAGGCGCTCGACTATCTCGTCAAACCGGTCAGCGAAGCGCGCTTCGCGGCGACGATGAACCGGGTGACGCGGCAGCTGCGCGGCCCGGCGTCTCCGGGCGGCGAGCCCTCGGTGATCGCGGCGACGCCGCGCGGCACGATCGTGCTGCCGCTGCGCCAGATCGACTGGATCGAGGCAGCTGGTAATTACGCGCGCATCTGGACCGGCAGCCGCAGCTATCTCGTGCGCGAGTCGCTGCAGCAACTGGAGGAGCGGGCGCGGCGATCCGGTTTCGCGCGAACGCATCGGTGTGCGCTCGTTCGCCTCACCGCCGTCCGCGAGCTGACAGCGTCAGCCGACGGCCTGATCGCGAGGATCGGTGACGGCGTCCGCATCCCGATCTCGCGCCGCCGGCGAGCGGCGTTCGCCGCGGCGCTCCGCCGCGCGTGCGGTGTGGGATAACCACAGAGACACAGAGTCACAGAGACCGAACCACGAAGCTACGAAGCCACGAAGCCACGAAGCGGAACACATCCAGTTCGCGAAGGCAGCGTGACGCGAAGAGACATGCGTGCGCGTGACGGCTGGCGAGCCAGCCGTCGGTCGCACGCCTCCGCTCTGCGTTCTCTGCGGTCTCTGCGGTTAAACGTCACCCCGCAAGCCAGCGGTCTCCAGCAGCGACGCGAAGTCCGCCGGCAGCGGCGCGTCGATCGCCACGACGCGCCGTGTGATCGGATGCACGAACGACACGTGTGCGGCGTGGAGCGCCTGCCGCGGAAAGGCGCGCAGCGCGGCTGACAGCATCGGATCCTCGACGGCTCGCCAGCGCGGCTCGCCGTACACCGGATCGCCGACGATCGGCCAGCCGCGCGCCTGCAGGTGCGCCCGGATCTGATGGCGCCGGCCGGTGACGAGCGCACACTGCAGCAGCGCCAGTCCTGTCCGCGGCGCGGCCACGCGCGCGCGGCGCTCGAACGTCGTGACGCTGTGGGCGCCGGTGTCAGCCGACGCGACCACACGTCGGCGGTCGCGCCGGTCGGGCGCCAGCCGGAGATCGATGGCGCCGCGCGCGACGTTGATGCGGCCGTAGACGAGCGCCAGATAGATCTTCGAGCGCTCGCCGTCCCCGTGCAGCGTCGCCTGCAGGGACGCGTGCACCTCGCGCGTCTTGGCCGCGACGACGATGCCCGAGGTCAGCTTGTCGAGCCGTCCGACGATCGACGGTCGCTGCCCGGACGTCCACCGCCGCGCGCGACCGAGCAGCGCGTTCATGAGCGTCCCGGTCGGATGCTTGAACGCCGGATGCACGACCATGCCGGCCGGCTTGTTGATCGCGATGAACGAGTCGTCTTCGTAGAGGACGTCGAGGGCGAGGTCTTCGCCGCGCATCGCCAGCCGCGGCATCGCATCGGGAATCGTGACCGAGACCCGATCGCCGAGCGCCGCACGCGCGGCGACACGCTGGACCGGCCGGCCGTTCACCGTCACGCAGCCGCCGGCGATCCATGCCTGTACCCGCGTGCGGGTGGCCGTCTGCACGTCGGCGAGGTGACGGCGCAGCACGCGATCGAGCCGCACGCCGGCGTCGCCGCGATCGGCAACCAGCGTGCGCAGCGACGGGGACATGGCATTATTGGAGCATGTCCGTCGACCAGGAGCACGTCCAGAGTGACGCATCAACCAGCGGTGAGCTCGAACGCGAAGTCGCGCGCCGGCGGACTTTCGCGATCATCTCGCACCCCGACGCCGGCAAGACGACGCTCACCGAGAAGCTGCTGCTGTATGCCGGCGCGATCGAACTTGCCGGCGCAGTGCGCGGAAGAAAAGCGCGCCGGCACGCCACGTCGGACTGGATGGCGCTCGAGCAGGAGCGTGGAATCTCGATTACCGCAGCCGCGCTCGAGTTCGAGCTCGACGGCCGCCGCATCGCGCTGCTCGATACGCCCGGCCACAAGGATTTCAGTGAAGACACCTATCGGGCGCTGATCGCGGCCGACAGCGTCGTGATGGTGATCGACGCCGCGAACGGCGTCGAGGACCAGACCCGCAAGCTGTTCGAGGTGTGCCGCCGCCACCGCCTGCCGATCCTCACCTTCATCAACAAGCTCGATCGCCCGGCGCGCGATCCGCTCGAACTGCTCGACGACCTCGAGCGCACGCTCGGCATTGCCGCGGCGCCGGTCAACTGGCCGGTCGGCAGCGCCGACGCATTCCGCGGCGTCTACGACATCGATCGCAAGCACCTGCTCCTCTACGAGCGCGAAGCGCAGGGGCAATTCCGCGCGCCGGTGGACATCGCGTCGCTGGACGATCCGGCAGCCCGCGCGCTGATCGGCGACAACGTCTACGCGCACTTCATCGAATCGCTCGACGTCATCCGCGCCGCCGGCACCGCCTACGACGTCGACGAGTATCGCGCCGGGCGCCAGACGCCGGTTTTCTTCGGCAGTGCGCTCACCAACTTCGGGCTCGAGCCGTTCCTGCGCGCGATCGTCGAGCTCGCGCCCGCGCCACAGCCTCGCCTCAGCGACGGCGGCGTAGTCAGCCCGACTGACGAGCGCTTCACCGGCTTCGTGTTCAAGATTCAGGCGAACATGGACCCGCGGCACCGCGACCGGGTCGCGTTCGTTCGCGTCTGTTCGGGCCGGTTCACCAAGGACATGGCCGTCATGAACAGCCGGGTCGGCCGTCCGATCCGCGCGTCGCGCGCCTACCGGTTCTTCGGCCGCGACCGCGAGACCGTGAACGAAGCGTACGCCGGCGATATCCTCGGGCTCGTGAATCCCGGTCAGTTCACCATCGGCGACACGCTGCACACCGGCGTGCCGCTGCGATTCAGCGACGTGCCGCGGTTTCCGGCCGAGCATTTCGGGCGCGCGCGGCTCAACGACACACGCTACAAGCAGTTCGACGAGGGCCTGCAGCAACTCGAAGAAGAAGGGTTGATGCAGCTGTTCTACATCGAGGGTCAGCGCCGCGAGCCGATTGTCGGCGTCGTCGGCGCGCTGCAGCTCGACGTGATCACGAGCCGCCTGCGCACCGAATATGGCGTCGACGCGCAGGTCGACTCGGCGCCGTACGCCGCGGCACGATGGCTCGCCGATTCCGGGATCCGGATCCCGTCGCTCGGCGGCGGCGCGGTGGTGGCGCTGGACCGCCTCGAGCGCCGCGTGATCCTGTTCGCGTCGGAGTGGGAAGTGCAGTACTTCGAGCGGCAGCATCCCACGGTGACGCTGCTGGCAGAGTCCCCGACCTAGGCGCGCTTCGCGCGCGTGGGACCGATGGGCCCCTGGCGAGCGTGGGACCGATGGGCCCATGGGCGGGTAGGGTAGGACTGATCGATCCGTCCCCACCAAGCCCATGGGCCTATCGGTCCCGCACTCCACGGTTCGCCGCGAGTTCAGGAGGGTGAATTCTCATGACCTCAGACGTGTTCCGGTTCCTGCTGATTACGCTGGCGGCGGCGGAGGCGCCCGGCGACGTCGTGATCACGCCGCTGCTGCATGCGAGCGTGCAGCTCGAAGGTGGCGGCAAGGTGGTGCAGATCGACCCGTGGACCCGCGCCGACCTGACGCGCGCGAAACCGGCCGATCTGATTCTCGTCACCGACGATCCGATTCACCATCTGGATCCGAAAGCGATCGAGCAGCTGCGCAAGCCCGGTGCACCGGTGCTGGTGCCGCCGGCGTCGCACGCGAAGCTCGACACCGGGATCGTGATTGCGAATGGCGAGACGAAGACCGTGGACGGCGTCACGGTGGAGGCGATCGCGGCGTACGACATCAAGCCGGGCGAATCGTCACATCCGAAGGGAAAGGCCAACGGCTACGTGGTGACGCTCGCCGGCAAGCGGCTGTATGTCGCGGGCGTGACCGAATGCGTCCCCGAGATCCGGGCGTTGCGCGACATCGACGTCGCCTTCGTGCCGATGAATCTGCCGCTCGAACGCATGGCGCCGTCAGCCGCGGCTGAATGCGTCAACGCGTTCAAACCGAAGGTGGTCTACCTCTATCACTACGATCAGAGCTGGGTGTCGAACGGGACCGCGATGCCCAACCGCGCCGCGACGATTGAAGAGTTCAGAAGACGACTCGGACGCGGCATCGAGTTCCGCGATGCCGCGTGGTATCCGTAGTGCTGATGGTGTCAATGGCTGATGGCTAATGGCTGATGGACCATTTCAGCCATCAGCCCTGAGCCATCAGCCATCTCTCAGGCTATCTTCACCTTCCGAGGCGCCTGCGAATTCTGCTCCAGGAACGACTTCTTCGACTCGAGCTCCTGCTCGGTCGGCTGGACCTTGCCATCAACCTGGGTCACCCGCGACACCAGGGTGTGCTCGCCCGGCGTCGGGTTGTTCCATGTGTAGGTGAACAGCTTCCAGCCGTATTTGTCTTTCGCCGTCGCCGGGTCGAGCGTCGCCGCCTGCCAGGCGCCCTCGTCCACCTTCACTTCGACCGACTTGATTCCGGTGCCGTCGTTCAGGATCACGCCCAGCACCTTGCAGGCGCTCCCGTTCTTGGTGACGCGCGCGACGAACGACTTCGGGTTCATGTGCGTGACGGCGGTCTCCATGTACTTCATCTCGCCGTCGATCATCTCGCCGCGCACGGTGCGGTACCAGCGCGCCTGGTATTTGCCGAGGTACGCGTCTTCCTGAATGTGAATCTGCGACAGCCACTTCACATTGGCGACGCCGTACCAGCCCGGCACGAGCAGACGAAGCGGCTTGCCCTGATGCTTCGAGAGCGGCTCGCCGTTGAGCGCCCAGGTGAGGAATGGCGCGTCCGACATCGCCTTCTCGCGGTTCAGTGCGCGGCCGAACGGCACGTCGATCTTGTACTTCTGCGTGCGCCACTCGACTTCTTCCTCGCCCTTGTCGGCGCCGAAGAAGACGAACTCGCGCGCCGCCGGCTTCACGCCCGCGGTGTCGAGGACCTTCTTCAGCGGCACACCGGTCCACTTGCCGTTGCCGCAGAGGCCCTGGATCGGCCCGCGGTTGCCGGAGCACTCGAAGCCGACCACGATGTCGGTCGCGCCCATCTTCTTGAGGTCGTCGAGCGACAGCTGCAGCGGCTTGTCGACCAGGCCTGAAATCTTCAGCTTGAACGTCGCGGGATCGACCTCGGGATGGCCGTAGTGCTGCGTCGTCGCGTACTTGTCCGCCGGCGTGAACGGCCCCTCGATCGTCCGGACGTCGAGCAACCGGCGATCGGGCGGCGTGTCCCACCGGACGTTGTCGGGAATGTCGGTGAACTGGACGACGGTCTCGCCCTGCGCGAGCGCCGGCAGCACCCACTCGGGGACGCCGAGCACGCCGAGTCCTGCGGCCGCGAGGCCACCTTTGAGAATCTCCCGCCGCGAGCGCTCATTCGCCATATGCAATGCCTCCGGCTTCAAGCCGTCGAGGATTCTAACGCAATCAGAACGCCTCCTGGATACCGAGGTAGAACCCGCGCGATCCGCCCGTCCCCCAGCCCCAGTCGGTATAAAAATTCGTGCGTGACCGCTTGTTCAGGAGCAGCCGCAGTCCTAGCCCCGCCGCCGGCTTCGCGTTTTCGAACAGGTGCGCGCCGGTGTCCGAACTGCCAATCGTCGTCGTGTTGAAGAACGCGACGAAGCCGGCAAGCCCGTTCGGCGTCAGCGCCCCTCGGTACTCGACCTCGCCGTACGCGAGATGCTCGCCGCGGTTGAGCCCCTCGGTGTAGCCGCGGCCCGAGCGGGCGTCGCTGCCGGTGGTCGGCAGGTCCAGAAACGGCGCGACGCCGCCGGTGACGAGGTCGGTGATCATCCAGAACGCAATGCGCTGCGATCCCGTGCGGGTGAGCGACTTGTAGGTCCGCAGGTCGACCGTCAACTGCTGGTAGGTGGCGTCGCCGCCGAGCAACCCCTTGAAGAACGTGCGATAGGTCGTCGCCGCGAGCCAGCCACGCTCCGCGTTGATCGCGTTGTCGCGGGTGTCGAATCGCACGGCGACGTTGGCGCCGGCAACCAGCTGATGATCGAGCGGAAAGCCGTGCTCGAGCGTGTAGGTGACGTATGCCGAGCTGGCGAGGTTCGGCTCGGGTTCCCCGGCGCGAATGTTGTAGCGATTGTTCACGTTGAGGCCGCCGCCGACGAACAGCCCCGGCTTCACGCGTCGATAGGCGGCCTCGTAAAACCGCAGCAAGTCGAACTTCAGGTTGGCAGTGCCGCCGGCGCTCGAAGACCCCCCGAGGCCGTACGCGTTGATCGAGGTCCAGTTCGCGCGGTTGTCGCCGTCGAAGTACCAGTTGTCGTCGCGTCCGAAGACCGAGTAGCGGAGATTCGAGAGCACCTGCTTCTTCTGAGACACACGAAAACCGCCCGCCAGCGTTGACAGGTGTGTCGACGCGCTGTCTCCGCCCCGGAAGAAAGCCATGTTGGCGTTGAGACCGAGGGTGAGGCCCGTCGCAGGCCGTGATCCGATCGACGGCGCGAACACGAGGAATCGTCCCTCGTCCCGCGCGTGGGCCGGGTCATCTGGGAAGAGCGAAGGGTCCTTGTGCCGGACCTTTCGCCAGAGGTCGCCGACGTCGAGCGTCCCCTCGAACGGACGGCTCGGCGTGGACGCGGCCTCCGTCGCCTCAGCGGGCCGCTCGTTCGACTGATCCGGTGGGTCCTGTGCGTGAACGGCGGGGATGCCAACCACGACGCAGCCGAGCCAAACGGACAGGAGGAGCGGGAACGCGCGCATGGACGTGCGGAGACAAGAAATTGTACCTAATTGGTTGAAAAGCAACCGCTTTGGCTTGAGAATATCCAGGAGGTATTGTGTCCACGTACGAGCGGAAGGGGAGGAAGCTGATGCTCCGTCTGTTTGCAGCCGGGACTGTTCTGGCGATTGCCGCACCTGTTTTCGCGGCTGACGCTCCGAAGAATGTGACGTTCACGAAAGACGTGGCTCCCATTTTCCAGGCCAAGTGCCAGGAGTGCCATCAGCCGAACTCCATCGCGCCGATGTCGCTCATCACCTATCAGGATGCGAGGCCCTGGGCGCGATCGATCAAGGAGCGCGTCGCCACGCGGCAGATGCCGCCGTGGCACATCGACAAGACCGTCGGCGTGCAGAAGTTCAAGAACGACATGTCGCTTACCGATGAGCAGATCGACACGATCGTTCGCTGGGTCGATGCCGGTTCGCCGCAGGGCGACCCG
>DATFXR010000482.1:0-3052 GCA_035315685.1 Vicinamibacterales bacterium | reverse complement strand
GATCGCGCCGGGCGAGCGCGTCGCCTTCGTCGGGCCCAATGGCGCCGGCAAGTCGACGACGCTGAAAATGCTGGCGGGCATCCTCCAGCCGGACGCGGGCCACGTGCGCGTGCTCGGCCTGGAACCGTCGCGGCAGCGCCGCGAGCTCGCTTTCCGTGTCGGCACCGTGTTCGGGCAGCGGTCACAGCTGTGGTACCAGCTCCCGCCGCGTGACACGTTCGAGCTCCTTGGCCGCGTGTACGAAGTCGCGCGCGCCGAACACCGGCGGCGCGTCGACGCGCTGACCTCGACGTTCGGTCTCGGACCGCTCCTCGATACGCCCGTACGGCAGCTGTCGCTCGGCGAGCGGATGCGCTGCGAGATCGCGGCCAGCCTGCTCCACGCGCCACGGATGCTGTTCCTCGACGAACCGACGATTGGCCTCGACGTGTCGGCGAAGGCGATCATCCGCGAGCTTCTCCGCGACGAGTCGGCGAGCCACGGCGTGACGCTGCTGCTGACGTCGCACGACACCGGCGACATCGAGCGCGTCTGTGAACGCGTCATCGTGATTCACCGCGGCCGGCTGTTGTGGGACGGGCCGATTGCCGACCTTCGACGCCGTTACCTGACGACGAAGCGGGTCACAGTGTGGAGCGAAGCCGAACACCTCGAGCTCCGGCTTCCGGGTGTGCGCGTGGTATCGACCAGCGCCTATCGCACCGATCTCGAGGTCGCCGTCGAGGTCGCCTCGGTCGGTCAGGTGCTCGACGCCGCGCTGCGCCAGACCGCCGTCCGCGATCTCGCCGTCGAGGATGCACCGCTCGACGCGGTGATCCGCGCGCTCTATGGGGAGGCAGACGAAAGGCAGGTCGAGCCATGTTCGCAGCAGCCTTGAAATACGTCGCGTTCGCGCGTGTCGCCGCGGCGCTGGCGCGCCGCGACCGCGGTGAGCTGTTCGGCCGGATGGTGTTCTTCGCGGTCATCCTCGGCGTCTTCACCAGCCTGTGGCGCGCGATCGCGGATGCCGGGATGCCGATCGCCGCCGACGCGAAGCAGCTGGTGTGGTACCTCGCGACCACGGAGTGGATCATCCTGAGTGCGCCGATGGTTCACATGGACCTGCAGGAGTCGATTCGGCGCGGCGACGTGGTGTGCCGGCTTGGCCGGCCGGCGTCGTACGTCGGATCGGCCTTTGCCGAGGCGCTCGGCCTGCTCGCCGTCCGCGCGCCGCTGCTGGCCGCGACGGCGTGGATCTGCGCGGCCGCGTTCACCGGCTGGATCCCGCCGCTCGCGTCGCTCGGGTGGACGTTGCCGTTCGGTTTCGCGGCCGCCGCACTCATCACCGGCATGCACCTGTGGATTGGCCTGCTGGCGTTCTGGCTCGAGGATGTGTCGCCGGTGTTCTGGATCGCGCAGAAACTGCTGTTCGTGTTCGGCGGGCTGATGCTCCCCATCGATCTCTACCCGACGGCGATGCGGACCGCGGCGGCATTGACGCCGTTTCCGACGATGCTCGCCGGGCCGGCGTCGCTCGTGCTGCCGCTCAACGGCAGCGGCAGCGGACTCGGAATGCTCACCGCGCGCCTGCTGGCGTGGGGGACGGTGACGGCGGTTGCGGTGTGGTGGGAATTCCGCAGGGCACGCGCAACCTTGACGATCAATGGCGGCTAGTCGTGGCTCCTCGTTTCAGTCGCGATAACGTGCCACCGAGGCCTCGCGAGGATGACATGAGTCGACACTCGAACAATCTCTCGTTCATGTGCGCGCTGCTGGCGAACAACCTCAAGGCGGCCGCTGCGCTGCGCGGCGCATTCGCCATGCAGGTCGTGTTCATGATCCTGAACAACGTCACGTTCTTCGTGTTCTGGTGGGTGTTGATGCGGCGCGTCCCGGACGTCCGCGGCTGGCGGCTCGGCGACATCGAGGTGCTGTTCGGCATCGTCGCCGCCGGATTTGGCCTGGCCGTGACGGTGGCCGGCGGCGTGCGCCACCTCGGTCGCCTCATCCACGATGGCGAGCTCGACACGCTGCTGACGCAGCCGAAACCGGTGCTGCTGCATGCGCTCGGACTGCGGCTCCAGGCGTCTGGCTTTGGTGACCTCATGTCTGGCGTGGCGTTCATCGCGTGGTCGGGTCAGGTGTCGTGGCGTGCGGCGCCGCTGGCAGCGCTCGCGATTGTGGCGAGCGCGCTCGTGCTCCTCGCCTGCGGCATCGTGTTTCAGAGCCTCGCGTTCTGGCTCGGAAACGTCGAGGCCGTGGCGCGTCAGCTGTGGGACCTTCTGATCACCTTCGCGCTGTATCCGGAACCGCTGTTCGGCGGCGTGCTGCGGCTCATGCTGTTCACGCTGCTGCCTGCGGGGTTGGTCGGCTACGTGCCTGCGCGCCTGGCGCACCGCCCGACGATCGCGCTTGCGGTGCTCGCCGTGGCTGCAGCCGCCGTGTATCTGATTGCCGCTGCCCTCGTGTTCGAACGGGGGTTGAAGCGCTACGCGTCCGGCAGTCGCTTCGGTGTGCACGGATGATCGCCGATCGAACGGAACCTTCGGGCGTCTTCTAACGTCTGCCGCCTTGGCAATCTGCAGGAAGCGCTGGGAAACGAGGCCAATCTGATGGGAACCAGCTGCCGCCTGGAGGCGGTGGCGCGCGAGGGTCGCCACGCGCTGAGACGCCTCCTCCGAGACACGGTGTTCACGACGGCCGCCATTCTCATGCTCGGCCTTGGAATCGGCGCGAACACCGCCATCTTCAGTCTCATCAACGCTGCGCTGCTTCGGACACCGTCGCTGGCGGAGCCGGATCGCCTCGTCGACATCTATCAGAACGGCTCGAATCCAGGATGGATTCGCTGACCACCCTCCGGCGCGACTGACCTCCGGCGTTCCAGCGGACACACCAGCGAACCTTCGCGAATTAGAACGGCCGCCCTCCCTGACTCAAGCCGTAGCGCAGGTTCGGCGGGCGGTCCGCTCGTTCGAAGATATGTGCCGCGAACGTTGCGTAGGCGCTCGGGTTGTGGCGCGCGTTGGCTGCTGTCTGTGTCGTGTAGCCGGGGGCGAACTCGGAAATGTGC
>DATFXR010000481.1:0-6738 GCA_035315685.1 Vicinamibacterales bacterium | reverse complement strand
GGTCGTGCAGCCATAAGCTCCTATTGGTGAAGTTGGCGAAAGCGCCCGTAAGTGGCCACGCCGGTGATGTGCGATCCCGCCTTGTCGAAGTATTCCTCACGCATCTCGACCGGCACCAGCAGATCGAGCACCGGCTCCGAGCGGTAGCTGACGTCGATGGTCCCTCTGACGCTCCGGTTGCCGGCGCGAAGCTCCGTGATCAGCACGCGCCCGGTGTCCGGATCGATCCAGAAGCGGCCGTGCGCAGGGAGGTCCTTGTTGTCCAGCGTGCGGATGAGCGTCGGCCGGCGCACTTCTTCGTAGTCGATGGCCCACAACTCGGCGGTCACGCGGAACACGCCCGCTTCGTCTGGCGCGATGTGGGCGGCGGCCGCCGACCGGTCCGCCGCGCGCGTGAACTTGAAGCGCGGCTGGTTGGCGAACGACAGGAAGCGCATGGCGAGCACCGGCACGTTGACGTCGCGCTCGATCGAGCCGAGGTTGTAGCGCGCGCTCTCCCGGCGGATCCGTTCCACCTGCGCCGCGGCCGACGCCGACCGGTCGGAGAGCAGATCGGGCAGCCGCTCGCTGCGCTGGCGCACGCGGTGGCCATCCACCTCGAACACATCGCGATACTGCAGCCAGTCGTCGGCGCCTTCGGGTTTGACGAGCAGCAGGTCCGAGAGCAGCACGCGGTCGGCCCATTTCGTCGCGCCGTTGCGGCGGCCGGTCCAGATCGTTTCCCAGGTCTGCGTGTAGCGCTCCTCGGAAATCAGCCGCGCGAGCCGCCGATGGAACTCGGCGACATAGCTGCCGGCGCGCGCGAGCACCGTCTGCAGCGTCGGCTCCTGCGCCGCGGCCGCCGGTGGCGCGAGAATCGCCGTCGCCGTGATCGCCGCCAGCCACACGCGGGACATGGGACCAGCCGGCATGCTGTTCCGGCCGGCGGGTTCAGGTCAAGCTACGCAGTGGTCGGCGTGCCGTCTGGATAGAGGAGGACGAGGTCGTCCTGCAGCTGCAGCTGATGGCCGTCCTTGTAGGTCGCCTTGGCGTGAATGCGGAACCTTCCCCATCCGGACGTCTCGAGCCTGAAGTTGGTGGTTCGATCGTGGATTTCACGCACCGGATTGAGAAACGTCGAGTGAAGGACGTAGGTGACGTGATCAATCGCATCGAGCTCCTCAGGCGGCCCATCCAGCCAGACAGACCATTGCCAGGAGTCGCTGCCAGCATAGGTCGCGTCCTGCTTGATTGCCACGGCCATCGCTCACTCGCCACCCTTCATCTGGATATCGACAGTATCCACCGATTTCGTAGTCCGAACGCCACACGCGCCCTCTGGCCGCGACGGTGATGCGCACGAGGTCGAGCGGCTCCAGACTGCGCATTTTCACGAACAGCGCGCCGGTAATCGGCAGCACCGAGAGTTGGCGTTCGACGATTGCACGCAATCGCTACTTTTTCGGCGGCGCGAGCTTCTCGTCGACTTTCACCTGGTAGCGCCGGAACTTCGCGTAGATCGCGCGGCCGTCGATCGTCGAGCCGTCCTTCAGCGTGTACCGCTCGCGCATCTCGCGCGGAACGAACATGTCCACAGCGGGCTCAGGGCCGTAGGTCACGTCGATCTGCGCGCGCAGCGTCGCCGTCTCGGTGGCCAGCGTCGTGGCGAGGACGCGTCCGGTGGCCGCCTCGATCGTGAGGCGGCCTCGGGCGCGCATCGGCTGGTCGTCGTTGGTGTGAATCATGGTGCGGCCGCGGTCTTCTTCCTGGTACTCGAGCTCGACGTTCGTCCCGCTGCGCCTGGCGATCTTGAACGTGAACCACGCGCGATTTCGGGCTTCGAGGACCTCCAGCGCGAGCACCGGGAGGTTGACGGTCCGGCTCACGCCGCCGATGTTGTAGCGTGCGCTCGCCTCGGCGATGTTCTCTTCCTGGCGTCGGGCGTCGGCGGACGGCTGCAGAAAGAGCTTCGTCAGCCGATCGTCGCGATCGCGGACCGGCTTGCCGTCCACCTCGAAGACGTCGCGAAATTGCATCCAGCGATCGCCGGCCGGCGCGCGGACGAGGAGCACGTCAGACTTCAGATCGCGGCGCTGCGATTGCCCTTCGATGGGGAAGCCGCGCAGGTCGGTGCCCGTCCGGCCGCCGCGCACCTGCTGCCGATAGGTTTCCTCGGACACCACGCCAACGAAGGTGCGCTCGTAGGCCTCGACGTAATCGGACACCCGGTCGAGCATCTCGTCGAGGTCTCCGTTCTGCGCGACCAGCGCCAGTGGACAGGCCATGGCAGCGAGGATCGCGAGCAGACGGATGAGCCGCATAAGAAGTTGTCAATCCTGCTCTCGCGCCGGCCGCGGGTCAAGCTAGAATCCGGGCATGAAACAGCACATCATGTCACCCCGGTTGTGCGTGGCGATCGGAATCGTGGCCCTGGTGGCCATCGGCTCGACGATCGCGGCAGAACGGTCGGCGTCGACGATGGCCAGCGCCGCGACGGCGTTCCTCGGCGCGCTCACGCCGGAGCAGAAGCAGCAGGCGTCGTTTGCCTTCGGCGACGAGCGTCTGCACTGGCATTTCATCCCGACCGAGATGTTCCCGCGCAAGGGGCTGCTCGTCCGCGACATGACGCCGGCGCAGCGCAAGCTGGCGCACGAGCTGCTGAAAGCGGGGCTCAGCCAGCGCGGCTACATGACGGCGACGCAGATCATGGACCTCGAGAACGTCCTCAACGCGATCGAAGCGGCGCAGCGGGCCAGCGGCACGAGCGCCGAAGCGGCGCGTGCGCTCGAACGGAATCCCGAGAAGTACTTCTTCTCGATCTTCGGCACGCCGTCGACGAAAGACACCTGGGGCTGGCGCGTCGAAGGGCATCACGTCTCGCTGCACTTCACCGTCGTCAACGGCACGCTCGTCGCTGGCTCGCCGACGTTCTTCGGATCGAACCCGGCGGAGGTGCGTGACGGGGCGAAGAAGGGGCTTCGCATCCTCGGGGCGGAGGAAGACGCGGCGCGCGCGCTGCTGACCGCGCTCGACGCCTCGCAGCGGACCAAGGCGATCATCGACGCGAAAGCGCCCGGCGACATGGTGACGATGGCGAACGTGGACATCAAGCCGCTGTCGCCGATCGGCCTCACCGCGGACGCGATGACCGCGGCCCAGCGCGATCTGCTGACGAAGTTGATCGACGTGTATGTCGGCTACATGGCGCCGGACATCGCCGCCGATCGCACGGCCAAGCTGAAGAAGGCGGGGCTCGAGAAGATCGCATTCGCATGGGCCGGTGAAACCGAGCGCGGCAAGAAGCACTACTACCGGATCCAGGGACCGACCTTCCTGGTCGAGTACGACAACACCCAGAACGACGGCAACCACATCCACTCGGTGTGGCGGGATTTCGACGGGGACTTCGGCCGCGATCTGCTGCGCGAGCACCTGCGCTCGACGCCCCACTAAGCGGGGCGTCCGGCGCTCCCGCTGTCACGCTGCGATCGCGTCCACGGGAACCGCAGAGACCGCAGAGCTGTCACGCTGAAGCACGACCAGCGGCCGGCTGCGCCGGCCGCGGACGAAACGAATCGAGCGCACAAAAATGCAAGCGTGAAGAGCGCATGACGCTTGCCTTTTTGCGGCGCTCGCTTCGTTTCGTCAGCTCGCTGCGCGAGCCTGGTCGCGCGGCGCGCGTCGAAGGCAAGCAGGTATCACAAGCCCGCTGTACTCAGCGGCGACTATTTCGCTTCTCGGTGATGTTGCGGTTTTTCGTGAACGACGCACGCCAAGCTTCGAGCGAGCGAACGCGCTCTGAAAGGCGGACCTACACGTGAGCGCAACGACTGAATCACCGAAAGATGCCTTGCCGCGCGACCGGTGGCCGGCGCCAGCCGGCCGGACGCGAAACGAGCAGAGCGCCGAGAACGCAAGCGTCGAGATGTCTCCCGCTTGTGTTCGCGGCGCTCTGATCGTTTCGATGGCCCGCGTAGCGGGCCCGGTCGCACGCTCAGCGTGACGGCTCTGCGTGTCTCTGCGTTCTCTGCGGTTCCCGTGGACGCGATCGCAGCGTGATCCCGCGGCCAGGCTGACGCGTCCGAAGCCAACGCGCCACGGTGGCGTCACGCGCTCGGGAACAGGCGATCGAAGTTGCGGCCGAAGATCTTCGCGCGATCCTCCTCGCTCGCGCCAAGTTCCTGCAACGCGGTCGACTGCGCGTCGTACACGCCGCGTACCCAGCCGCGCGGGAAGAACGACGAGTCGGTGCCGAACAGGACTCGATCGGGACCGACCACCGCCAGCGCCTGACGAAACACCGCGCCGAGCGTCAGGCCTGGCTGGTACTTCATCCAGCCGTTCGAGCTCGAGGTGTCGAGGTGAACGTTCGGGCACAGGTCGGCGAGCATCAGCGCCTCACGAAAGAAGCCGGCGCCGAAATGCGGCACGATGATCGGCACGCTCGAAAAGCGCATCGCCACCGGCTGCAGCGCGACGGGATTGCCGACGCTGAGGTCGAACGGGCTCGGCAGACCGAGCCTCTTGCGAACGCCGACCGACAGCACGCCGCAGTGCACGAACACGGCGGCGCCCGACGTCGCTGCCGCCAGCTCGAAGATCCGCTGGGCCCGCGCGTCACCTATCGCGTAGCCGTGCATCGACGGAAACAGAGAGATGGTTCGCAGCGCACCACTTCCGAGAGCGGCCGCGGTCGTCGTCTCGGCGTCGGGCCGTGTCGGATCGACCATGAAGAAGCCGACGAAGCGCGTCGGGTGCCGCGTCACCGCGGTCGCCACGGACGCGGTGTCGCCCGGCACGCTCGCGATCAGCGCCGCGCGGCGGACGCCGTGCCGATCGAGCTCGGCGATCCAGCAATCGGCCAGCGCCTCCGCGGTGCCGGGCGAAGTCCATCCGAGCGTCGTGATCGCCGCATCGCCGCCGAGCGCGGCGAAGAACGGCGTCGAGAAGAAGTGACAGTGCACGTCGTTCAGCGCGGTCATCTGGACGTCAGCTTACCTCCGGGCGTACCATCCCGCCGACTCGGAGGATCCCATGTCCGCGATCACCCTGCGGCGCAGTGCCGCGGTTGCCCTGTGCGTCGTTGTCTGCGGCGCTCCCTCGCGCGCGGTTGCGCAGGCCACTGGCGCGATCGCCGGCCTGGTCACCGATCCGTCGGGCGGCGCGCTGCCCGGCGTGTCGATCGAAGTCGTCAGCCGCGATACCGGCCACGTCCGCAGCGCGGTCACCGGCCCCGATGGATTCTTCACCGTCCCGCTGGTCAATCCCGGCATCTATCGAGTCACCGCGACGCTGTCCGGATTTCGGACGACCGCGCGTGAGACCGTGACGGTGGTGGTCAACGAAACGGTGCGGGCCGATCTGCAGATGCAGCTCGCCGGCATCACCGAAACCCTCGTCATCTCCGCCGAGTCGCCGCTGGTCGAGACGACCAACGCGACGCTGGGCGTCGTGATCGATCGCCAGAAGGTGGTCGACCTGCCGCTGAACGGCCGCAACTTCACGCAGCTCGGCACATTGATCCCCGGCGTCGTCGCGCCGCCGGGCGCGCTCGGGGGACAGGACGGCAACGCGACGCCAGGCGGGTTCGGCAACGTGACCGGCGGCTTCAACGTGAACGGCCAGCGCAACCAGTCGAACAACTTCCTCCTCGACGGCGCGGCGAACAACGACTCGTTCAACACCGGCTTCGTGCTGCGGCCGCCACCCGACGCGATCCAGGAGTTCAAGATTCTCACGCACTCCTACGACGCGGAGTACGGACGCAACGCCGGCTCGGTCGTCAACGTGGTGACGAAAGCCGGCAGCAACGAGTGGCATGGCAGCGCGTGGGAATTCAACCGCGGCGATCGCCTGCAGGCGACGAACTTCTTTGCGACGACGAAACCCGAGCTGAAACAGAACCAGTACGGCGGCGCGATCGGCGGCCCGCTCGTGAGGAACAAGCTGTTCATGTTCAGCTACTACGAGGGCTTTCAGAACAGGCAGGGCGTCACCGATACGCGGACGGTGCTGTCGGCCGCTCAGCGCAACGGCGATTTCTCGGGCGGCGCGCCGATTCGCAATCCGGTCACCGGGCAGCCGTTTCCCAACAACGTCATACCGTCTTCGCTGATCAGCCCGATATCGCAGCGTCTCCTCGCCGAGTACCTTCCGCTGCCGAACAGCACGGCGAACCGCAGCGTGCGATCGCCGAACGTCGAAGACACCCGGGAGCAGTTCGGTACGCGGATGGATATCCGCCTGAACGCGCAGCACACGCTGCTCGGCCGCTACATCGTTGGCCACACCAACAACGTCAACCCGCTGGGTGGCTCGAACTTTTCGCCGGCCGGCAATACGGCGATCGCGACGCTGCAGGATCTGATGGGATCGGACACCTGGCTGATTCGATCGAACATGATCAACGTCGCCCGCGGGTCGGTCAACCGGATCGACGCGAAGCCGACGGTGACCAGCGGCCTCAACCTGAACGACCTGGGGTGGCAGATCACGCCGAGCAACCCGACGGCGGCGGGCCTGCCGTTCATCACCGTCACCGGGTTCTTCACCACCGGCGACGCGCAGCAGCCGTTCGCGACGCGCGTGAACAACGTGCTGACGTTCACCGACGATCTCTCGTGGGTGAGCGGCGCGCATGCCTTCAAGTTCGGCGGCGAGATCCGGCGCGATCAGATTCGCGTATCGTTCATCAACCGGCCGAACGGTGACTTCACGTTCTCGGGACAGTACACCGGCAACGCCGCGGCCGACTTCCTG
>DATFXR010000480.1:0-14130 GCA_035315685.1 Vicinamibacterales bacterium | reverse complement strand
TTGCAGGTCGCCGAATGGGATCGGTTGAAAGCCGAACGCGACGCCGCGCGCGCGCAAGGGCGGCTCGTCGGCCTCGGCCTCGCGATGTACGTCGAGGTCTGCGGCATCGGCCCGTCCGCCGGGCTGCCGACCGGGGGATGGGAACACTCGCAGGTCACCATCGAACGCGACGGCCGGATCAGCGCCACCACCGGCGCATCGCCGCACGGACAAGGCAACGAGACGACGTTCGCGCAGATGCTCGCCGACCAGTTCAGCGTGCCGTTCGAGCACGTCACGATCCTGCACGGCGACACCGGCGTGGTGAAGCAGGGCATCGGCACCTTCGGCAGCCGCTCGCAGGCCGTCGGCGGCACGGCGCTGCACATGGCCGGCGCCAAGGTGAAGAAGAAGATGGCCAGGTTCGCGGCCGCCCTGCTCGAAGCCCACGAGGACGATCTCGTCTTCGAGAACGGCACCATCGGCGTGAAAGGGGCACCGGCCTCGGCCAGGACGTTTGCGTCCGTCGCGGCGTTTGCCTATCGCCCTGTGCCGCTGCCCGAGGGCCTCGAGCCCGGATTGAGCGAGGAAGCGTTCTTCGAGCCGCCGAACAACACCTATCCCTTCGGCTGCCACATCTCGATGGTCGAGATCGATCGCCAGACCGGCGAGCCGACGCTGCTGAAGCTCGTTGCCGTCGACGATGCCGGCCATCTCATCAACCCGCTGATCGTGGAAGGCCAGATTCACGGCGGGCTGGCGCAGGGGGTCGGTCAGGCGATGATCGAGGAGGTCGTCTACGGCGACGACGGTCAGCTGCTGACCGGTTCGTTCATGGACTACGCCATCCCGCGCGCGATCGACTTTCCGCGGTTCGAGCTGGAGGCGACGGTCACGCCGACGCCGGTCAATCCGTTCGGTGCGAAAGGCGTCGGGGAAGCGGGGACGCTCGGCTCGACGCCCAGCGTCGTCTCGGCAGTGGTCGACGCACTGGCCGACTTCGGCGTCAAGCACGTCGACATGATGCTGCGGCCCGAGAAACTGTGGCGGATCATCAACGGAGGTCGATCGTGATTTCGACAGCGTTCGAGTACGCGCGCGCGACGTCGGTCGAGGACGCGCTCGCGAAGCTTGGCGCCGCCGGCGACGGCGGCAAGCTGATCGCCGGTGGTCACAGCCTCGTCCCGCTCATGAAGCTGCGCTTGAGCGAGCCGGCGACGCTGATCGACATCTCCCGCATTCCCGGCCTCTCCGGGATCCGTACCCGGGGTGATTCGATCGAGATCGGCGCCGCCACCGTTCACCATGACGTCGCCGCCTCCCCGGTGCTCCAGCAAGGGTGTCCGATGCTCGCGGAGACGGCCGCCGATATCGGCGATCCGCAGGTCCGGAATCGCGGCACACTCGGCGGCAGCCTCGCGCATGCGGATCCGGCCGCCGACTATCCGGCGGCGATGATCGCGCTCGACGCCGACATCCACATCCAGGGACGGAGCGGGTCGCGAAGCGTCAAGGCGTCGGACTTCTTCCGCGCGCTCTTCACCGTCGACCTCAACCCGAACGAGCTCATCGTCTCCGTCTCGTTCAAGCCGGTGAAGTCCGCGGCGTACGCGAAACTCCACCAGCGGGCGTCCCACTTTGCGATCGTCGGCGTGGCCGCCGCGCTGCAGGTCGGAGGGGGCGTCATCCAGTCGGCGAGCATCGGGTTGACCGGCGCACAGTCGCACGCGACCCGGCTGTCGGGGGTCGAGCAGGCGCTCACGGGCAAACCGGCGTCGCTCGACAACATCAAGGCGGCCGCCAGGAATGCCGGCGCCGCGCTCGACGATCTGAACGAGGACATTCACGCCAGTGCCGAGTACCGGCGGGCGATGGTGGCTGTCTTTACCGAACGCGCGCTGGCAGGTGCGCTCGCGCGCGCCTAGGGGGGCCGGCGCTGGCTCGCCGCGGCAATTAAGAATCAGGAATTCTTACTTCTTAATTGCCCGGCGCAGCCAGCTTCGACTGCAGGCACGCGAAGAACTGGTCCATCATCAGCTTCGCGGCGGCGCCGATCAGCCGCTGACCGACGCGGGCGATGGCCCCGCCGACCTGCACGCTCGCGTTGACGTCGACGATCGTCGTCTCGCCCTCGGGTCGCAGCGTGATCGCCGTGCTGCCGTTGACGAAACCAGGGCGCCCGTGGCCCTCGACGAGCAGGCGATACGAGGTCGGCTCCACCTTGTCGCTGACAGCGACGCTGCCCGAGTACTTTCCGGTGATCGCCGCGAGGCCGACGGTGAGCGCCACCGTGTAGTGATCCTCTCCGGCCTTCTCGAACCGCTCGCAGCCGGGAACACACGAGGAGAGCGCGTCGGGGTTCATCAAGAGCGCCCACACTCGAGCGGGCGGGGCGTTGAACGTGTAGGACGAAGAGAGTTCCATCGGTGGCTTTTTGCGTCAGCCGAGCGTGTTCAAGTGTACGGCCAGATCGGCGAGATCGTTGAGCGTGCGAGCCGGCAGGAAGTCGTCGACGAACGGCAGCGCCGCCTGCAGGCCGCGCGTCAGCGGCGCGTATCCGACGGTGCCGACCAGCGGGTTGAGCCACACGAGCCGGTGAGCGCTGCGCTGCAGCCGGGCGATCTGCGCGGCCAGTTCGGCTGGATCGCCGCAGTCCCATCCATCGGAGACGAGCAGGACCACCGCGCCACCGGTGAGTGTGCGACTGGCCCACTGCCGGTGAAATTCCCTGATCGCGCGGCCGATTTGCGTGCCGCCTGACCACTCCGGCACTGCTCGCGACACCGCGGCGAGCGCTTCGTCCGGACTGGCGGTGTCGAGCTGGCGCGTGATGCGGGTCAGCTGCCTGGCGAAGAAAAACGTCTCGACCCTGCGATACCGCGACGCCACCGTGTAAGCGAAGTGCGTCAGCAGGCGTGAATACCGTTCCATCGAGCCGCTGATGTCGCAGAGCAGTACGAGCGGACGCGGTCGCGTCCGTCGCACCCGGCGGGAGAGCGTCACGACGTCGCCGCCGGTCCGGCGGCTGTCGGCGATCGCGCGGCGGAGATCGAGACGCGGACCGCGGCCCCGGATCCATCGGCGCGTGCGCCGCTGGCCTGGCGTCCAGATCAACTGCGCCAGCGCCGCGGTCGCCTGCGCGAGCTCGGCCGGCGTCAAGGTCGCGAAGTCCTTCTCCGCGAGGCCACCGGCCTCGCTCCACGTCTTCAGAGCGCCCGGTGTCGTCTCTGCGTCTTCGGCGTTGGCGTCTGCGATCGACCGGCCGGTGTCAGCCATGTCGATCAGTTCGGCTGCCGCCGTTGCGTTCGGTGTGCCCTCGCGCGGAGGACTCGACCGATCGACGGGGAAGGTCTGCGCGCTCCAGAACGCCGCGAACGCACGATCGAAAATCGGCATCTGCTCCGGTCGGTGGACGAGCAGCGCGCGGCACGCGTAATAGACCTCCGCCCGCGAGGCGAGGTCCACGTGATCGAGCGCGCTGATGACGTCGAGGAGCCGTCCCGGGTGAACGGCGATGCCGGCGCGGCGGAGGAAGCGCCCGAAGATGAGCAGGTTGTCGAGCAGACGGGACATCGCGGGTGGCTCCAGCAAGTGCCATCAAGAATTTGGAATGTGGAATGTGGAATTCGTAGCGATGTTCGAGACGTTCAGGTAATTCTGATCCTCCGTCTCGATTGAACACAGGTATGAATTCTCGTCAAAAATTCCAAATTCTCAATTGCAGCGCGCAGCGTCTCCCTCACGCCGGCGTCGGCGTCCGTGCGATCGCCCGATCGAGGAGCTCGGCGACGCGCCCGCCACGCAGCGCGTCGAGATCCTCTTTCGCCTTGAGGACGACGCCGAGTGTTTCGGCCACCGCCTCGGCGTCGAGCGTATCGCGATCCAGCGCGACGAGCGCCATCACCCAGTCGATGGTTTCGGAGACGCCGGGCTTTTTGTACAGGTCGGCGCTACGCATCTCCTGCACCATTGCCGTCACACGCTCGCTCAGGCGGGCCGGCGCCCGCGGCGCGTGCGCCCGCACGATCGCCAGCTCCTTCTCGAACGACGGGTAGTCAATCCATTGATAGAGACAGCGGCGCTTCAACGCATCGTGCACCTCGCGCGTGCGGTTCGAGGTCAGCACGACGATGGGGCGCTGCGCCGCACGCAGCGTGCCGAGCTCCGGGACGGTGATCTGGAACTCGGCGAGGAGTTCGAGGAGAAAGCCCTCGAATTCTTCGTCGGCGCGATCGATCTCGTCGATGAGGAGGACGGCCGGGCGTGTCCGCTGCGGATCGATCGCCTGCAGCAGCGGGCGCTTCACGAGAAACGCCTCGCTGTACAGCTCGCGATGCGCGCTGTCGCGCGTCAGTGTGTGCGTCGCGTCGAGGATGCGCAGCTCGAGCAGCTGCCGCGTGTAGTCCCATTCATACAGGGCGTGGCCGACGTCGAGCCCCTCGTAGCATTGCAGGCGGATCAGGTCGGTGGCGAAGGCCGCGGCCAACGCGCCGGCGAGCGCCGTCTTTCCGACGCCGGCCTCTCCTTCGACGAACAGCGGCCGTTCGAGGCGCAGCGCGAGAAACAGCGACACCGCGAGACCGCGGTCCGCTACGTAGCGATGCTCGGCGAGCCGACGCTGGAGATCGTCAGTCGATGTGGGAAGAATGGTCGTGGCCTCTGCAGGCGAGCGCCAGGAAGTATAGCAGTGCCCCGCGGTCCTCGTCGGGAACTCCCGTCACCGTGACGGTTGATCGTCCGGCAGCCCGAACGCGATGATGTTCGATCCCGACGCCACCGCGACGAACTGCCGGTTGTCGAACAGGTAGGTCATCGGCGACGCCTTCCACAGCTGGCTCGTCTGAAAGCTCCAGAGCGGAGCGCCGGTCGCCGCGTCGGCGGCCATCAGCGATCCGCTGTCCTCGCCGAAGATCACGATGCCGCCCGCGGTGCTGAGCGTGCCGCCCCATGAATCGACCGCTCCGGTCTGCGGCAGCTCCCAGGCGATCCGGCCGGTCTGAATGTCAATCGCGCGCAGGACGCGCTGCGCCGGCTCGTCAGGGGCCTGCTTGAACGAGCCGCCCATGAATCCCTTGCCGGCCGCCCACTCCATGTCCTCGCGCGTGAAGACGCCGCACTTGTCGTTCGTCTGCACGTAGTACAGGCCAGTCGCCGGATTGAACGACGTCGAGTACCAGTTCGATGCGCCGTCGAGCGACGGGCACACGCGGATCCCTGCGAGCGTCGGCTCCATGTTCGGGACCGTCTTCGGCCGGCCATCCGGCGTGAGGCCGCTGGCCCACGTCACGGTCTTCGCGTATTGCTTGCCCAGGAGGAAGCTGCCGTCGGTGCGGTCGAGCACGTAGAAGAACCCATTGCGGTTCGCCTGCACGAGCAGCTTGCGTGGCCGGTTCTGCCAGACCGCATCGATCAGTGCCGGCGTCTCCTGCGCGTCGTAGTCCCAGACGTCGTGCGGCGTGAACTGAAAGTGCCAGCGCAGTCGGCCGGTCTTCGCGTCGAGCGCGACGATGGAATCCGAGTAGAGATTGTCGCCGCCGCGATCGTCGCCGATGAGATCGGGCGATGGATTGCCGGTCGGCCAGTACACCATGTCGAGCTCCGGATCGTAGGTGCCGGTCAGCCACGTGGTGGCGCCCGGATGATCGATACCCTTTCCCCGCCAGGTGTCGGCCTTCGATTCTCCCGGGCGCGGCACGGTCCAGAAGCGCCAGGCCTCCTTCCCGGTGGCCTGATCGAAGGCGGCCACGAATCCGCGAACGCCTTCGTCGCCGCCGGACGTCCCGGTGACGACGAGCGTGCCGACGGCGAGCGGCGCGCCTGTGGCGTTGTAGTTCTGGTGCCAGTCGGCCATCTCGGTCTCCCACAGCAGCGCGCCGGTGAACCGGTTCAGCGCGATCAGGTGCGCATGGTCGGTGACCATGAACACACGGTCGCCGGCGACGGCGACGCCCCGGTTGATGCCGCCGGCCGCATTACCGACGAGGTCCTTGGTACGGGGACGCTGGTAGTGCCAGATTTCACGGCCGGATCCTGCGTCGAGCGCATAGCACTCGTTGGCGGCAGTCACGTACATCACGCCGTTGACGACAACCGGGGTGACCTGAAGGCGCGAGGTCGTCGGCACGCTGAAGATCCACTTCGGCACCGTCCGCGCGACGTTGCGCGCCGTGATCTGTGCGAGCGGGCTGTACCGGCTTCCGCTCGTCTGGCCGTTGTAGGACGGCCAGTCGGTTTGCGACGTGACAGACCGATACCGTTCACCGGACTTGCGCAGCAGATGCAGTCGGCGGTCGTCGCCGAGCAGCTGCAGATCGAGCGCGCTCCGATTGAGCGCGAGACCCTCCGCGACGCCGCCATCCGTCAGCGAGACCTTGATTCGCTGCGGCGCCGAGCCTGATCGCGGCCGCAGCGTGCGCAGATAGTGGATGACGTCAGCGGTTTCCTCAGTCGAGAAGTTCGCAAACGACGGCATCCCCGACGCGGGCAGGCCCTGTGCGAAGAGCGCCGAAAGATCGGCATCGGTCCGCGCCGGCACGCGCGTCGTAATCGCCGGCCCCAGCTCGCCACCGTTGCCATCGGTGCCGTGGCAGCCGGCGCAGCGGCTGACGAAGACCTGTCGGCCGGTATCCGGCGTCTGGGCCCGCGCGACCAGACCTGACAGGATCACGAACATCACGATCATCGCAGTCATGTAACGCCTCATTCAATCGGCCGGATTATGTCCGAAAGCTGCGAATCTCCGCGCAGAAAGTCGACAGCTTATCGTGAAGCGGCCTGTATCATGCGCGCCGGCAGTGCGATGACGACGCGTCCGCGACCCGCGATCACGCTGGCGCTCTTCCTGGTGTCGGTCGTTCCAGGCGCCGGTCAAGGTGTTCCCGACAATCCCGTTCCAGTCATCACCGCGGTATCGCCAGCGCCCACCGTCGGCAGTCCTGCCACGACCGTGTCGGTCAGCGGCGACGGTTTCGTGCCGTCGTCGATCGTGCAATGGAACGGCGTTGACCGCGCCACGATGTTCGTGAGCAGCACGCTCCTTCGAGCGGCGATCCTGGCAGCCGATCTCGATCTGCCCGGGTTGGCACAGGTCACGGTCGTCAATCCACGACCGGGCGGCGGCTCGTCGGCATGGCTGCCGGTGCCCATCATCGATGCGCCTGCGGTCACGGCCACGCCGTTCGTCTCGGGTCTGTCGTTGCCGCTCGAGTTTGTTCAGAATCCCGCCGATCCGTCAGTTCAATTCGTCGTCCAGCAGCAGGGCCGCATCCGGACCATCGTCTCGGGCGTGCTGCAACCCACCGACTTTCTCGACCTGACCGGCATCGTGCTTTCAGGCGGCGAACGTGGATTGCTCGGCCTGGCTTTTCCCCCGAACTATGCCGTGAGCGGCCGCTTCTACGTCTACTTCACGAATCAGGACGGCAACATCGTCGTCGCGCGGTTCACGCGATCGGCAGGCAATCCGCTGGTCGCCGATCAGTCGTCGCGATTCGACCTCGAGTGGACGAGCCTGTCCGGGGCGCCGGTCGGATTCATACCGCACACAGAGTTTTCGAACCACAACGGTGGTCATCTCGCATTCGGACCTGACGGGTTGCTCTATATCGGCGTTGGCGATGGCGGCTCCGGAAACGATCCGCACAACAACTCGCAGAATCCCGCGCTCCTGCTCGGGAAGATGCTGCGGATCGACGTGAACGTTTCCGATGCAGATACGCAGGGTTACGTCGTCCCGGCAGGCAACCCGTTCGCCGCCATGCTGCCGGTCCCGACGCGACGTGAAATCTGGGCGTTCGGTGTGAGGAACCCGTGGAAGTTCAGCTTCGACGAAGGACCCGGTGGAATCAGCGCCCTGGTGATTGGCGACGTCGGCCAGGACGCCTTCGAAGAGATCGACTACGAGCCGGCCAACCGCGGCGGCCGCAATTACGGGTGGGTGCGTCGCGAGGGGCTTCATGACAACGGTGGCGCTCCCCCTGGCGCGAGTGTACCGACGCCGGGCGCCCCGACTTCGCTGACCGACCCGATCTTCGAGTACGACCACACCGTCGGGCAGTCGATTACCGGCGGCTATGTCTATCGCGGATCCGCGCTCGGCACCTCCTTCAACGGCCGCTACGTCTTCGGGGACTTCATCCGGGGACGCGTCTGGTCGATCGCGCTCACGGTCGATCCAGTCTCGGGTGAGGCGACGGCGTCGAATCTGATCGAGCACAGTGCGACGCTCGGCGGCGCCGCGGTCGGAAACATCAGCAGCTTTGGTCGCGATTCGCAAGGGGAGTTGTACGTCGTCGGCTACAACACCGGCGCGATCGTGAAGATTCGGCCAGTCGATGCCGTGGTCGCCAATCCGACGCAAGTCGTGCCCGGCGGCGCCGTTGGCGTCACGGTCGTGGACGGATCGGCGAGCAGCGGAGACGAGGTTCGTCTCTACCTGGCAGGCGTGCCCGACGCTGGTGTGCCGATCGCGACGAAGCATCTGAACGGGCTGCCGACCCCTCCGGCCGCCGGTGTGGGCAGCGCCGTCGTGACCTTCACGTTGCCGACGACACCAGGCGTCTACGAAGTCCGGCTGTTCGCGAACGGCAGCGCGACGGCGACGGCACGTACGACGATCACGGTTGCCGCGACGGCCCCCGATCCGCTGCTCGACGAGCAGTGGCATCTCGCCGACAAGAACGTCGAGTTCGCAAGCGCGAACGTCCGTCCGGTCTGGCCGATCACGCGCGGCGCCGGCGTCGTCATCGGCATCGTCGATGACGGCCTGCAGCGAACGCATCCGGATCTGCAGCCGAACTACGTCGCCGCGCTGTCCAGAGATTTCGTCGACGGCGACACCGATCCGAGTCCGATCACGCTCGGCGACTGTTCGTCGTCCGCAAACTGTCGCGGCACATGGGCAGCCGGCATCGCCGCGGAAGCCGGCGACAACGGCATCGGCGGAAGCGGTGTCGCGCCGCAGGCGTCGCTCGCCG
Organism: Vicinamibacterales bacterium; assembly: GCA_035315685.1. Lineage (GTDB taxonomy): Bacteria > Acidobacteriota > Vicinamibacteria > Vicinamibacterales > CAVVIG01 > QHWK01. The sequence goes on along the minus strand of DATFXR010000480.1, from coordinate 5,176 downwards.
GCATTCGATTGAGGGGTCCGGCCGTCAGCGACGCGACCGAGGCCGCTGCGTTCACGCACCAACTGCAATCGATCGCCATTGAAAACAACTCGTGGGGGCCTTCCGACCCTGACGCGACGCTCGCCGGTCCGGGGCCGCTCGCACGTGCGGCGATGGCAACCGCGGTGGCGGCCGGCCGCGGCGGCAAGGGACGAATCTTCGTGTTCGCAGCGGGCGACGGTCGCGCGAACGGCGATCAATGCAACACCAACGGATATGCGAACAGCCGCTTCGCGATCGCTGTCGGCGCGGTCGACGATACCGGGCAGCAGACGGCATCGAGTGAATCGTGCTCGGCGTTGCTCGTCTCGGCTCCGTCGAGTGGTCTGCCGCCGTCAACGCGCGGTCTGACGACGACCGATCTGGTCGGCAGCGCGGGCGGTGATTCGACCGATTACATCGCATCGTTCGGAGGAACGGCGGCGGCCGCGCCGATCGTCAGCGGCGTCGCGGCGCTGATGCTGGCGCGCAACCCGGCGCTGACCTGGCGCGACGTGCAGCACATCCTCGTTCGCAGCAGCCGGCGCGTGAATGCCGGCGATCCGAGCTGGACCGCGGCCGCCTTTCCGCACAGCGAGAAGTACGGATTCGGGCTCGTCGATGCCGTCGCCGCCGTCAATCTTGCCGCCTCGTGGTCGAACGTCGCCGTGGAGAGTGCGGTCCCCGTCGTGACGCACTCGGTGCAACTCGCGATTCCCGACAACAGCGCCGCCGGCATCGCCGACACGATCGTCGTAGGCGCCGGGCAGACGGGATTCAGCGTCGAGCACGTCGAGGTCGAGTTGAGCGTAGCGCATGCGCGTCGCGGCGATCTCGAGGTGACGCTCGTCTCGCCGTCCGGCGTCGTCAGCCACCTGGCGACGGTGCGACCGGCGGACACGGGAGCAGACTTTACAGCGTGGCGGTTCGGGACGGTTCGCCATTGGGGCGAGTCGGCGGCGGGCACGTGGACGTTGAGAGTCGCGGATCGCGCGGCGGGCACCGTCGGCACGTTGCAGAGCTGGACGCTCAGGATCTTCGGCGTTGCGGCGGCAATCGTGGTCGAGCCGCCGGCACCATCTCCACCGCCTTCCCCGGCTCCGTCGGCGCCGCCGTCCGCTCCGCCCCCGGGACCGACGCCTGCGCCGTCAGCGGCGCCCGGTGCGCCCGCCGGGCTCGTCGCGTCAGTCTTCGGACCGACCGTTGTCCTGACGTGGAGTGCAGGAGGGGGCGCGACAACCTACGTCCTGGAAGCGGGATCGTTTTCGGGTGGCACCGACGCGATCGTGTTCGATACGGGAAGCGCGGCGACATCATTTGTCGCAGCCAGCGTCGCGCCGGGCAGGTACTTCGTTCGCGTCAGAGGCGCCAACGCGTCGGGAACCGGTGCGCCGTCGAACGAGGTCGTGATTGTCGTCGGCGGCGGGACCGCGCCGGCAGACGGACCGCCGGCGCCGCCGACGTCATTGGTGGCCGTCGCGAATGGTGCGACCGTGACGCTGACGTGGAACCGGCTGCCTGTCGGCGGCGCGCCGGCGTTCTACGTGATCGAGGCCGGTTCCGCGCCTGGCGGCCGCGATCTCGCGACCCTGTCGACCGGCACGAGCGAGCCGTCGTTTGCCGCGTCGGGAATCGCCCCCGGCACCTACTTCGTCCGCGTCCGCGCGGGCAACGCGTTCGGCATCAGCGCGGCGTCGAACGAGGCGATTCTCGTGGTCGGCGCCTCGGGTCCCGGTCCATGCACCGTGCCGCCGGGCGCACCCGGCCCGCTGCAGTTCGCAGTGACGGTCGATACCGTTTCGCTCGCATGGGACGCAGCGAGCGGCGGGCCGACCAGCTATCTGATCGAGGCGGGCTCTGTGTCCGGCGCAGCGAACGTTGCATCAATCGACACGGGCTCGACGGCGCGCTCGTTGACGACGTCGAACGTGGCCGCGGGCACCTATTTCGTTCGCGTTCGTGCGCGCAACGCGTGCGGGACCGGCGCAGCCTCCAACGAGGTCACCGTTGTTGTCCGCTAGTAATGCCGGTACACTGCGCTGCCGTGGCGCTCTTTCATCACATCGACGTGCGGGTGATGTGGCCGGACACCGATCCCGCCGGCATCGTCTGGTTCGGTGTGTTCTTCCGCTATTTCGAGAACGCCGAAGAGGATCTCTACCGCCGTCTTGGCAGTGATCGCACGAAGCTGCTGCAGTCGCTGAGGGTCTTCATGCCGCGCACCTCGGCGCAGTCGCGATTCCGATCGCCGGCGCGGCTGGGTGACGAACTGTCGGTCGGCGTCGGCGTCGGCGAGATGTCCGGCGCGCGCATCGGCTTCGCGTTCGACATTCACGAGCGTGGGACCGGCCGCTTCATCTGCGACGGCTCGTACCGGGTGGCGTGCGTCGACGCCGCCACGTTCAAGCCGCAACCGTTTCCGCGCGAGATCGTCGCGCTCCTCACCCCGGCGCGAACCTCATGAGCATTGTCACCGCGGAGTCGCTCGGCATACCGGCGACCTTCAACGTCGCGACGCACTTCGTCGATCGCAACGTCGATGCGGGACGCGGCGCTCACGTCGCGATCGAATGCGGCGAGCAGCGCATTACCTACGCGGAGGTGCTGACCAACGTCAACCGCGTCGGCAGCGCGCTGCGCCGGCTCGGACTCCGCCCCGAAGAGCGTGTCGTCCTGCTGCTCCCGGACGGTCCGGAATTCGTCTACAGCTTCTTTGGCGCGATCAAGATCGGCGCAGTTCCGATTCCGCTGAACACGCTGTGGAAGGCGGCCGATTATGGCTACGTGCTGCACGACGCACAAGCAACGGCCCTGATCGTCGGCGACGACCTGCTGCCGGCGATCGACGCAGTACCGGTCGCACAGCGCAAATCGGTCCGTCACATCATCGCCGCCGGCCCGGGTGACGTGTCGCAGACACACCTCCACACGCGATTCAGCATGCTGGTGCGGCAGGGCAGCGACGAGTGCGATGCCGAACCGACGCATCGCGACGCGCCCGCGTTCTGGCTGTACTCGTCGGGCAGCACCGGCTCTCCAAAAGGGTGTGTCCACCTCCACCATGACATGGTGCTGTGCGCGGAGCTGTTCGGCAGAGGCATCCTCGGGATCACCGGGGACGATCGCACGTTCAGTGTCGCGAAGTTGTTCTTCGCGTACGGCCTCGGCAACGCGCTGTACTTTCCGTTCGCGGTGGGCGCGACGACGATCCTGTGGCCAGGACCGCCGACGCCGGTGAACGTCTACGCGGTCATCGAACGGCACCGGCCGACGCTCTTCTACTCAGTCCCGACCGGGTTCGCGATGCTGCTCGCATACGGCCGCCCGGAAGGTCACGTGAAGGCGGACTTCGATCTGTCGTCGGTGCGGCTTGCGGTCTCCGCCGGTGAGGCGTTGCCGGCGGCGCTCTACGATCGGTTCAAGCAGCGCTATGGCATCGACATCGTCGACGGAATCGGATCGACCGAAGCCCTGCACATGTTCATCTCGAACCGCCCCGGCGCGATTCGTGCGGGCTCCAGCGGCCAGCTCGTCGAGGGGTACGAGGCGCGTGTTCTCGACGACTCCGCCGCCCCCGTCGCGTGCGGCGAGATCGGGAACCTGTGGATCCGCGGCGACTCCACCTGCGCGGGGTACTGGCACCAGCACGAGAAAACCAAGAGCACGATCGAAGGCCATTGGCTGCGGACCGGTGACAAGTTCTCCGTCGACGAGGACGGCTACTACTGGTACGCCGGACGGTCCGACGACATGCTCAAGGTCGGCGGCCAGTGGGTGAGTCCGGCGGAGGTCGAGGGGGTCCTCATCGGACACGAGACCGTGCTCGAGTGCGGGGTGATCGGCCGTCAGGATCAGGACGGCCTCATGAAGACGATGGCGTTCGTGGTCGTCAAGCAGGGCGTGCAGCCGTCGCCGGAGCTTGCGAAAGAACTGCAGCAGTTCGTGCGCGCGCAACTCGCGGCGTACAAACGGCCGCAGTGGGTCGAGTTCATTCCGGAGCTGCCGAAGACCGCGACCGGAAAAATCCAGCGCTACCGGCTCCGCGAGATCGCCGCCGCGCGATAGCCACCGCGACCACGACGTCCACGAAGCGCGCGAAGTCGCACGAAGGATCGGTTGGACGGAGATTTCTTCGTGTGCCTTGATGCCCTTCGTGTTTTTCGTGGGCCCGGCAGCGCGACAACCTGGCTGACCTCCCGGTCGTCCAAGGCGTGGTATGAGCGATCTGCGCTTCGCCGATCCGCTCACGTTCATCGTCGCGGGAGTGACGGGTCTTTGGGTCGCGGCGTTCGCCGCGCTGGTGCCGGCGCTGCGCATCGTACGGTTGAATCCGATCCGAGCGTTGCGGGCGATGTGATCACCGAGGATTGCCGTACGATCCCGCTTCAGCCGGACCGTGATCCCCGCCGCAATCCGCCGATGAAGAAATCCGTGAAGAGGTCCGCGATCTGGTGCGACGAGGCGGCGCCGGCCGGATTGAACCAGCGCGGGATCCAGTTCACGGCGCCGAGCAGCGCGAACGCGAGCAGCTTCTGATCGCCGCGCGCAAAGGCGCCGCTCGTCATTCCTTCGTCGAGCACCGCGCGGACGCCGTGATCGAACTCGTCACGCCGCACGATCACCGCCTTCAGATGCGCCGGCGTCAGCGCCTCGAGCTCGAGAAACAGAGCCGTTCCGTGCAGCTCGTCGAGGATCGTGTGCACGAACGCCTGCACCAGCCTGCGCAGCTTTTCATCCGCGCTCAGCCCGCTCTGCTCCACCTCGTGCAGGATCTTCATCAGCTGGTCGAGCGAATACTGATGACACGCGAAGAGGATTTCCTCCTTGTTCTTGAAGTAGTAGTAGAGATTCCCCTTCTTCATGTGCAGCGCCGCGGCAATCTCTTCGACGGTCGCGCCGTGATAGCCGAGGCGCCGGAACGCCGCCGCCGCGCTCTTCAGGATGTCGACGCGCGTGGACGCCTGCGGATCGTGGTTGCGGGGCCGCCTGCGCCGCCGCCGGGCACGGCCCGGCTTGACCGCCCGCAGGGAAGTGGTTGACTCGCTCATCGCGGATCTCTAAAGTAGTTTGAACGAGCGTTCAATTTCAATGATCACTTTCGATACCCGTCCCGATCGCTACCAGCACTGGAAGCTCTCCTTCGACGGTCCGGTCGCGA
>DATFXR010000479.1:0-4645 GCA_035315685.1 Vicinamibacterales bacterium | reverse complement strand
GGCGCCTTGCGTCACTGCGAAGTCGGCGTTCACATCGGGCGCCGCTCTGGTCCCCGAGAGCGTGGTCGTCGCATCGAGCCGGCCGCCAAGCTGCGGCTCCCGCAGCAGCATCGCGTCGACGGAGGCGAGCTTGAGGTTCGTGACAGTGACCGTCAGCGCGTCGCCGGGCTCGCCGAATGTGCCGTCGGCTGCGATTCGCTGGTCGCCGCTGACCAGCGTGAGATCCTCCACCTTCACTGTATCGGCGGCATAGTTGATCGTCGCCGTGGATCCCGGCTCGAGCTGCCAGGTCTGGCCCGCGGTCGTCAGCCCGAGCTGTTTCAGGTGCACTTCCTGATGATCCGGATGCAGCAGCACCGCCCCGCCGACGTCGAGCGATCGCTGCGGCTGCTTCGCCGTGACGAGGAATTCGACCTGCTTCTCTTCGTAGGTGGTCTTCGCGGTCAGCTCGTTGATGTTCTGACCGCCCAGCGTCACGAACGTCGCACGGGTGTCCGCCGCAACGCGCGCGTTCGCCGCATCGAGATCGCGGATTGTCGCCGTATAGTCGCTCGAGATCGTCAGCGCGCCGTTCTCGCCGTACTCGAGCCCGTCCGCGGTGAGGTTGCCCTTCGCCTGCAGCTCACGCTTGTTGCCGGTGACCGCCGCGTCGATTCGTCCGACGCCGGCGAGCGGCTGATCGATCAGCGTGCCGATTGTCGCCAGGCTCGGCGAGTCGGCATGCAGCGTCAGGTTCGATTGGCCGGTTTCGTTCAACGCGAGCGTGCCGTTCGCCTTCACGTTGACATCCCGGCCGACGACCTCCAGCGTCCGGATGTCACCGGTGGACTGGCGGTAGGTGCCGTCGAGGGTCGCGCGCGAAATCTCCAGCCCGCCGATCGTCGACGGCGCGATCGTCACCTTCGCGTCAGCGTCCACGGTGTCGGGCGTCACGCCCGCTGACACCTGTGCGAGCGTCGCGTCCACGTTCAGCGCGCCGCCGACCTTGCCCTCCACCGCCTTCTTGCCACTGGCGACGGCCGGATCGACGTCAGCGAAGCTGCCGCTCGCCTTCACGTGCGCAGTGTCGTTCACGAGCGCGGCGTCGAAGTCGAGTTGCGGGATCGTGCCGCCGAGGAGCGAGGTGTCGGTGATCGATCCGCGCGCCGTGAGATCCATCTCCGGCAGCGTCGTGCCACGACCGCGGGCGACGAGGTGCGCGTTGATCGTGCTCTTGTAGACGTCGGTGGCGAGCGCCGGGAGGTTGAATTCCCTGCCGATGCGCTCGAGATCGAGGGCCTGCACGGTCGCGTCGGCCGAATAGCCGATCGCCTGGCCGTCCACGGTGAAGCCAGCCGTGCTGCCGCCCGCGATGGTCGCGCCGGCGACCGTGGAGTGCAGGAACGTCGCTCCGCCCGTGAGCTTCTGGGTCGGGCGCTTGCCGGTGGTCACCGAGCCGGCGACGTGATAGTCGGCGCTGACGTCCGTATCGGCCGGCGGAACCGTCAACGCGCGCGGCATCTTGCGGAGATCGACGTGCCGCAGTTGTCCGCTGACGTCGAACGGAACGGTCTGCGCCTTCGCCGTCTTGTCGGCGAAATCGGGCAGCGTCGCCTTGCCGGCCGCGGTGGCGCTGGCGCCATAGGCGTTCGCCCTGGCCGAGAACTGGACGCGACGGCCGTCGACCTGTGCGGTCGCATCGATCGGTCCCGCGGTGTAGCCGGCGGCGACCACGCGCGGAGAATCGAGCGCGACGTTGCCGTGGAACGTGTCGAGTTTCTGGAACGACTCCGCGCGGACGTCGACGTGCGCGTTGCCGGTGATGTCGCTCCGCTGCGTGGGATCGTTCAGCAGCGGCGCGAGATCGAGGTGCCGCACCATCAGATCGCCGCGAACCGACTGGCCGGGCTCGAGCAGGTCGGCCATGACCTTCCCGACCGCGTCGCCGGCTGACGAGCGGACGTTCATGTCCACGCCGAGGCGATCGAACGGACCGTTCATGTTGATCTCGAAAGCGGGCTGCAGCCTCACGTTGGCGAGCGCCGGCACCAGGCGCGCGACCTCGGGGATGGACAGCCTGTCGCTCGAAATCTGCAGGTTGAGGATCGGCTTCGTCAAGTAGTTCTGCACGACGCCGTCGATCGACAAGGACGATTGCGAGGTTCGCAGCGACAGCTTTTCGACGTTCACGGCGTCGTCGTGTACCGAAACGCCGCCCGACAGCGCGTTCAGCGCGATCGACGGCTCGCTGCCGCGGAACGAGATGTTCGTGACCTCGATCGAGTAGCGAACCGGTTCGTACTTGAACGCCAGCTTCGCGTCGAGGTGCTCGAACTTCTTCGGGATCTCGACGCCGCTCGTCCCGACCGGCGATTCGACCGCCACGGCGCCGTCGGCGATCTCGATCGCATCGAGGGTAAGCGGCCGGCCCGGCCCGCTGCGATCGGCTTCCGTCTCCTGTTTCTTCACGAGCCGGCTCAACTGCCACGTATCCCCTTCGCGGCGCAGATAGATCACCGGCTTGTCGAGCCTGATCTCGTCGACCGAGAGGCCCCTGGCGACCAACTGAAAGACGTTGTACTTCAGCCCGAGATCGTGGACGGCGACGACCTGGCTCCCCTCGATCGAGACGGCGATGTTCTCCATCTCGATGCCGAAGAACAGATTGCCGCCCAGACGTTCGATCGACAGCGTGCCGTTCAGGTACTGGTTGGCTTGCGCAACGATGAAACCGCGCAGCCAGTTCTTGAACCAGGCGGTCTGCGACACGATCGCGGCCGCCGCCGCCGCGCCGATGACGAGCGTCAGCACGATGAGGAGCACGTGAGTGAGACGCTTGACGATTCGCATGTCCCGTGGTCCCCCGGTTTCGCACCAATTAGGAATGTGGAATGTGGAATGTGGAATTCGTCTCACGCATTCCAAATTCTGAACTCTGCATTCCTAATTGCGCGTTCCATTCAGAACGCCTGCCCGATGCTGAAATGCACGCGCCAGCGCCGCGTCTGCGGCTCGCCGTCGACTTTCAATCCCGGAATCGGATTCAACTGCCAGCCGAAGTCGAAGCGAATCGGCCCGATGGGCGTCTGATATCGGAGCCCCGGTCCGACGGCGTAGCGCAGATCGCGAAGATTGAATCCCAACGTATCCGCCCACACGTTGCCGCCGTCGAGGAACAGCACCATGCCGAGGTTGCCGTGAAGGATGACGCGCAGTTCCTCGCTGAACGAAAGCATCGAGTCGCCGCCGATCGGAAAGCCGTCTGGACTCAGCGGGCTCACCTCGTATCGCCCCCACCCGCGAATCGTCGTCGCGCCACCGAGGAAGTAACGCTTGCCGAACGGCACGAGCGTGTCGTCGCCGAAAGCAGGCCGGAGATTGCCAAGCTGCACGCGGCTGGCCAGCGTCACGGTGTCGCGGAGGGGCAGATAATGACGGCCGTCAGCGGACCACGAGGTGAACTTGAATGTGCCGGGCAGGACCTCGCCAGCCTGCTCGATGTGGAACGCCACCTGATAGCCGCGATGCGCGTTGAGCAGGTTGTCCGCCGTCGAATGCTGGAAGTCGAACGCGACGGAGTTGAGCGTCCCGTTCTGCTCGCCGGTGAGCGGATTCAGGCCGAGCGCGATGAGCGACGTGAACAGCCGCGGATTCTCGAGGACGACCGGCTCGACCGAGCTGCTGTCGTGTTCGGCGTTGATCGACAGCGACCACGACGTCTGCTGGCTCTGCCGGTGCGTCAGCGTCGCTCTCGCGCCGGTCGTCACCGAACTGTAGGCCGGCGTGAAGGTGAGCCAGTGCTGCCCTTCGCCGCCGAGCGAGAAATGCGGCGCGTAGAAGTACGGCTGGTTGAAGTCGAGACGAATGCCGCGATCGAGCGACGACCACCGCGCGTGGACGCCGGCCGTCCGCGCGCCGCCCAGGAAGTTCAGATGGTGATACTCGGAGTCGATGCGCGCCTTCTCCTCGGAGCCGTAGCCGACGCCGAAGTTCACGCGCTGATGATTGCCTTCGGCGACCGTGACGCGCATCGGAATCTGATCGGGCTGATCGGCCGCCGGCGGCTCCGCCGGCTGAGCGGGCTGGCTCGCGTCCGCCGACTCGTCCGAGGCGGACGGCTGCTGGGGCTTCTGCTCCTCTGTCATCGCCTCGATGTTCGCGAACTGAAACAGCTCGAGACCGTAGAGGCGCCGCTGTGAGTCCTGCACGACGCTGCGACGATAGAGGTCGCCGGGCTTGAAGGTCAGCTGGCGTTGAATCACGCGATCGCTGACGCTCTTGTTGCCCTGAATCTGGATCGGGCCGAAGTACGACAGCGTCCCTGGATCCGCGGTGAAGGTGAGCGCCGCTTCCTTGCTCGACGCGTTGTCTTCCTCTGTCGAAACCTTCGCGTACGGGTATCCGTGATCCTTCAGCTCGTTCAACGCCATCTCGTGCGTAGTGACGACCTGCTGACGATCGCGAGGCTGATCGACCTTCAGCGGCACCTGCTTCTTCATCGCATCGAGATGATCGGGCGGGACCACCTCGAAGCCGGCGAAGGTGATCGCTGTCACCTTCACCGGATCGCCCTCGGAAATGTTGAGCGTGATGTCGACCGCGTCCTGTTTGTCGTTCAGCTTCACGTCAAAGCCGCTGACGCGTGCATCGGGATACCCGCGGTCGG
>DATFXR010000478.1:0-3517 GCA_035315685.1 Vicinamibacterales bacterium | reverse complement strand
ATGATATCATCGCGCCGTGAGGATCGAACGTCTGGAGCTGCGCCTGCTGAAGCTCCCGCTCGTCCACTTCTTCGAGACCAGCTTCGGCCGCATCGACGACAAACATTTCATCCTCGTTCGTGTCGACGGCGACGGCGTGTCGGGTTACGGCGAGTGCGTCGCCGAGGTCGATCCGTACTACAGCTCCGAGACCAACCACACCTGCTGGCACATCATCACCGACTTCATCGCGCCGCGCGTAGTTGGCGCCGATTTCGTTCATCCGCGTGACGTATTCCCGGCGCTCAAGGCCATCCGCGGCCACAACATGGCGAAGGCCGCAGTGGAGATGGCGGCGTGGGATCTCCACGCGAAGCAGCGCGGCGAGCCGCTCGCGCGCACGCTCGGCGGCACCCGCGATCGCATCGAGTCGGGTGTCTCCGTCGGCATTCAGAGCTCACTCGACGATCTCGTCGCCAGAGTCGAGCGCGAGCTCGCAGCCGGCTATCGCCGGATCAAGATCAAGGTGAAGCCGGGCTGGGATGTCGATGCCGTGGAGATTCTCCGGGCGCGCTTCGGCGGCATCCCGATGATGGTCGACGCCAACGCCGCCTACTCGATCGAGGACGCTGACCATCTCGTGAAGCTCGACGCCTACGACCTGATGATGATCGAGCAGCCGCTCGACTACGACGATGTGGCGGATCACGCGGCGCTGCAACGACGGCTGCGGACGCCGATCTGTCTCGACGAATCGATCAAGACCGTCGGCATCGCTGGCGAGGCGATCGCCGCCGGTGCCTGCCGGATCATCAACATCAAGCCCGGACGCGTCGGCGGATTCGCCGAGTCGGTGCGGCTGCACGATCTGTGCGCGTCGCGGAACGTGCCGGTGTGGCACGGCGGCATGCTGGAGTCGGGGATCGGCCGTGCTGCCAACATCCATTTGTCGACCCTGCCGAACTTCGCGCTGCCGGGCGACATCGCTGCGAGCAGGCGCTATTTCGATCCGGATCTGATCGAACCGCCGATCGAGGTCGCGGCAGACGGCACCATCGCGGTGCCGACCGCGCCGGGGATTGGCGTCACCATTCGCGAGGATCGCGTTGCCCGGGCGACGCTGAAGCATGCCGTCCTCGAGGGCGTCCGCGCATGACCGGGGCAACGACGGCCCTGCGGCTGGTGCGACGCTCGTCGTTCCCGGCGATCGCGTGTGTCGTTGCCGTCGCCTGCGCGAGCGCGCCGACAGCGCCGCCGCCCGCGGCGAAGCCGACGACCACCGGACCGACATACGAGCAGAAGATGGCGACGATTCTCCGGCTCGAGGATCAGCGCGTGCTGCGCGATCCCGCGCCGCCGCCTGCGCCACCGCCGCCGCCCGCGGCTGCGGCGCGCGGTCAGCGGCCGGCCGCCACGCCGCCGCCACAGCCGCCGCCTCCTCCTCCCGATCTGCTGCGCCTCCTGACCGACGAGGAGGCGCGCATCCGCCGCCGCTCTGCCCTCGCGATCGGACATGTCGGCCTCGGCGACGGCGTGGCGCCGCTGCTGATGTCGCTCGCCGATCCGGACGTCGAAGTCCGCCAGATGTCGGCGTTCGCGCTCGGGCTGCTGGGCGACGCGCGCGCCCGCGATCCGCTCGTCGCCGCGCTCGCTGACTCGTCGCCGCACGTACAGGGAAGCGCCGCCGAAGCGCTCGGCCTGATCGGCGACGCGGCAGCGGCTGACGCCCTCGGCCGGTTCGTCGCGCAGGTGATCCAGTCCGGCGCATTCAGGCAAGTGCCGTCCGACGACGACGACGCGCGGCGCGATACACCGACAGCCGCGGCGCGCCTCGGCATCTTCGCGCTGGTGCGCCTCAAGGCGTACGGCGCGCTCGCGTCCGCCGTGCTCGACGGTGGCGGTCAGCCGCGCGTGCGATGGTGGCCGGTCGCGTTCGCCCTGCAGCGCCTCGAAGACAAGCGGGCGCTGCCCGCACTGCTCACCCTTGCGAAGGAGGCGAACCCGTACACGAGAGCGTTCGCAGTGAAGGGCCTTGGGGCGCTGAAGGACGCATCGGCGCTGCCGGTGCTGATGCCGCTCCTGACGAGCGGCGAACGGAACGTGCTCATCGAGACCGTTCGCGCGCTCGGGCGAATTGCCGACAAGTCGGCCGCGGCGCCGTTGATCAAGATCCTGCACGACGCATCGGCCGATCCGTTCGTGCGCCTGGAAGCGGTCGGCGCGCTGGGCGGAATCCGGATGCCGGAGGCTGTCGAAGCGTTGCTCGACGTGATTGCCGATCCGAGTCCGGCGATACGCGCGGCGGCCCTGCGTTCACTCGCCACCGCCGATCCAGAAAACTTCGTCACGGTCCTCTCAGGGCTCGACTCCGATCCGCACTGGAGCGTGCGAGCTGCGCTCGCGACCGTCCTCGGCACCCTGACGGCGGAAACCGCCGTTCCTCGACTGCAGCCGCTGCTGAACGATCCGGAGCAGCGGGTGATCCCGGCGGTGCTGGCGGCACTCGTCAAGTTGAAGGCGCCGACTGCGACGACGGTGCTGCTCGAGAAGCTGAAGGCCGACGATTTCGCCGTACGCGCCGCTGCCGCCACCGGAATCGGCGAGCTGAAACCGCCGAACGGTGCGGCGGCGCTGGCCGACGCCTACCGCTTCGGCCAGCGCGATTCGACCTACACCGCTCGGGCGGCCGCGCTTGCTGCCCTGCAACAGTACGGCGCCGCGCCTGCGCTCCCGGTGCTGACCAGCGCGCTCACCGACAAGGATTGGGCGGTTCGCGTGCGTGCGGCGGGAATCATCAAGCAGCTCGATCCAGACCGGGCTGCCGCCGAGATTGACGCGGCGATCCGCCCTGCGCCGACCACGGTTGGCGCCGGCGTCTATTCCGCGCCGCGCCTGGTCGCACCGACCGTTTCGACGCAGGCGTTCGTCGACACCGACCGCGGGTTGATCCAGATCGAGCTGGCGATGAACGAGGCGCCCCTGACCGTCGAGAATTTCGTGACCCTTGCGCGCAAGGGCTACTTCAACGGCCTCAGCTTCCACCGAGTGGTGCCCGACTTCGTGATCCAGGACGGCGATGCGCGCGGCGACGGCGAAGGTGGACCGGGTTACTCGATTCGCGACGAGCTGAACCAGGTGCCCTATCTCCGCGGGACCGTCGGCATCGCGCTCGATCCGTGGCGCGACACCGGCGGCAGCCAGTACTTCATTACGCACTCGCCGCAGCCGCACCTCGACGCCCGATACACGGTCTTCGGCCGCGTCATCGCCGGCATGGACGTGGTCGACAAGATTCAGCAGTGGGATGTGATTCGCAGCGTGAAGATCTGGGATGGCGTGACGATGACGTCACAACGGTAGCAATCGCGTCGCCGCACATTGAAAAGGGGGCCGCGGTGGCCCCCTTTTTTACGGGAGAGGTCGGCTGTTACCGTTTCTTGCCGGCCTTCTTCTTCCCGCCCTTGGCTTTCTTCGCCATTGTCTGTTATCCCCCCCTTCATGTGGGATTAACTGCGCGAGCGCTCACGCACATCGCTCG
>DATFXR010000477.1:0-9070 GCA_035315685.1 Vicinamibacterales bacterium | reverse complement strand
CCGCTGCGCGGGACGCTGCTGACGATGCTCGGATTCTGCGTCGGCGTGCTGCTGATCGCGTGCATGAACGTGATGAACATGCAGTTCGCGCGCGCGGCGCTGCGGGCGAAGGAACTGGCGATCCGCTCGTCGCTCGGCGCGACGAGGATCTGTCTGATCCGGCAGATGCTCACCGAAAGCCTGCTGGTCGCGTCGATCGGCGCGGCGATCGGCATCGGCCTGGCCTACCTGACGACCGACTGGCTCCAGGCGACGATCAAGAGCCTCGACAACCCGCCGCCGGCCTACATCACGTTCGACGTCGACGCGCTCGTCCTGTCGGTGACGGTCGGCGCCACGGCGATCGCGGCGATCGCCTCCGGCCTGTTGCCGGCCTGGATGTCGTCCCGCGCCGACACGAACGCCGTGCTCCGCGATGGCGGCCGCGGCAGCACCAGCCGCAGCGTCACGCTCATATCGCGCGGCCTGGTCGTCTTCCAGCTGGTCGTCACCTGTGTGCTGCTGATCGGATCGCTGCTGCAGATGCGCTCGATCCTCAAGCAGCAGACCATCGACTACGGCTACGACACCAACGGTGTGATGTCGGCGCGCATGGGGCTGATGGACGGCGACTACCCGACGCAGGACTCGCGCCGCCTGTTCTACGACCGGCTCCTGCGTGATTTCGCGACCGTGCCCGAGTTCGAGGCGGCGGCGCTGACCGGTCGCTTCCGGATGGTCTTCTCGGGCACCGTGCCGATTGAGATCGACGGCAAGACCTACAAGGAGAATCGCGATCGCCCGCAGGCGAACTTCGAGCAAATCGCCGGCGCCTTCTTCGCGGTCACCGCGCAGCGGCTGCTCGACGGCCGCACCTTCACCGACGACGACGTCGACTCGCGCCAGCCGGTCGCAATCGTCAACGCCGCGTTCGCGCGCAAGCACTTCGGCGCCGAGAGCGCGATCGGGCGCCGCTTCAGGACGATGACGAACAACGGCACGCAGCCCGGCCCCTGGCGCACGATCGTCGGCGTCGTCTCTACGGTGCGGATGCTCGGTCCGTTCAACAATCCGGGCGCCGACGACACCGGCTACTACGTGCCGTTCTACTCGACGGCCTTCGGGGCGGCTCTGCCGGAGCGGCTCGCGCCCCAGTTCGGGACGGTGGTGGTGAAACCGCGGGGTGGCCGGCGCGCCGATCTGCTCGCCAACGCCCTGCGGCGCGAGGTGGCGAAGGTCGATCCGAATCTGCCGCTGTACTTCGTCGGCACGCCGAGGAGCCAGATCGACGTCTTCGTGGCGCAGAACCGTATCGTCGCGACGATGTTCACGATCTTCGGGGTGGTTGCGATCGTGCTCGCGTCGGTGGGCATCTACGGCGTGATGTCGTTCGCCGTGAATCAGCGGACGCAGGAGTTCGGGGTGCGGATGGCGCTGGGGGCGAACAACCGCCGCATCCTGCGGATGGTGCTGCAGCAGGGCGTCGTGCAAATCGCAGTGGGGATCGCGCTCGGTCTCGGGCTCGCGCTCGCGATCGCCGCCGCCGCCGGCGCGGGCATCCAGAACACGCTGTTCGGCGTCAGCGCGCGCGACCCGCTCACCTATGCGTCGGTGTTCGCGATCGTCAGCGGCGTCTCGCTGGTCGCGACCATGGTGCCGGCGCGGCGCGCGACCCGGGTCGATCCGATGATCGCGCTGCGGGCCGAATAAGGAATAGAGACAGCGTAACCAGACGGAAAAGCAACCGCGGAGATCGCAGAGGCCACAGAGAATTTCCTGACTCTGCGTTCTCGGTGTGCTGTGCGGTTGCTTTCCCGTCGTGGCCGGGCGGCAGATCGTGTCGTAAGATACTCGCCTATGACACGGACATCTGCCGTCGCGTCCCTTGCGGTTGTCGCTGGCATCCTGACACTCGTCGCGCGCGGCGAGGCGCAGCGCCCCGTCGCCTTCTCCTTCAGCGTCGTCGAGAACAGCATTCCGCAGATGCGCGACGCGATGGAGAAGGGGCGCGCGAGCTCGCGGCAACTGGTCGCGCAGTACTTGGTCCGCATCGCGACCTACGAACACCGCCTGCACGCGGCGCTCGCCATCAATCCGCACGCGCTCGAAGAAGCAGAGAAGCTCGACCAGGAGCGCGCGCAAGGACACGTCCGCGGACCGCTGCACGGGATTCCGGTCGCGCTCAAGGACAACATTCACACCACCGACATGCCGACCACCGGCGGCGCGCTCGCGTTCGCGGGGTACACACCGCCGTACCAGGCGACGCTGACGAAGAACCTCGAGGACGCGGGCGCGATCATCATCGCGAAGACGGGCCTCACCGAGCTCGCGAACTGGGTGGCGGGCAATCCGACGGCGATGCCCGGCAACTACAACGCAGTCGGCGGATTCGGCTACAACCCGTACGATCCGCGTCCGGATCCGCGCGACGCGACGTTCGACGGCCGGCCCGCCCTGCAGACCGGCGGATCGAGCTCCGGCATCGGCACGGCCGCCAGTTTCTGGGCGGCCAATGTCGGCAGCGACACCGGCGGATCGATCATCAGCCCGTCGAACGCGAACATGCTGGTCGGCATCCGACCGACGATCGGGCGCATCAGCCGCTACGGGGTGATCCCGATCACGGCTGATCACGACACGGCGGGACCGATGGCGCGCAGCGTCGCGGACGCGGCGATCATGCTCGGCGCGCTCGAGAGCCCGTCGCCCGATCCGAACGATCCGGCGACCACGACCTGCACACCGCCGCCCGATCGCGACTACACCAAGTTCCTGAAGGCTGACGGGTTGAGAGGGGCCCGCATCGGCATTCCCCGCGCCTTCTACTACGATCGCATTGCCCTGGCTGGCGATCGCCCGGACACGCCGTCGGGAATCGGCACGACGACCACGATTACCGCCGGTCGCGGCGGCCTGAACGCGGATCAGGCACGAGCGATGGCCGCGGCGATCGCGGTGCTGAAACAGCGCGGCGCGATCGTCGTCGATCCTGCCGACGTCCCGAGCTTCGCGGCGAAGGATGCCAAGGACAACTTCGCCGCGTGGGACTTCTGCTCGGGTGCCGAGCACGCGAAGGGGAAAGACGAGGGCTGCTCGATCAACTTCAAGTACGGGATGAAGCGCGACTTCAACGCCTGGTTGAAGAGCCTCGGGCCGACGGCACCGGTGAAGACGCTCACCGAGCTGCGCGAATGGAATCGCGCCCACGAAAAGGCCGGCGCGATCAGGTACGGCCAGTCACGACTCGACATCTCCGACGAAATCGATCTCGCACGCGACAAGGCGCGCAACGACGCCGACCACAAAAGGGACTGGCTCCTCAGCCGGGCGAACGGCATCGACGGCGCGCTCAAAGCCAGCAACCTCGACGCCATCCTGACGCCGGGGGGATCGGGCGCCGGCCTGGCCGCGCGCGCGGGCTATCCGATCATCGTCGTGCCATTCGCGCTGGTGGCCAACGCGCCGACCCCGCCGTTCCCTGACGGCTTCAACGCGAGACCGGCGCCGTTCGGCGTCGGGTTCACGGGCACCGCGTGCAGCGAGCCGCGGCTCATCGAGCTCGCCTACTCGTTCGAGCAGGCAACGAAGAAGCGCGTGCCGCCCCCCGCGATGCCCTAGCCGTGACCGCACCGACTCGGGACGGCCGCACGCCGGGGGCGCGCGCCGGCGCAGACGCTGCCGTCTGGTTGTTCTGGTCGGCGGTGTGGCTCGCGCTCGTCTTCATCGGCGTGAAGGCGCTGTATCTGGCGTCGCGCGCCGATCCGGGCCGCGATCGCCCGTACGACGTCTGGTCGCTGGCCGCGATCACCTACCGCGACGTCATGTTCGTGGTGGCGGCGTGGGCGATCGCGCGGCTGGCCCTGCTCGTCGTCCGTCCCCGCATCGCGCGCGGTACGGTGGTCGCGATGTTCGTCGTCCTCGGTACGCTGATGGCGTTCTACGCCATCGGCAGCGTCATCCTCTTCGGCATCCTCGGCGGCTTTCTCACCTACGCGCTGCTGCAGATGGTCGGCAACGCGCGGATGATCGGCTCGTCGGTGAACGCCTACCTGACGCCGCGCGTCGCAGCCGGCCTGATTGGCGTGCCGTCTGCGTATCTCGCGATCGTCGTGCTGTCGATTCGGGCCCGTGCGCGCTCGAGCGGTTCGCCCTGGAATGCACGGGTGCTCCCGCCGGCGTTCGCGATCGCCTGGCTCATCGCCGGCCAGCGGACGTTTGTCGCCGAATGGGCAACGCACTACGACTGGCGGATCGCCGACAACGCGCCGTGGGTGCTCGGTTCGACCTGGTGGCAGGCGATGACCAGGGGCGAGCGGACCGTGCAGTTGTCGGATCAGTTCGTGGCGGCCGATCTCGCCGACTTCGAGCCGATCGGCCAGCGCACCGAACCGCTCCGGATCGCGCCGCCGCGGCGGCGCGCCGCCGCGCGGCCGCAGCGGCCTGCGAACGTCATCCTGCTCGTGCTCGAGTCGGTTGCCGCCCGCTGGACCAGCTTCGGTGGGCGCTACGACAGCACGCCGACGCTGAAGACTGAAGCGTCGCACGCGACGGTGTTCGACAACCTCTACGCACACGTCGGCCGCAGTTCGAACTCGCTGGCGGCGATTCTCCTCTCGGTCTACCCGCGGCTCGACTTCCGCGACTTCACCGAAGAGTATCCGCGCGTGCAGCGGACGCCCCTCGCGTCGGTGTTCCGCGAGCGGGCCTATCGCACGGCCTTCCTGACTCCGAGCGACTTGAGCTGGGCCGGGTGGGACGCGTTTCTCCACGCGCGCGGCTTCGACGAAGTCCGCGACTACCGCGGGATGGCGTGCTCGGAGCAGATCTCATCCTGGGGCGTTGCGGACCGGTGCATGATCGAAGCGCTCGTCGAGTACATCGGTCGCGACGACCCGCGGCCGTTTTTCGCGATGGCCTGGACGCAGCAGACGCATCATCCCTACGAGCCGACGCCGGGTGCGCCGATGTTCGACCTGCTGCACGATCGCGAGCCGGTGCCGGATGCGTACGACCTCGATCGCTACCTCAACGTACTCCACGAAACGGATGCGGCGCTGGCTCGCGTATTCGACGCCGTGCGGCGGTATGGCGTCGCCGACGACACGATCGTGGTCGTCGTCGGCGACCACGGTCAGGCATTCGGCTATCCGCACGACAGCTACCTGCAGGGACGCACCGCCTACGAAGAAGACGTCCACGTGCCGATGCTCATCTGGTCGCCGCGGCGCTATCGCAACGAGACGCATGCGGCGGTCGTCGGCGGCCATGTCGACCTCGCGCCGACGATTGCTGATCTGACGGGCCTGCCGCCGGCGCCCGACTGGCAGGGACGGAATCTGTTCGACCGCGCCCATCCGCAGCGCGCCTACTTCTACGTCGCCCAGGACGAATTCAAGCTCGGCATCCGCGAAGGCGACTGGAAGTACATCTTCGATCTGCGGTCGGGCACCGACGAGCTGTACAACCTCGCGCACGATCCCGACGAGCAGCATCGGGTCACCGGCGAGGAACAGCGTGCGACGCGCCTCCGCCAACGTCTCGCGGCCTGGGCCGAAGCAAACCGCCGTCAGTACACGCAGCCCGACACGCGACCGTAATTGACGTAGCCGAAGGCTTCAGCCGAGCGGCGGAATCACGGTCCGGCTGAGCCCGGACACTACCGGTCCGCGCTCGCCCCGCGCCAATCGTTTTGTTATGCTCCGGCCGTCGAGGAGGGCGGTTATGACGAACGTCCAATCGGCGCTGCTCGTCGTCTCGCTGGCTCTTCCGCTCACCACGCACGCGCAAGGCCGTCCCGATTTCTCAGGCACCTGGTCGATGGACCGATCGCGTTCCGAGTCTGCGATGCAGGCCGATCCGATCGGTCCCACGACCGTGGTCATCACGCAGACTCCCGGCGGACTGCAGATCGCGACGACGCGCGACGGCAAGACCGCGACCATTGTCTACAAGCTCGATGGATCGCCGAGTCCGATTCCCGGCGGCACTGCGACGTCCCATTGGGAAGGCGCGACGCTGGTGACTGAGACGGTGCGCGACATTCAGGGCCAGACGGTGACAACGAAGGAGTCGCGGCGGCTGAACGAGAGCGGCGAGATGCTCATCGACACCGTGCTCGTCGTGCAGCACGGCTACACGCTGAAAGGCACGCAGAATTACGGCGCCGGCAAGGACGTGTTCACGCGCGTCAAGGAGTGACGACCTTCAGCGCCGGGGATTGCGACTCGCCTTCGGCCAACGTGAGTCTCTGCGCGTACCGGCGCAGCGAGTCGAGATACTCGGGATCGTTCCAGTTGCCGTCCTCGACGTAGGAGACAGCCACGGCGAGGTAGTCGCCGGGCGGGAGCCCCTTGATTTCGTACCGACCCTGCTGGTCGGGGCGGACGGCGCGACTACCCGTCCGATCTGGCGGAGATCCGGACGATCCGTCGCCCTACGCGCGCCGAGTGAGTAGCTTCATCGCCACGGTGGACTCGGCGGCGGCGGTGGTGGTGGCGGCGGCGGACGGAGCACGCATTCGTTCGCAAACCGCGCGAATTCGAGAGGTGGTCCAGGCGGCGGCGGCACGCTGACGATCGGCCGCATCGGGTACAGCAATCGCAGGACGTTGATCCCGTCGGGACGTTCGTGCGGCGCGATCGCTTCGAGTGACGTGGCGAGCCACCAGACGAAGATCAGCGATGCGGCTGCGGCCGCCCACAAGGCTTCCTGAACGATGCGCGTCGAGACGCGAACGTGCTCGGCACGCCACGCGAGATCGTCGGCGATGCCAAACAACAGTCGCAGCCCCATCTGGATGGCGATCCGCGTCGGCGATGCGCCGCGGCGGCGCGCGTCCTCGTGCAACTCCCAGAGATCCGATTCGATTTCCGCGCGGCGCGCGTCGCGGATCGGCGGATCCATCCGCGCCGTGTAGACGCGTGTCCATCCCCGCACGACGGCGATCGCCGCTGCAAGAGAAGCCGTCATGCCGGCGCCAGGCGGCGGCGCACGCGGCGGCGCGTCGCGGTCTCGGTTGCGGCGTGCGCGTCGGCCAGCGCGGCGTCGCCAAGTGCAGTCAACGTGTACAGCCGGCGGCCCGGCCGATTCTCGCGTGCCGGGATCTCGGGATCCTCCCAGCGGCTGCGCAACAGGCCCATCTTCTCGAGCCGCCCGAGCGCGCGGTAGAGCGTGCCGTAGGCTGTCAGCAGTCGGCAGCTCGACGCATCACCGAGGGTCTTCGCGATCTCATAACCATGGAATTCGTCATGGCCCGCGCCGCGGAGGGCGGCGGCCGCCTCGCAGATGGCAATCTCGAGCGGGACGAGGGACCCTGGTTTCCGGCGCACGGCCTGATAATAGGCAGATATCTGCATTAGTCAAGAATCGTCTGAACCCCGCAAATTTCGCAGCTCAGGTGCCATCTTGGTACAGAGACGACAAGGCTGCCGCGCGCGCTCACGCGCACCCGCGTGCAGGCATCGCACTTGCTGAGTCAGAGCCACATGGTCAGCTTCATCAACCTCGGTCCGTACTCGTTCGTCCGTGTCGAATTGCTCCCGCTCACGCCGAACGGCCCCTACCGCCTGACTGTCGAGCACCCGGCCAAGACGCTCGTCGAGTATTTCGAGACGCCCCTCGCCGCGATGTCCCGGCAGGCGGAAATCGAACGCGTGCTTACGGCATCCCAGTAAATGGCTGATGGCTAATGGCTGATGGCTATGGTCGATGGCACGAATGGGCGAAAAGTGAAGGATGCTTCCACCATTGGTCCATCAGCCATAGCCATGAGCCATAAGCCATCAGCCATCTTCAGCGTCAGTACAATGAGCGAGTGCTTTACCGCGTCGCGCTAGTACTGGCCGCCCTCGCGCAACCTCCGGCTCCCGGTCCACAGGTCCCTCAGGTTCACACGCCGGACGTTCACTTCGCCGCGACGCCGCAGCCGGTCGTCGACGCGATGCTGAAGCTGGCCCACGTGACACCGGCCGACGTCGTCTACGACCTCGGCTCGGGCGACGGCCGCATCGTGATCCTGGCGGCCCAGAAATACGGCGCGCGCGGCGTCGGCATCGAGATCGTCCACCAGCTCGTCGAGCGGTCGCGGCTGATCGCGAAAGAGGGTGAGGTGGACGATCGCGTCACCTTCATCGAGGGCGACCTGTTCACCGCCGACATCTCGCAGGCGACCGTCGTGACCGTGTGGCTGACCGCAAGCGTCAACGGGCGGCTCGAGCCCAAACTGCGGCGCGAGCTGAAGCCCGGCACCCGAATCGTGGCCCACCAGTTCCCCATCGGCGACTGGCCGCCGGAGCAGACGCAGCACGTCGACGGCGAAGATATCTTTCTCTGGACGGTGCCGCCCCGCTGAGCCTACACTCCGCCGATCTCTGCGCTCTCGGCGAAGCCCTGCGTCCTCTGCGTCCTCTGCGTTCCAAGAAGGGAGCGGATCATGGCTCGACGCGTCCTTCCAGTCGTTCAGGTGGTCGTCGTCCTCGTCCTCATCCACAGCTGCTTCGGCGATCTGACCCGCGTCGCGAGTCAGGGGACCGGCCTGCCGTCCACGAAGAGCGGTGACTGGCCGCATTACACCGCCGACATGCGCGGCACGCGGTACTCGCCGCTCGATCAGATCAATGCGGGCAACTTCAACCAGCTCGAGGTCGCATGGCGGTTCAAGACCGATAACCTTGGACCGCGTCCCGAGTTCAAGCTCGAAGGCACGCCGGTGGCGATCAAGGGCGTGCTCTACACCACTGGTGGCACCCGCCGTTCCGTGGTGGCGCTCGACGGCAAGACCGGCGAGGTGCTCTGGACCCACAGTCTGCGCGAAGGCAAGCGCGCGGCCGTCGCGCCGCGTCAGCTCTCCGGCCGCGGCGTGTCGTACTGGACCGACGGCAAGGGCGACGATCGCGTGATCTACATCACCACCGGCTACCAGATGGTGGAGCTGCATGCCAAGACCGGCGCGCTCGTCAGCTCCTTCGGAAAGGGCGGCATCCTCGATCTCAAGCTCGGCGTCGTGAAAGGCAAGGGCGAGCAGATCGATCTCGAGACGGGCGAGATTGGCGTGCACTCGACGGCCGCCGTCGTGAAGGACACGGTGATC
>DATFXR010000476.1:0-4259 GCA_035315685.1 Vicinamibacterales bacterium | reverse complement strand
CGTCGTCCGGATGGGCAGGCGCCTGCATGAACGTGCCGGAAACGTCGAGCTTTCGAATGGCGAGGCCGAGTGCGACGTGTCCGCTGTCGGCGGACACCACCGAGTAGGTCATCCGGTTCTGCGCCGGCAGCGACGGTCCGCTGAACGCGATGAGGCCGGTGATCAGAGCCATGAAAAGGACACGTGTCATAAGGACGAAATGTTAGCCCCTCCGGCCACGTTTTTCGACCCTTCGTCGGCGAATCGGCGGCGGCGACGCGATCGACGCATACGGTAGGCGCAGGGAGGACGCATCAATGAGATTCATCACACTGGTCTTCGCGTGGCTCATCGCCGCGGCGTTTGTGTTCGCCGCGACGCAGGATCCGGCGGCGAGACCGCAGCGGTTCGACTATCTGGTACGCGCCGACTTCTTTGCCGGCATTGCCGGAGACGAGGCACGTCTGCAGAAGGTGATCGACACCTGCGAGCGTGCCCTCGCGGAGAACCCGCAACATCCCGAAGCGATGGTGTGGCGTGGCGCGACGGCGGTCGTTCGCGCCGGCCAGGCGTTTCAAAAAGGCGACGCGGCGTCGGGGCAGAGCCTGTTCGCGCGCGGCGTGACGGAGATGACCGAAGCAACCGCGCTGGCGCCCGACAATCCGGGCGTGCTGATCCCGCGCGGCGCCGTGCTGCTCGAAGCCACCCGCAACCTGCCGGCCGAGACGGCGCGGCCGCTCGTGCAGTCGGCCGTCGCGAACTACGAGCACGCGCTCGAGCTGCAGCGGGCGACGTTTGCGTCGCTCGGCGATCACGCCAAGGGCGAGCTGCTGTTTGGGCTGGCCGATGGGTGGGCGCGTCTCGGCGACGCGCAGAAGGCTCGACAGTATTTCGAGCGCCTGATCGCAGAGGCGCCGACGTCGGGCCAGGCACCGAAAGCGCGCGAGTGGATGACGACCGGAGTGGTGCCGAGATCGAATGGCGCGAGCTGCGTCGGCTGCCACAGGTAGCCGAGCGCTATCGCACCCTCCGGCGCACGAGGCTCTGCGTTCCCGTGGATCCGATGCAGCGTGATGCCCTTCTTGGCGACGCATTCCACATTCCAAATTCCAGATTCTCAATTCACACGGCGCATCACGATTGCCGAATCGTTACCGCCGAACCCGAGCGAGGTGGAGACCGCGCAGGTGACCCGTTGCTCGCGCGCCTGGTTGGCGACGATGTCGACGGCGCAGTCGGCGTCGGTTTCGGCATGGTTGATGGTCGGCGGGATCGCGCCGCGGGCGACAGTGAGCGCGAGCGCGGCCGCCTCGACCGCGCCGGCGGCGCCGAGGCAGTGTCCGATCATCGACTTGATCGACGTGACCGGAATGCGCGCGGCACGATCGCCGAAGACGCGCCGGAAGCCGCGCGATTCGGCCGCGTCGTTCTGCGGCGTCGCCGTGCCGTGCGCGTTGATGTGATCCACTTCGTCAGGATCGATGCGCGCGTCCTCGAGTGCGAGCGCCACCACCGCCGCGATCGGCCGGCCCTCCGGTTCCGGCGCGGTCGGATGAAAGGCTTCGCACGCCAGACTGTGCCCGGCGAGCTCCGCGTAGATCGTCGCGCCGCGCGCGCAGGCGCGCTCGAAGTCCTCGAGCACGAGCATTCCGGCGCCTTCGCCGATGTTCATTCCGGCCCGGCTGCGATCGAACGGCCGGCACGGGCTCGCGTCCATCAGCCGGAGCAGGTTGAAACCGCTGTAGGTGAGGCGCGCGAGCGCGTCGGTGCCGCCGGCGATCGCCGCGTCCGCCCGTCCGGCGCGAATCGCTTCGACGGCGCGGCCGATCGCAATCGTGCTCGACGCACAGGCGGCGGCCACGCATGCGCGCGGCCCCTCGAAGCCGAACTGCCCGGCGATGACGTCAACCGGCGTACTGGGAAAGTGATTCCACAGATCGGATCGCCTGGTGCGCGAGAGGCCTCTGGTGATCCAGGTCCGAAAGAACTCCTCGTTGCGGAGCAGGTCGGCGGTGCCGGCGCCGAGGAAGACGCCGATGCGCGACCGATCGACGGCAGCGTCGAGCAGTCCCGAGTCGTCGAGCGCTTCCGACGCGGCGCGCACGCCGATCCGATCGCTGCGGGAGCGGCGCCGCCGCTGGAGCGGCGTCGCACCGTCGTCCACGGCGTCGATGTCCACTTCACCGGCGACCCGGCTTCGATACCCGTCGGTGTCGAACAGGGTCGTCGGACGGATGCCGCAGTCGCCGGCCAGCATCCGCCGCCAGCTGTGCTCGCGCGTCGCGCCGAGCGCGGTGACGAGGCCGACGCCGGTGATCGCAATGCGCGGCGTCATACGCTGGTTGTCGTCGGCCGTCTGAACGGCTCGCGCTCGAGAGGTTCACCCGGCGACGCGTTCTCGTGCTGCGTGCGCGCGGCGCGGGCGAGATGCGCCGTCAACTGCTCGATCGCGCGGCGCTCGCCGGCCTTGCTGCGCGCCGCCATCAGCAGCGGGACGAACTGGAACGGCAGCGACACGACGGCGAATGCGAGGCAGGCCGCATGGCGCAGCGGCGAAAGATCGCGCGGACCGACGCCGGCCAGCGCTGCCACGTACGACACGATCACGCCGTAGGCATCGGCGGCGACGGTGGTCGTGGTGCCGTGCGCGCCGCCGGGGGCACCCGCTCCGGTCCGCACGCTGTCGAGAAACTCGTCACGGGTGCGGCCGGGCGCTGCGGTCCAGGTCGTGCCGACGCGGCGGAGCGTATGCGCGTCGCTGCCGGCGGTGCGGGCGAGTTTTCCACAGGGGGTCGGGAATCGTTTTGGCTGACTCCCGTCAAAACGATTCCCGACCCCCTGTGGAAAACCCGCCGCGATCGCCTCCAGCAGCACGTTGTGCGCTTCGACCATCGTGCCATTCCGCACTTCCAGCGCCGGCACCGCCTCGAGCAGCCTCAGATAGCGATCGATCGGAATCTCGCCACGATAGAAATGCAACAGGTGGTTCAGCGCAAACAAAACGTCGGCCTCGCGCAGCCGCGCGATCACGTCGAAGACGTTCGCACGCAGCGGCTGCAGCTCGCGATGCAGCGCTTCGCTCGTCCCGTACACGCCGAGATGCACCTGCAGATCGCCGTCGGGCAGGCGACACGACACTTCCTCGCCGACGATGATCTCGCTCGCGAGATCGGGACGCTGGTCGAGCAGTTCGAGCGCGCCGCCAATCGAATCGTGATCGGTGAACGCGACGAGATCCATCCCGCGCGCCTTCGCGACGCGGTACACGTCCGCCGGCCGCGAATAGCAGTCGCGGCTGCCGAGAAACCGCAGGTTGCCGCTGCGGGTGGAGTGGCGGGTGTGGACGTGAAGGTCCGCGCGGAGCGTCGGGATCATCGCATCGGCTTGAGCAATAGAATCTGGAATACGGTCGAGCCCAGCGAGCCATATCGCGCCGGCAGGAAGCTCTTGCCGAAATCGCCGCGCAGAATGGTATTCCACGGCGCCCGCACATTGACAGCGACGCCCAGTCCCGTGATCGGATCCCACACACCGTGCCCCGGATCGTCGCGGCCCCAGGCGCGATCGAGGAACAGCTCGAGCCGATACTGCTCGAACACGTTCAGCGAGTACGACCCGCGGACCATCGCCAGCTCGCCGTAGCGCACGCCGGACGTCGGCACGCCGTGGATCCGCGTGTCGTCGAAGAGTCCGAACTGATAGCGCGAGAACCGATCGAGATCCTGGCCGCCGAAATACGCGCCATTCAGGTGGAGCTTCTGGAACGGAGCGATGTAGAAGTCGCGCGACAGCGTCGCCTGGTACTTCTCGTACGCGCTCGGCGACATCGTCGTCGCCGCCGACTCACCGGGTTGGTGAAGGCCCCAGGGCTGCCACGACGCGCGGCCGAACCACGCGCCATTCAACAGCAGACTGTAGCCGGCGCGCCGGTATTCCCAGGCCCCGCCGAGGCCCTGCGTCACCGTGCTGGAGGGCACATCGAACGCGTCCGCCGTCGTCGTGTCTCTGGCGTAGCCATCGAAGCGGAACTGATACTGGAACGTCGCCTTCTGAAACGGCGTCGCCTGCCAGCCCAGATTGAAGCCGGTGGTTTCCGGCCATGTCAGCACCCGCTCGGCCCGCGATTCGCCGGTGGTGGTGTACAGGCGATCGCTCGACGGCACCGCGATGCCGAAAAAGTCCAGGCTCGCGTCGAGATGCGTGTGGCCGATCTTCGATCGCTGGATGTTGCCGGCGGCGAGCACTCCCGCGAACAGCACCGCCAGCTGCTGGTTCGGCGA
>DATFXR010000475.1:0-7655 GCA_035315685.1 Vicinamibacterales bacterium | reverse complement strand
CGGCGGCATCATCTTCATCGACGACAAGGCGCGCGGCCTGCACGAGGGCTACCTGGTCACGCCGATCAAGAAGTTCGAGCTGATCGCCGGCTTCAACATCTCGGGGACGATCAAGGCGGTGATTGCCGGCATGTTCCTCGTGGTCATCGGGTCGCTGATTGCCGGCGTGCCGAACCCGTTCGACCCGATGCGGCTGCTGCGGCTCTTCGTCGTCGTCGTGGTGACGGCGTTCGCGCTGATCAGCCTGATGTTCCTGCTCATGGTGCGGGTCAGCGATCCGCTGCTGCCGCGCGCCGTGTTCGGCATCCTGAACACGGTGCTCTATTTCCCCAGCGGCGCGGTCTACCCGCAACAGGGCTTTCCGGGCTGGATGCAGGTGATTGCCGTCGCCGATCCGTTCACCTACTCCGTGCACGCGTTCAAGAACCTGCTGCTCAAGAACACCGGGTTCGTCGCGATTGCCGGCGACCTGACGTTCCTGATGCTGTTTGCGGCGATCGCGATGAGCGCCGCGACGCTGCTGTTCAAGCGGACGCTATGAGCCGCGCCAGGGTTCGCGTCGCCGTCGACGTCGAAACACGCGATCGCCTGCTCCATGCGGCCGAGTTGCTGTTCGGCGAGCGCGGCTATGGCAATGTCACCGTCCGCGACATCTGCCATGCGGCACGGGCGAACGTCGCCGCCGTCAACTACCATTTCGGCGACAAGCTCGGGTTGTATCGCGAAGTGCTGCAAATCGCCATCGACGCGGTGCGGTCGACGACCGAAGCGGGGCGCGAGGCCGGCATCGGACAACCGCCGGAAGAGAAACTGCGGCGCTACATCGCGGTGTTCCTGCGTCGAGTCCTCTCATCCGATCACCAGACGGTGCACCAGCTGATCCAACGCGAGCTCGACGATCCGACCGAGGCGCTCGATGCGCTCGTCGAGCAGGGCGTCCGCCCGCGGGTCGAGTACCTCGCGAGCCTCGTCGCCGACATGACCGGGTGCAAGCCGACCGATCAACTGACGCTGCGCTGCGTTGGCAGCATCATGTCGCAAACGCTCGTCTACGTCCGCCGCAATCCGATCGCCGAGCGGCTGGGATTCACCTTCAGCGGCACGGCGAAGCAGATCGATGAAGCGGCGCGGCACATCGCCGCGTTCTCCGTCGCCGGCATTCAGGCGGTCACGGGTCGTTCCTGAGTTGTCGTGACTGACTCGCCGTCGTGCGAAAGACACGCCTCAACCGCGGACTCCGCGGAGCACGCAGAGGAGAGCGCGCGTCGCACGTCGGCCGGCTCCGCCGGCCGATACACTCGCCGCGCAGCGGCGGCCGTGCGGCGCGCGCGAACCGCAGGGGCTGGCTACCTGCAGTTTTCTTCTTCGTGTCCTTCGTACTTTCGTGTCTTCGCGGTTCCGGCAGCGCACTTCACAGCGTGACGGTGTGCCGACGGTCCCGCGTTTGATCGTCGCGAATCGGTAGAATGCGGCATGCCGCCACTGGATGGAATCCGCGTCGTCGACCTGACGCGCGTGGTCGCCGGGCCGTTCGCCACGATGATGCTCGGCGACATGGGCGCCGAGGTGCTGAAGATCGAAGAGCCCTCGCACGGCGACGACTCGCGCGGATGGGGACCGTTCATCAACGGAGTCGGCGCTTTTTACTTCGAGCTCAATCGCAGCAAGAAAAGCGTCGCGCTGGATTTGAAGACGCCGGACGGCGCCGGGGCGCTGCGCCGGCTGATCGAGACCGCCGACGTTCTGATCGAGAACTTCCGGCCGGGCAGCCTGGCCGACCTCGGCTTCGACTACGCCGCCGCCTCCGCTCTGAACCCGCGCCTCATCTACTGCTCGATCGCCGGCTACGGCCAGACCGGACCGCACGCGCAGCTGCCCGGATACGACGCGGTGATTCAGGGTGAAGCGGGCATCATGGACATGACCGGGTTCCCCGACGGCGCCCCGACGCGCGTCGGCGTCGCGATCACCGACTACCTCGCCGGCCTCTACGCCGTGCAGGGGATTCTGCTCGCACTCCACGAGCGGACCACGAGCGGTCGCGGCCAGCACGTGGATATTGCCTTGTTCGACGCGATGCTGTCGGTGATGCGGCTGCCGCACTCCGTGCTGGTCGCGACCGGTGAAGTCCCCACTCGCGCCGGCAACGATCACCTGACGATCGCCCCGTACGAGCCGCTGCGTGCGAAGGATGGTCTCTTGATTGTCGCGGTTGCGAATCCGCGGCTGTGGGGACGATTCTGCGAGGCAATCGGGCGTCCCGAGCTGCGCGACGATCCACGGTTCAGAACCAACAGCCTCAGGATGACCAACCGCGACCAGCTGAAGCGCGAGCTCGAATCGCAGTTCGCGCAATGGACCGTCGACGAGTTGACGGCGCGGCTCGAGCAGCGCGACGTGCCCTGTGGCCGCGTCCGGTCGATGCGGGAGGCGGTCGAGCATCCGCAAGTCGAGCCGCGCGCCCTGCTCGCGTGTCAGACCCATCCCACGCTGGGTGCGATCAAGACGCTGGGGCCGGTCATCAAGCTGTCGCGCACGCCGGCCGAGCTCAAGCTGCCGCCGCCCGCGCTCGGCGAGCACACGACGGAAATCCTCGACGGACTATGATGTCGTCCGTGTTTGCATCGACGCTCCTCAAAGACAAGGTCGCACTCATTACCGGCGGCGGCACCGGCATCTGCCGCGGCATCGCGCTCGCATTTGCCGCCCACGGTTGTCACGTTGCGATCACCAGCCGCAAGATCGAGCACCTCGAGCCGACGCGCGACGAGCTGCAGGCGCGCGGCGTTCGTGCGATGGCGAACGCCGCCGATGTCAGGGACGCGGCCGCCGTCGCCGAGATGATCGCTGCGGTGGCGTCCGAGCTTGGACGGATCGACATCGTCGTCAACGGCGCTGCCGGCAACTTCATCTGCCTCGCCGAGAATCTGTCGCCCAACGGCTTCGGCACGGTCGTGGACATCGATCTCAAGGGCAGCTTCAACGTGTCGCGCGCCGCCCTGCCGCATCTGAAGGCGCAGGGCGGGTCGGTGATCAACATCAGCGCGACCTTGCCCTACCTCGGCGTGATGGGACAGGCCCACGCGTCGGCGGCGAAGGCCGGCGTCGATTCGCTCACACGCACGCTGGCGGTCGAGTGGGGGCCGCACCGGATCCGCGTGAACGGCATCGCGCCCGGACCGATCGAAGGCACGGAAGGCGTCCGGCGCCTGACCAACGAGAAGTCGCGCGAGAGCGGGCTGAAAAACTGTCCGCTCGGCCGGATGGGAACGACCGACGACATCGCGAACGCCGCCCTCTACCTCGCCTCGGACGCCGCCTCATACGTGAACGGCGTCACGCTCGTCGTCGATGGCGGACTCTGGCTGCGATCGGCGCGGATCCTCGGCGAGGAGTGATCGCCGTGTCGCACACGCCGGCATGGGCGAGGGGAGTGTGCTCGGGTCTCTACGCCGCGGGCAGCCGCGACGTCGTCTACGTGCCCGACAATCCGCTGTCGCAGGTGCTTACCGAACTGGGAGATCGATACGGCGACGTGCGGCTGGTGCTCGCGACGCGTGAGGAAGAGGCGTTCGGCATCGCGGCCGGCCTGTATCTGGGTGGGCGACGTCCGACCGTCATGCTGCAATCGAGCGGCCTCGGCAACTCGCTGAACGCGATTACATCGCTGGTGCTGCCGTACCAGATTCCGATGCTCATCGTTGTCAGCATGCGCGGCGATGCCGGCGAGTGGAACGCAGCTCAGGTGCCGATGGGACGCGCGGTCCGAGCGATTCTCGATGCCATCGGAGTTCCACACGTGACGGTCACATCGGGCGACGCGGCGGCGGACGCCGTCCGGCTCGTTGCCACCACGGCGTTCGGCACGCGACAGACCGGCGCCTGCCTGCTCCCGCGGCGAGTGACGACGTCATGAATCGCCTCGATGCGACGCGCGTGGTCGTGGACGGCGCCGGTGACGCGCCGATCGTCGCGAGCCTCGGCCACCCTGCCTACGATCTGTACGCCGCCGGCGATCGGCCGCAGAATTTCTACACCTGGGGCAGCATGGGCGTCGCCTCGTCGATCGGTCTCGGCCTTGCGCTCGCCAAGCCGCACGCGCGCGTCTTCGTCATCGACGGAGACGGATCGCTGCTCATGAACCTCGGCTCGCTCGCGACCATCGGCCTGCTGCAGCCGGCGAACCTCGTGCTCGTCGTGATGGACAACGAGGAGTACGCGACCACCGGCGGACAGGCGACGCCGACGGCGCAGGGTGCCGATCTCGCGGCTGCGGCGCGGGCCATGCGGATCGATGCAACGACGGTGTTCGACGAAGAACAGTTACGGCGCACGCTCAATGGCGCCCGACTGGCTCAGCGCCCGCATGTCGTCGTCGCGAAGGTCGCCGAATCGACGCCGGGCACCTGGCCGCCCTTCGATTGTGTGTTCATCAAGCATCGCTTCATGACGGCGATTGGCAATCCCGAATCCGCAATCAGCACGGCCAAATGACCAGTCTCGCGAACTTCGTCGTCTCCGCTGCGCCTCCACCGCGGGCGCGTTCGATCGCCGCACACGCGTTCCTCGACACGATCGGCGTGACGCTGGCCGGAGTCGGCGAACCGGCCGCTCGAGCGGTCCAGCGCGTGACCAGCGAAGAAAACAGCGGCCCGTGTGGCGTCATCGGGACGTCGCTGCGCACCGGCGCGGCCAACGCGGCGCTCGCCAACGGGACGGCCGCGCATGCGCTCGAC
Source organism: Vicinamibacterales bacterium (assembly GCA_035315685.1). Classification (GTDB taxonomy): domain Bacteria; phylum Acidobacteriota; class Vicinamibacteria; order Vicinamibacterales; family CAVVIG01; genus QHWK01. The sequence continues at coordinate 2,919 of DATFXR010000475.1, read as the reverse complement.
TTCGACGACATGTGTTTCGTGTCGCTGGCGCATCCGAGCGCACCGCTGGTGTCGGCGGCGCTGGCTGCGGGCGAATGGGCCGGCGCATCGGGCGTCGAACTGCTCGACGCCTACATTGTCGGGTTCGAGCTCGAAGGCCGCCTGGGACGCGCGATGAACCCGCGTCACTACCAGCGCGGGTGGCACTGCACGGCGACCATCGGCACAATCGGGACGGCCGCCGCCGCGGCGCGTCTGTTCGGTCTCGACGTCGAGCGCACGGCTCATGCGCTCGCGATTGCTGCGTCGGAGTCGTCGGGCGTGAAGGAGAACTTCGGCACGATGGTGAAGCCGCTGCATGCCGGCCTGGCCGCGCGTAACGGCGTTGTCGCCGCACAGCTGGCGCGGGCCGGGTTGACCGCCAGCGCATCCGCCATCGCCGGCGCACAAGGGTTCCTGGCCGTCATGGACAGCGAGCGATCATCGCTCGACGGCGTCGTCGCCGATCTCGGCACTCGCTGGGAGATCGTCGATACGGGGATCACGGTGAAGCTGTATCCGTCGTGCGCCGGCACCCATCCGACGCTCGACGCGCTGCTCGATCTCCGTCGCCTCGCCGGCTTCACGTTTGTCGATGTCGAGAGAGTGGAGGTCGGCGTCGATCCGATCGTCCCGACGATCCTGATTCACGATCGGCCGACGACCGGCCTGGAAGGGAAGTTCAGCATGCCGTTCTGCGCGGCGGCGGCCCTCGTCCATGGCCACGTCGGCATCGACACGTTCGACGCGCCGCACCTGCAGGACGAGCGGGTTCGTGCGATGCAGTCGCGGGTGACGATGCGCGTCGATTCGACGCTCGACGCCTCGGCGCCGCCGCTGACGCAGTCGCGCGTGACGGTTCGCCTCCACGATGGACGCGTGCTGACCGCCGAGGCGCATGGCGCGCGCGGCTATCCGGCCCGTCCGGCCAGTGACGATGAGCTCGCGGCGAAGTTCCTGTCGTGTGCCGAGGCTGTGTTGACGCGCGACGAGGCGCGTGCAGCGCTCGCCGCCCTGCGCGAAATAGAGACGAGCAAAGACGTCCGGGCGCTTATGATGCTGCTGCAGCCCGCCTGAAGGAGGAGCCATGAAGGCGTTCATCGCGATCGTCATTGGCGTCGCTGGTGTCGGCGTGTCAACGCTCCACGCGCAGAACAGCTCGCAGTTCCGCGACTGGAAGGCGTCGGCGCTGGCCGGCGGCGGCGACGCGAAGCCGGCGGTGGCCTGCGCCTCGCTGGTGTCGTTGAGCGGCTACGAGTTCTCGATCCTCTCTGCGACCGTGATCCCGGCGGCGTCCGATGCGCCGGAGTACTGCCGCGTGTCCGGCTTGATTCAACCGGAAATCCGCTTCGAAGTGAATCTGCCTGACGCGTGGAACGGCCGTCTCTACATGTTCGGCAACGGCGGCTACGCTGGCGAAGCACTCGACGCGGCCGGACGCGTCGCGACCGCGCGGCGGGCGCTTGCGCGCGGGTTCGCGGCGGTTCAAACCAACACCGGTCACGATGCGGCAGCCGAGCCGCTCGGCAGCTTTGCGGCGTCGCCGCAGAAGTTCGTCGACTACGCGTCACGCGCGGTCCACATCACCGTGGTTACCGCGAAGCGTTTGTTGCAGGCGTACTACAACGCGCCGGCGCGACGCGCCTACTGGGACGGCTGCTCGACCGGCGGGCGCCAGGGACTGATCGAAGCGCAGCGCTTTCCCGACGATTTCGATGGCATCCTGGCGGGCGCGCCGGTGCTGGATTTTTCCGGCACGATGATCAGCTACTCCGCCATTCAGCGCGCACTCACGGCTGCCTCGGTCACGCCGGCGAAGCTTCGGATCCTCTCCGACGCGGTTTACGCGAAGTGCGACGCCGCCGACGGGTTGAAGGACGGCGTCATCGACGATCCGCGCACGTGCCACTTTTCGCCATCCGCCGACCTGCCCCGCTGCAGCGGCGACAGCGACGCCGTCGACTGCTTCACGTCGGCACAGGTGCACGCGATCGAGAGCGTGTACGGCGCGGTGCGGCGGAACGGCAACGACTTCTTTCCGGGCTGGCCGCCGGGCGCTGAGATTTCCGCCACCGCGGGCGGACCGTCCGGGTGGATGCCCTGGTTCGTCAGTCCGGTGGCCGCCCGTCCCATTCAGGCGAATTTCGGCGAGACCTTCTTCAGGTTCATGGCCTTCGGATCGCCGAAGCCACAGTACGACTGGCTCTCGTTCAATCTCGACGCCGATCTCGACAAGATCGAAGCGGCGCGCACGTTGCTCGACGCGACGAACCCTGACCTGTCGCGGTTCAAGGCGCACGGCGGCAAGATGATCACGTATTTCGGGTGGGCCGATCCGGCGCTCAATCCGATGATGGGCGTGCGCTACTACGACAGCGTCGTGAAGCAGGCGGGGACCGCAACGACGGACTTTTATCGGCTCTTCATGGTCCCAGGGATGTTCCACTGCGGCGGCGGCATCGGCACCAGCGCATTCGACGCGTTCACGCCGCTCGTCGAGTGGGTGGAGAAAGGCACCGCGCCGCAGACGATCGCCGCGGCGCGCATGGTCGATGGCAAGGCGGTGCGCACGCGTCCGCTGTGTCCCTATCCTTCGGTCGCAAAGTACAAAGGCACGGGGAGCGTGGACGAGGCCGCAAACTTCTCGTGTGCGGCGGTGCCGCCGATCCCTAGCGCTGACGCGGGACCTGCCCTCGCTTCCAGACCATGAAGGTCCGCGTGAACTCGATCACCGTCGTGCCGTCCTGATTCACGCCGGTCGTCTTCACGCGCACGACGCCGGCCGCTGGCCGCGATGTCGATTCGCGGGTCTCGAGGACTTCGCTGCGGGCGTAGATCGTGTCGCCTTCGAAGACCGGATGCGGCAGCCGCACGTCGTCCCAGCCGAGATTCGCGACCGCG
>DATFXR010000474.1:0-4158 GCA_035315685.1 Vicinamibacterales bacterium | reverse complement strand
GGAGCGCGAAGGGCGTCTCGACGAAGCGCGCGACGCGCTGGCTGACGCCGTGAAGCTCACTGCCTCTGACGCAGACGCGTGGAATCGGCTCGGCCTCATCGAGGCCCGCCGCGGCGACGTCGACGCCGCGCGGCGCGCGTTCGCGCAGGCGATTGGCGTCGCGCCCGATCGACCCGAGCCGTACTACAACCTCGGGCTGGTCGAGCGCCGGGCCGGCAACGAGACGGCCGCGCAGGTGCGCTTGCATGAAGCGCTCGCAAGAAATCCGCGCTATGCAGAAGCGCACTACGAGCTGGGAACCGGCTTCCTGCTCGCGCGGCAACCGGACCGCGCGCTCGAGTCCTACCGTGCGGCGCTGTCAATCCGGCCGGACTACGCGGAGGCGCTCTTCGGCGCAGCCCGAGCCGAGCTCGACCTCGGACAGTCTGCTGCCGCACGGAGGGATTACGAGCAGTTCGTGAAGGTGGCGCCGAAGGAGTATCGGCAACAGATTGCCGCGGCACAGGCAGCGATCAAGAGCCTCCGCAATTGAGAATTTGGAATCAGGAATTCGGAATGCGTGTCGCGCTGCCAACGTAGCGCGAAGCTTCAGCCGAGCGTCAGCGGCCCACGCATTCCAAATTCCAGATTTCTAATTCCAAATTGTCAGAATCGGTATCGCACTGCCACCTGCGCCTGGCGTTGATCCCTCACGCCGGTGATGGTGCCAAACGAGGCCGGCGGCGCTTGCGGATTCAGGCCGATGACGTTGTTCACCGACGACACGTTGGTGCGATTCAGCAGGTTGAACACGTCGAGCCGCAGCTCGACGCGGTTCGAGCCGGCGACCTTCAGCTCGTACGCGACGCTGGTGTCGAGCGTCACGGTGGCCGGGTAGCGGAACGAGTTCCGGCTCAGACTGGCCGGGCGATCGCTGAAGCTCGAAGTGCCCTGGAAGCCGTCGCCATCGGAGTCCACGCCGACTACGCCGGTGTAGGGAAACCCGGTGCGCCCGAACAGGATCGCGCCGGCTCGCAGCCCGAGCGGCGCCTCGTACATGCCGCTCAGCACGAAGACCTGCGGCACGTCAGTATCGCTGGGCCCCCATTGATAAGTGCGGTCTCCGTCGATCGCCGTCAGCCCCGGCACGAACGAGTTGGCGAGCCGGAAGTTGTCGACGTCCCCGCGGGCGCGCCCCACCGTGTAGTTGGCCTGCAGGTCGTAGTGGTGCGACAGGCGTTTGCTCAGCCCGATCTTCAACGCGTTGTACTCCGTGTGGCCGCCGTTGAACTGCAGGTACAGGCTGCGGAAGCCCGTGAAGTCGATGCCGTACGGGCCGCCGGTGGTGTTCGGGACGCCGAGCGGCCGCAGCGCGTTACCCTGCGCCAGTGACCGCGTCTGCCCCGGTCCGAGCGCGAAGTACGGAGGGGCGTTGGTATCCCACGTCACCAGCATGTTGTAGCCGTAGACGCGCGTGTAATCGGCCGAGATCGCCCAATCGGGCGCCACTTCGTGCTGCACGCCGAGGTTGGTGTTGAAGAAGTACGGCGCGCTGCGCTGAAAGTCGTTGCCGATGCCAAGCGGGAAGTCGGGTCCCTGGAAGACCGGCACGTACACCGTCGCGCGCGCGACCGTGTTGGCGCCAGACGGAAATCCGCTCAGCCGGTTGGGAAAGGTCGGGAACAGCGGATCGCCGGCCCGCAGGTCGATCGTCGTCTGCCCGACCGGGCCGGTGTTCGACTCGCGGTTGATCAGCGAGGACTCCAGCGTGTCGTAGAAGATGCCCGTGTTGCCGCGCACGACCGTGCGCGTGCCGCCGCCGACGTTCCACGCGAACCCGGCTCGTGGCGCGAAATTGTTGTTGTCGCCCTGGAACAGCGAGTCCTTGTCCCACCGCAGGCCGGCGTTCACCGTGAGGCCGCGCGTCACGACCCAGTCGTCCTGCGCGAACACGCCCGCCATGTAGTCCTTGAAGTTCAGGCCGGAGGTGCCGAAGGTCTGCGTGAACTGGATCGGGAACGTCGAGGGATCGTTCGCGTTGAACGGAAACTTGGTCCCCTGCGCGAACGTGTAGGTGCCGGTGAAGCTGTTGAAGAAGGTGACGAACCGCCACGATCCGATCACGTCGACGCCGGCCTTGAGCTGATGGGCGCCGCGAACCACCGAGAAGTGATCCACCCACTGCGCGCGTTTCTCGACGAGATTCTGCGGGAAGCCGGGATTGGTGCCGAGGTTGCCCGTGCCGGTGTAGACGACCGAGACCGGCGCGTTGCTGAAATCGGGCGTCCGCGACTCGGCGCCGCTCGACGAGACGAGCGGGGAATAGAAGTCGACGACGTCGTAGGTATAGCGGAAGCGTGCCTCGTTCACCTTGTTCGAGCCGAAATTGCTGACCAGCGATGCGATGAACGCGTCGGTGCGCCCTTCGGTATTGGTGCGGCGATCGTAGGCGTTGAGGCCGCCGACGCTCTGTCCTTCCTGTTTGTTGCGGTTGAAGCTGTACCGCGCGTCGAGCGCGTTGCGATCGTCGAAGCGGTGGTTCAGCTTCACGAAGCCCTGCCGCTGCGTTTGCGGCGCCGGAAACGTGCCCGGCGCCAGCGACGAGGTGACGACCGCCACGTCGTCGATGGTCGTGTCCTCGTAGTTGGCGAAGTAGAACGTCCGGTCCCGCTTGATCGGACCGCCGATCGTCCCGCCGTACTGCTGTCGTTTCTGCGACGTCTTCAGCCCGGTCAGCAGGTTCGCGGCGACGAGGTCGCTCGGCCGCCAGAAGCCGTAAGCGCTCCCCGACAGCGTGTTGGTGCCCGACTTGGTGACGACGCTGATCGTCCCAGCGCCGGTCTGGCCGGTCTCCGCCTTGAAGCCGTTGGTAATGACCTGCACTTCCTTGATCGAGTCGATTGACAGCCCGTTGCCGCCGCCGAACTCACCGTTGACCGTGCGGATCTCGCGCCCGGTCATCGATACGCCGTCGGCGACGAAGTTGACCATGCGCGTACCCTGACCGTTCACCGAGATGTTGCTGCTGCTGATCGACGCGCTCGTCGGCACGACGCTGCCCGACGTCTGCAGCAGCGACAGGAAGTTGCGGCCGTTGGTCGGCAGATTCTCGACCTGCTTGGTGTCGAGGATCGCCGAGAGCTCGCTTTCGCGCGTCCGGATGAGCGGAGACGATGCCTCGACCGTCACAGCCTCCTGCAGGCTGCCGACGCTGAGACGAAAGTTGATCTCAGGCTTGGTGTTGGCCTGGAACTCGAGTCCTTCACGATTCTGCGGGGCGAATCCAGTGAGCTCCACCGACAGCGTCCATTTGCCGGTCGGGTTCAACGCCGTGAACGAGTAGCGGCCCTGATCGTCGGTGACCGTCGACCGAACGAACCCGGTGTCCACGTTCTTCAGCGTCACGGTGACGCCCGGCAGCACCCCTCCGGTCGCGTCAGTCACTGCGCCGGCCAGATCGAATCGCGTGACATCCGCGCCGACGCTCGCGGCGAGCGACAGCGCGAAAAGGAATGCGGACACGACAAGCGGGGATGGATGGCGTGACATGGCGTCGGACTATAGGAGTCGCCGAGCGCAAAATCAAGCTGACGGTCATTTCACCTCGCAGGACGGCGCCGAAGATGCGTTATCCTCGCCGCCGAGGAACCGCTGATGAACTGGAAGCCGGCCAGCCGCTGGGTCGGGTCGTACTACGAGATCGTCAATTCGGAGACGCGGCGTCCGAGCAGCCAGTACGAGAGCGGCTACGCGCGCCGACTGTTCAGCGCGACGCCGACGCTGTCGATCCTCAATGTCCTGGCCGACCGTGTCTGGCTCGTCGTGTCCTTCTACAACGTCGAGGGCGTCGCGCAGGTGGACCTCTCGGCCGCAGGCGGACTCGACGGGCGGACTTCGGATCAGTTTCGCGTCGCGGACAACGTCAGGATTCCGTTCGAAAAGCTCGGAACGAAGACCAAGGGCGACGTGTATCAGGTGTGGCGTGGCTGGTTCGAGATCTACGCGTCAGCGGACGTCTATCCAGACGCCTGGATGGCGTACCTGAATCAGGAAATGGGCGACGTCACCGCAGAGTTCTGGGAGCGTCCGATCACGCTGCACAAGGCGCCGATCCTGCGCGACGACCTCGAGTTTCCACGATTCCAGCAGCGTCCAAGTGAAAACATTCTCAAGAAGTAG
>DATFXR010000473.1:0-17468 GCA_035315685.1 Vicinamibacterales bacterium | reverse complement strand
TGCTATGTCCACATCGTCGACGGTACGATCTGGATTCGCGCGGCGCGCGCGATCCGCAGAGGCGAGGAGCTGACCTACAACTACAACACCGACGGCGAAGGTCTGATCAGGTGCCGCTGCCGGCGCGGCTGTCAGACGCTGTTGTGACAGTCTTGTACCTGCACGGCTTCGCGTCGTCGCCGGGTTCGACCAAGGTCGGTTACTTCACGACGCGGTTCCGCGAGCATGGGATCGAGGTTCGCACTCCGGATTTCAACGCTCCTGATTTCAGAACGCTGACGATCTCACGGATGCTCGATCGAGTCGAAGCGGAGCTGGCGACGACATCGGGCACTGCGACGCTAATTGGATCGAGTCTCGGCGGGACGCTCGCTATCCTAGCGGCGACTAAGGATCCGGCGCGCGTGGAACGGCTCGTGCTGCTGGCGCCGGCGGTGATGTTCGCGAAGCCCGGCCATCATCTGCTGCCGCCCGAGCGCGTGGACGAGTGGCGCCGCCGCGGGGCGCTGCCGTTCTTCCATCACGCCTACAACGAGGAGCGCGAACTGAACGTCACGTTCTACGAAGACAGCCTGCGCCACGACGCCTTCGGCGCCGCGTTCGCCCAACCAACGTTGATCTTTCAGGGCGTGCACGACGCATCGGTGGACTATCGGACCGTCGAGGCGTTCGCGAAGACGCGGTCGAACGTCACGCTGTCACTGCTGGACGATGACCACCAGTTGATTGCCAGCCTGCCGCGAATGTGGGGGGACATGCGCGGCTTTCTCGAACTGGACGCATGAATCGTCCGCGGCAACATCGGAACCGCAGAGACCGCAGAGATCTCTTTCTCAGGCTCGGGTTGGTCGCGCTTCTCTCGTGTCCCGGCACGGCGGCGAACCAGAACCCGAACACAAACCTGAACCCGAACAACCAGGACCCGAACCCGAACGAGAACCGGAACCCTGAACGTAGAACCCTGAACGCTGAACCCGGCGTGCGCGTCGGTCTCGCGAAGCCCGGCGGCGGCTACACGATGGTCGAGATGCCGCTCGAGACCTATGTGGCGCGGGTGCTGGCGGGGGAAGCGGCGCGCGACAGCCCGCCGGCCGCACTCGAAGCGCTGGCGATCACCATCCGCACGTTCGCGCGCGCGAACCGCGGGCGTCATCGTGCCGACGGGTTCGACCTCTGTGATCAAACGCATTGTCAGGTGGTGCGAGCTGCAACCGTCGCCACCGAGCGCGCCGCGTCGGCGACCGAGGGCCGGCTGCTCGTTCGCGCCGGCCAGCCGGCCACCGTGTACTACAGCGCGTCGTGCGGCGGCCACACCGCGGCGCCGTCGGAGGTCTGGCCCGGCCACGACGATCTGCCCTATCTGCCGTCGAACGCCGACGACGCGTGCGCGCGAGAGCCGGCCTGGGATGCGGAACTGCGCTCGACCGATCTCGCACGCGCGTTGCAGGCGTCTGGATATCGCGGTTCGCTGCGGGCGATGAAGATCGCCGCGCACACCGCCTCCGGCCGAGTCGCGATCCTGCGTCTCGACGGGCTCACACCCGATCGGATATCGGGACAGGATCTCCGGATGGCCGTTGGCCGCACGCTCGGCTGGCAGCACATCAAGAGCACCGCGTTCGAGCTGAAGAAAGACGACGACCTCTACCGCTTCAGCGGACATGGGTCGGGCCATGGCGTCGGCCTGTGCGTGATCGGATCGGCGCGGCTTGCGGAACAGGGCATGACGGCGGCGAAGATCCTCGCGCGCTACTTTCCGGGTCTCGAGGTCACGCGCGAACTCGATCGGCCGATCACGACAGCGGCCGCAACGCGACCTGCGCCGCCCGCCGCAGCGGCTCCGCGGCTCCGACCGGCGCCCGACGTCGCTCTGTCGCTGCCGGACGAAGACGAGGGAGATCGAGCGGTCATTCAGCGCGAGGTGGTGCGCGCGCGTGACGAGCTGGCGCAGGCGCTCGGCGTTCCGCCGCCGCGGGTCACCGTCCGGTTCCATCCGACCACCGACGACTACGAGCGCGCGACCGGCCGGGCGTGGTTCACCTCGGGCGCCTACGTCGATGGCGAGCTGCATCTGCTGCCGCTCGCGACACTGCGAAGTCGGGACCTGCTCGACCGCACCATCCGGCACGAGCTGGTCCATGTGATGATCGACGGTCAGCTGGGCACGCGGCCTGCGTGGGTGAAGGAAGGCGCTGCGATCTATTTCGCTGGAGGACCACCAGTCGCCAGCGAGCCGCAGCGTCCCGCGTTCAGGCCCGATCCCCGCGCATCGTGCCCGACCGATAGTGAGCTGTTGGCGCCGGTGTCGGTCGGCGCATTGGCAAATGCCTTCGCGCGCGCCCGCGCATGCTTTGCCAGGCAGATAGCTGCAGGGAAAACGTGGAAAGAGATCCGGTAGGGGCTAGGGGCTAGGGGCTGGGGGCTGGGGGCTAGGTGACGCTCGGCTGAAGCCTTCGCGCTACGTCCGAGAATCGCGTTTGCCTCGGCTAGCCCCGAGCCCCGCTCATTTCGGATCAGCGACAGCCGGCACCGTGTACACCTTCTTCAGCGCCGCCTGATACTCGCCGAACAGCGCCTTGATTCCGTCGAACTCCTTCTTCACCGCCGCGCGGTAGTCCGCATGCGTGGCGAAGTCGAACAGAACCGCCGACATCGTCTGCGCGTCGACCGTGAAGCCTTTGTGTCCGATCTCCTTGAGATTGTCGGCGTCCATCTCATACGTGTGATTCGAGAACGTGGACGACTGCGCGCTGACGCCGACGCCGGGGATGTCGCGCGAGACACTGCCGGTTTCCTCGAATCCCTGCGGCTTGCCCGGCTCCGGGTTCACTCCGGTCGCACCGAAGTTCTTCATGTACTGGAAGGCCACCTCTCCGAGCGTGGCGAGGCTCACGCCGTCGAGATCCTTGCCGTAATGATCGATCTTCACCTTCGTCCCGGTTGCGAGCGCAGCCGCCTTCGCAGCGTTGTCGACGAACTCGACGACCTGCTGCAGGTAGACCTCGTCCGGATAACGGATGTAGAAGTCGGCGACCGTGCGATCGGGCACGACGTTGGGCGCCGCGCCGCCTTCGAGAATCACACCCTGGATGCGCGCCTCCGGACGGATGCTGATCCGCGCCGCGTCGATGTTGTTGAACAGTTGAATCACCGCCTGCAGCGCGTTCCGCCCATTCCACGGCGTCATCTGGTGCGTCGGCGCGCCGCTGAACGTGTACTTCGCGCCGACGATGTTCAGGCAGCACGAGCCGAAGCCGTGCGCCGGCCGTGAGGTCTGGTTCGACGCGTGGCTGCGCACGATGATGTCCGCGCCGTCGAAGACGCGGGCTTCGTGCATCTGCGTCTTCGCGTTGGGCGGCATCATTTCCTCGCCGGGCGTTCCATAGACGATCACGCTGCCCGGCGTTTTCGATCGCACCAGATACTCGGAGACGGCCACGGCTGCGGCGAGACCGACGGGACCCTGGGCGCTGTGCTGGTCGCCGTGAAACGGGCCCTTGGTGCCGCGGAGGGCGTCGTACTCGACGATGATGCCCAGCGTCGGGCTGCCGTTGTTCTGCTTGAACTTCGCGACGAAGGCCGTCGAGAGACCGCCGCTGCCGGTCTCGACGCTGAAATTGTGCTGGCGCAGGTAGTCGGTGAGCTTGCTCACCGAGCGCTTCTCTTCGAAGCCGATTTCCGGATGTGTCGCGATGTCGTCGGCCAGGGCGAGGAGCTCCTTGTCCATCAGCTCCTTCGTGCGCGCGACCACCTGATCGCGCTCGGCATCCGGCCCGGTGAGCCGGGCGACGATGCCTGGGACGTCGACCGACTGCTCCAGCGCGGCCATTTTTTTCAGAACATCCCGCGCGGCGTCTTTCTCGGTCGGCGTGTCCTGAGCCGACGCGGCGGCGATAGAGGCGACGACGAGGATGACAGTGAGGGATAGACGGAACATGCGCGGATTATAGTCGGCGGTCCGGATGGGGTCAGCTGTGGCAGCTGGACGGCCGCCAAATGGAAAAACGTTTCCGTCCAAGATGACCGGCTGAGGAATCCGTGGCCACAAAAGTGGCTTGGGACTTGCTCCTCAGCGGCCTGTGAAACTACCTCTTGCATTGCTGGTCGTCGGTCTCGTCTCGCTCGGCGGCCGTCAACCAGTGCGACCCATCACCGCGGCAACGGCCGACAGCGCTGCATCAGACGATCCGTATCGGATCACGACCTTGTGCACCGCAGTGCCGGTGAACACCGGCCGTCGTGTGTCCGTGTCGACCGGGGCCGAGTTGCAGCGTGCGCTCGATACGGCGTCGGCTGGCGACACGATTCTTCTCGCGACCGGCGTCACCTTCTCGCCCGCCGATGGCAGCTTCGTCCTGCGTAATCGCCACCTGCCGCAGGGACAGTGGATCGTGATCCGGTCAGCGAATGCAGCCTTCGACTCGGGCGGGCAGCTGCCGCCGAACACGCGTGCCAGCGACGCGAATGCCGCGCTGATGGCGCGGATCCGGACCTCCAACGTCAACGCGCCGGCGATCCGCGCCGAATCCGGCGCCAGCGGCTACCGGCTGATCGGCCTCGATATCGGCGCGGAGGCGTCGGTGCGGCAGGTCTCGAACCTCGTGGAGCTCGGCAACGGATCGGAGAAGACGGTCGACGCGCTGCCGTCGGACATCGTCATCGACCGCTGCTTCGTCCATGGCAACGACGACGGGAATTTCCGTCGTGGCGTGATGGTGAACGGCGCCAGAATCGCCATCGTCGATTCGTACGTCTCCAACTTTCACGACGCGGACACCGATTCGCAGGCGATCGGCGGCTCGAACGGCTCGGGGCCCTTCAAGATCGTGAACAACTTCCTCGAGGCGGCGAGCGAGAACGTGATGTTCGGCGGATCCGATCCATCGATTCCTGATCTGGTTCCGCACGACATCGAAGTGCGGCGCAACCTCATGACGAAGCGGCTGTCGTGGCAGACGGCGCGCGTGCCGGTGAAGAATGCGTTCGAGCTGAAAAGCGCCAGCCATGTCGTGGTCGAGGGCAACACCTTCGAGCATGTCTGGGCGTCGGGGCAGGACGGGACCGCAATCCTGCTGAAATCGGCCAATCAGGAGGGGCGTTGCACCTGGTGCATTACGGAGTACGTCACGTTTCGCAACAACATCGTACGCGGCGCCGCCAATGGGTTGGCGATCAACGCCGCGGAGACCGGCGGATCCGGCATGCCGCAGCCTCGCAAGGCCCACCACATCCGCGTCGACAACGTGGTGTTCGAAGATATCGGCGGCTCCCAATGGGGCAGCGGCGGCAAGCTGCTGCGCGTCTTCGGCGGCGTCAATACGGCTTCGTTTACGCACATCACCTCGCGCGGAAATCCTGGCGGCATTCTCGATCCGGAGGCGCCGCAGGATTCGAATCCCGGCCTGGTCTTCAAGAACAACGTCGTCGAGCGCAAGTACTACGGAATCGGCACGGGGTCCGATGAAGGGACCAGAACGCTGTCCCGCAATTTCAACCCGTTCACCTACGGATACAACGTGCTCGTGAACACATCGGCGCCGACCGATCAGGCGATCGACAACGGCGCGCTCGAGTCGCGGTATCCCGGCCATACCTGGGTGGTGTCGAGCTGGAACGACGTGGGGTTTCAGAGCGGGACGTCGGCGCTGGCGAAGACGAGCCGCTTCAGCGGCGCCGGCGACGATGGCAAGGACGTCGGCGCCGATGCAGGTGCGATCGCGGCCGCGCAAGCCAATGGTCGCGGCGCTGACGGCTGCGGCGGTGTCGGGACCGCGGTTCCACGGTGATCGCAGGGCCGTCGACTGCTGGCGCGCGGCTTGCTGAAGTGTGACGCGCATGCGCGCATTGTGGATCAAGTCCGACATCCTCCTGCCGCTCGACACCGGCGGCAAGCTCCGAACCTGGCACCTGCTCAGACACATCGCCGCCCGGCACGAGGTCACCTACGTCAGCTTCGTCGGTCCGCATCAGCGTCCCGAGCACATCGACGGCATGCGTCAGGTGGCGCAGGACGTCCACGTCGTGCCGCGCTTCGATCCGGCGAAGGGTTCGCCGCGGTTCTACGCCGACGCTGCGCGGCACCTCCTCGATCGGCTGCCGTACGCGGTCGGTAAGTACCGGTCGCGCGCGTACGCGAACACAGTCGACCAACTGCTCCGCACGCGCAGGTTCGACCTGCTCGTGTGCGACTTCCTCGTGCCAGCGGTCAATCTGCCGCGGCGGCTTCCGTGTCCGTCGGTGATCTTCACGCACAACGTCGAAGCCGAAATCTGGCGGCGGCACGCCGAAACGAAGCGCGGCCGCCTGCTGCGGTTCCTGTACGAGATGCAGCACCGCCGCATGCTGCGCTTCGAGGCGCGGACCCTGGCGCGGTTCGACGGCGTCCTTGCGGTATCGGCCGCCGATCGCGAGTCGTTCGCGCGCTTGTACCCAGGCGCGATCAAGGCGCCGGTGCAGGTGATCCCGACCGGCGTCGACACCGAGTTCTTCGCGCCCACCGTCAGCGAGCCCAACTCGCGATTGCTGGTGTTCACCGGATCGATGGACTGGCTGCCCAACGCAGATGCGATGGCGTACTTCTGCGCCGAGGTACTGCCGCTCATCCGACGCGAGGAGCCCGGCGTGACCCTGTCGATCGTCGGCCGCGCGCCGACGCGGGCGGTTGCTCGCCTGGCGCAGCGCCACGGCGTCGTCGTGACCGGCCGCGTAGACGACGTGCGGCCGCACATCGCAAACGCCGCCGTTTACATCGTGCCACTCAGAATCGGCGGCGGCACACGCCTGAAGATCTTCGAAGCGATGTCGATGGCCAAGGCGGTCGTCTCGACGACGATCGGCGCCGAAGGCCTGCCGGTGACCGACGGCACGCATCTGAGGCTCGCCGACACTCCGCAGAAATTCGCCGATACGGTCGTGGAGTTGCTGCGACACGTCGAGCGGCGCCGTTCGCTCGAAGCGGCCGCCCGGTCGCTGGTCGTCCAGTGGTACGACTGGGCAGTCGTCGGCGATGACTTCGAACGCGCCTTGACCAGCTTTGTACGCCGTGGCGTCGCGCGCGTGGCGGAGACAGCCGGCGTCCCCACGGACGTCCGGGCGGTCAACGCGAACGAACCTCATGCGGCACAGTGACAGCGCGCGTCCCGCCTGGCCCGATGGAAAATCGTTCGCGTTCACGATTTTCGACGACCCGGACGCGCAGACCTACCAGGACGGGCGCATTGTCTACTCGGCGCTCGCTGACCTGGGCTTCAGGACCACGCGGGGCGTCTGGCCGGGCGCCGTCACCCGCACGCCGAACTCTCGCGGTGAAACGTGCGAGAACACCGCATACCGCGACCACTCGATCGAATTGCAGGCGCTCGGGTTCGAGATCGGCTATCACAACACGACCAAACATTCGTCCACCCGCGACGAAATCATTCGCGGCCTCGATGCGTTCCGCGCCTACTTCCATCACGACCCTCGGACGATGGCGAACCACTACAACGCCGAGGCGATCTACTGGGGTTCGCGCCGCGTGACGCCGCCGCTGCGCGCCGTCTACACGATCGCGACGCTCGGCCGCACCAACGGCGTCCATTTCGGCGAGGTCGAAGGGCATCCCTCGTTCTGGGGCGATGTCTGCCGGGAACGGGTTCGGTATTGCCGCAACTTCGTCTTCACGGAGATCAACACGCTCGCCGCTTGCCCGTGGATGCCCTATCGCGATCCGTTGCGGCCGTACGTCAACGGGTGGTATGCATCGGCGGAAGGGGCGAACGTCGCGCGGTTCACGCGAACGATCGCCGAGCGGAGTCAGGACCTGCTTGAAGAGCAGGGTGGCGCCTGCATCATGTACACACACTTCGGTCACGGCTACGTGGATGGGGGCCGGATCCACTCGCGCTTCCGGATGTTGATGGAGCGGCTGAGCCGGAAGAACGGATGGTTCGTTCCCGTCGGCGTACTGCTCGACTACCTGCGCCAGCGCCGCGACGCTACGGAGATCACCGATCAGCAGCGCCGCTCGCTCGAGCAGCGCTGGCTCTGGCAGAAGATGTTTCGTGGCACGTCGTAGCGCACGGGGAGCCGCCAGATGTTCGAGTTCAGAGCGTTGGATGCCGCCGACATCGAGTGGCAGGCGCTGGACAGGTTCGACGATCGCGTCGTCTTTCAGACGCGCGCGTGGCTGAACTTCATCGCCGAGAGCCAGCGCGCCACTCCGATCGTCGCCGAGATTCGCGACAACGGAGCAGTGGCCGGATATTTCTCCGGCCTGGTCGTCCGCAAGTTCGGCGTGCGTATCCTGGGCAGCTCCTTTCCCGGCTGGACGACGCCGTACATCGGATTCAACCTCGCACCTGGGCGGTCGCGGGCGCCGCTGCTCGATCCGCTGATGGCGTGGGCGTTTCGAGGGCTGAAGTGTCTGCACGTCGAGGTCTCCGATCGCTCGTTCCAGCCGGAGGACGGCCGCGGGCTGGATCGGACGTCGTACGAAACCTACAAGTCGGATCTGACGCGGAGCGAGAACGATCTCTTCAACGGGATGGACAGCGCGTGCCGCCGGTGCATCCGCAAAGCCGAGAAGAGCGGCGTCGTCATCGAGGAGGCGCACGATCTCGCGTTTGCAGACGAGTACTACGAGCAGTTGAAAGACGTCTTCGCCAAGCAGGGCAAGCTGCCCACGTATCCGCTCGAACGGGTGCGGCTGCTGTTGAAACACCTGCTGCCGACGGGACATCTGCTCGCGGTCCGCGCGCGCAATCCGGACGGCAAATGCATCGCAACCGGACTCTATCCCGGCATGAACGACACCGCTTTCTTCTGGGGGAACGCGAGCTGGCGCACCGAGCAGCACTGGCGCCCGAACGAGTACCTGCACTGGTACGCGCTGCGCTACTGGAAGGCGCGCGGCGTGAAGCGCTTCGACTGGGGCGGCGGCGGCACCTACAAGGAAAAATACGGCGTCGAGCCGTACGTCGTGCCGTGGTTCTACAAGTCCAGGTATCGCCTGCTCACCACCGTACGCAACGAGGCGCGGGCGCTGTACTACAAGAGTCAGCGCCTCGTCGGCCGCCTGTCCCGAGTCGACACGCGCGCGGCGACGGCGGGATGACGCGTGTTGACGCTCGGCTGAAGCCGTCGCGCGACGTCGAGTCTTCGCGCTACGTCGACCCTTGCGGTAGCTCGAGTTCGTGGACCGCGAGCACGACGTCGCCGTCCGGATACAGACGCCAACCGGCCGACCGATGCAGGCGGATCGACGCGTGGTTCGCCGGCGCTACGCGCGCGACCAGCGAGCGGTCCCGCATCAGCGCGCGGTAGAGGTCGGCCGCGACGCCGCGACCGCGCGCCGCCGGCGCCGTGCCGACGATGATGATGCGCCAGGCGTCGCCGGGATCGATCCACGTGCGGCGAGGTGATCGGCGATCGAAGGCGATCGCCGGCGGTCGCGCGACGGGAGGAGAGGTTTCCGTCGCCTGCGGCTGCTCGTGGGCGAACAGCCGCGCGCGCAGGCACTCGACCGCCAGCCGCCAATGCGTCAGCAGAGCCGACATCCAATAGCCGCGTGGCGCCGCCAGCACCACGCCACACACGTGGCCCGAGGCCACGGCGACGCGACCGTCGATCCGCCGGGTGACGGCATCGTGGACGAGCGCTTCGTAAAGGCGCGTCGACTGGATCCCGAACAGCGACACGCGAAGCGTCTCGAGCAGGGCGACTGCCTCCGGCGCATGCAGGCGCGCGAGGCGCTCGATGGCGACTGCCGCCGCTGGCGCCCGGTTCACCAGCAGATTCCGCGGTAGTCCGCCTGCAGCAGCGACGCGTACACCGGCACGCGCACGAGATCGATCACAATCTGGTCGGCACGGCACCGCGTGATCGCGTCCGCGAACTCTGGCGACTGGTTGCCGACGACGATGACCGCGGATGCCTCGAGCACCTCGTCGATCGTGTTGCACAGCAGCGAGGACAGATGCGGAATCTGCGTCTCGATGTACTGCTTGTTCGCGCCGACCAGCCTGGCGAGCGACACGTTCTTGTCGTAGATGCGCAGTGACACGCCCTTGCCGAGCAGCGCCTCCGCGAGAATGACGATCGGGCTCTCGCGCAGGTCGTCGGTGCCGGCTTTGAAGCTGAACCCGAGCAGGCCGACCTGCTTCTTGCCGGTCTCGAGCACCTGCTCGACCGCCAGTTCGATCTGCCGGCGGTTGCTCGGCAGGATCTGCGAGATCATCGGCATCTCGAGGTCGACCTCCTTCGCCCGATATTGAAGCGCGCGGACGTCCTTCGGCAGACAGGATCCGCCAAAGGCGAACCCCGGCTTCAGATAATACGGGGACAGATTCAGCTTCTCGTCGCGGCAGAAGATGTCCATCACCTCGTGGCTGTCCACGTCGAGCCGCTTGCACAGGTTGCCGATCTCGTTCGCGAAGCAGACCTTGAGCGCGTGCCAGGCGTTGCTCGTGTACTTCATCATCTCGGCGACGCGGATGCTGGTGCTGACCAGCGGCGCGTCAATCGCCTGGTACAGCGCGATCGTGCCGCTCGCATCTGCCGCGTGGTTGTGACCGACCAGCGTCAGCGGCGGCTTGCGGAAATCCCTGAGCGCGGTGCCTTCGCGGAGAAACTCGGGATTCACCGACACGCCGAATCCCTCGCCATAGGTCTGTCCCGATGCGCGCTCGAGCGTCGGGATGACGACGTCATGCGTGGTGCCCGGCAGAATGGTGCTGCGCACGACGACGACGTGATAGTGCGGTGCCGCCGCGAGTGCGCCGCCGATCTGCTCACAGACGCGCTCGAGGTAGGTCAGATCGAGGCTGCCATTCCGCCGGCTCGGCGTGCCGACGCACAGCAGCGAGACCTCGGTATCGCGGACCGCGTCCGCCGTATCGGTCGTCGCGCGGAGCCGTCCCTCGGCCGCGCCACGTGCGAGCAGTTCGTCCAGCCCTGGTTCGACGATCGGACTGTGGCCGGCGTTGACGGCAGCGATCTTGTCGGGATTGATGTCGACGCCGACAACGGTATGACCATCGGCAGCGAACGCCGCCGCCGACACGCATCCTACGTATCCAAGACCAAAGACTGAGACTCGCATGGTTCGCCTTTCGTGATCACGCCCTGCCGGCGCGCCGCGGATGGTTCGGGGAGTGTCTGCACGCCCTGCCGGTCGATGAACGTGCGGTACCAGAGCTCGAGGTTGAGAAGGCTCCAGATGCGGTCGCCGCCATCGGTGGTGCCGGCCGCGTGCCCGCGGAGCAGCGTCTCGACGGCGCGTGGATCGATGATGCCGCGTTCGCGAGTGCGGCGGTCGAGCAGCACGTCGGTCGCGACCGCGTTCCAGCGTCCGCGCGTCCAGCTCGCGAACGGCACCGGGAACCCCATCTTCGGACGCTTCAGAATGCCGTCGGCCAGCACGCCCTTCATCGATTCGCGCAGGATGCGCTTGGTCGTGAGACCGGACAGCTTCCACTCGTCGGGCAGCTGCGCCGCGAACTCGACCAGCTTGTGGTCGAGGAACGGCACGCGGCTCTCGATCGACGTCGCCATGCTCATCTGGTCCTGCTTCATCAGCAGCTCCACCAGATACGTCTTGATGTCGGCGTACAACACGCGATCGAGCAGCGTGCTGTCGCCGTTGAGGCGATCGAAATACTCGCGCCCCGACCGATAGGCGCGCTGACCGGTGGCTGCGGCACGCAGTGCTGGCGCCAGCAGCGCCCGCTGATCGGCGATGCGGATCGATGCAAAGTTGTCGAAGAACATCGACTCCGGCGTGCGGTCCATCGCCAGAAACGATCGCTGCGCGTAGCGCCCGATTATTCGCGGCAGCTGCGGCACGACCGCCGACGCAACGGCAGATCGGATGCCGGCCGGCACGACGCGCTCGTAGACGGTCCCGGCGCGCCAGTTCCACGCCAGCCGCAGATACTTGCCGTAGCCGGCGAGCAGCTCGTCGCTGCCTTCACCGGTGAGGACGACGGTGACGTG
Organism: Vicinamibacterales bacterium; assembly: GCA_035315685.1. Lineage (GTDB taxonomy): Bacteria > Acidobacteriota > Vicinamibacteria > Vicinamibacterales > CAVVIG01 > QHWK01. The sequence goes on along the minus strand of DATFXR010000473.1, from coordinate 5,495 downwards.
CCGTCGGGCCAGCGCCGAGACGAAGTACAGCGGGACACTCGACGGGTGCGCGATCGGTTCGTCCTCGTGCCACACCAGCTTCGGCAGCGCGCCGAAGAAGTCGCGGTCGTCGATCACGACCTCGTGGGAGTCGGCGTTGATGGCGCGCGCGACGCGGCGCGCGTAGTCGAGCTCGTTGAACGCGCGTTCCTTGAACGCCACCGAGAAGGTCTGCAGCGGTCGATCGATCAGGGTCGCCATGATCGCGGCGATGGCGCTGCTGTCGATGCCTCCGGAGAGAAACATCCCGAGCGGCACGTCGCTCATCAGCCGCAGCTTCACCGATTCGGTCAGCAGCGCACGGAACTCGTCGACCACGGCCGCCGATCGGCGCAGGCCGCTGCCGGTCGCACGCCGCGGCAGATCCCAGTACTGGCGCGACGTCACGCCGCCGCGTTCGAAGACGAGCAGGTGCCCGGGCAGCAGCTTGTGGATGCCCTTGAAGAGCGTCCCACTACCTGACGTGTAGCGCGTCCCGAGCAGTTCGGGCAGCAGCGCCTCGTTCGGCTCCGGCGCGATCAGACCGCTCGCGAGGATCGCCTTGATCTCCGAGGCGAAGAGCAGCGTGTCGCCGACGCGTGACCAGTACAGCGGCTTGATGCCGAGCCGATCGCGGACCAGCAGGAGACGGCGTCGTGGCGCGTCCCAGGCGGCGAACGCGAACATGCCGCGAAACCGCTCGACCGCGGCATCGCCCCACTCCTCGTAGGCGTGCACGATTGTTTCAGTGTCCGACTTCGTCCGGTAGGTGTGGCCGCGCGCTTCGAGCTCCGTCCGGATCTCTGCGTGGTTGTAGATCTCGCCGTTGAAGACGACCCAGACGCGGCCGTCCTCGTTCGACAGCGGCTGTTGTCCCGTGCTCAGGTCGACGATGCTGAGGCGGCGATGCGCCAGCGCGGCGACACCGTCCCAGTGCAGGCCGGCTTCGTCTGGTCCACGGTGAGCGATGATGTCGCGCATCCGCAGAGCCCGCGCCGGCGCGTCGTCGGCGAGCCGTTCAAAACCTGCGATGCCAGCAATTCCGCACATGATCTCGGTCCACTCCGGTCGTTGCGCTCGTTGGTGTCGCCGGCGTCACGCTGCCGCGGCGCCCCGTCCGACGGCCTCGCCGTCGACGAACTGCCGGAACCACAGCTCGAGCATCACCAGGCTCCAGAGACGATGGCGGTGGTCGTGCAGGCCGTCACGATGGTCACGCCACAGCGTGCGGATGGCGCGATCGTCGAACACGCCGCGGCTGCGCATCCGTCCGTCGAGGAGCAGGCCGTCGACCATCGGCGCCAGCGGCCCGCGCAGCCACTCGCCGATCGGCGCCGCGAATCCCTGCTTCGGCCGATCGACGATCGACTTCGGCATGCGGCGCTCGAGCAGGCGCCGCAGCAGGTACTTGCCCTGCCGGTTCTTCAGCTTCAGCGAGGCGGGTACCGAGGCGGCGAACTCGAGCAGCGTGTGATCGAGCAGCGGCTCACGCGACTCGAGCGACACGGCCATGCTCATCTTGTCGACTTTCGTCATGATGTCGTCGACGAGGTAGGTCCTGACGTCGACGTAGAGTGCGCGATCGAGCGGATCGCGCGATGCACACGCGTCATATGCACAGCGGAACCCGGCGAACGGATCGGCGTCGCGCACTTCGCGGGCGAAGTCCGACGAGTACAGCGAGCCGCGCCGGTCCGGCTCGAAGAGGCCGTAGGCGTGCTTTCGGGCGCATGCGTCGGCGGGCGAGAGCGCGAGATGGCGGAGCGACCGCGCACCCTTCACGCCGAGCGGCAACCGCGCGGCGAGCCATCCGGCGAACCGACCTCCTGCCCGGCCGAGCCACTCGCGCGCCATCAGCTCCCAGCGCTCGACGCGGTGACGGGCGTAGCCGGCCCAGAGCTCGTCGCCGCCGTCGCCGGACAGTGCGACCGTGACATGTTCGCGCGCCGCCTTCGACACGTAGTAAGTCGGCACCGCGGACGAATCGGCAAACGGCTCATCGAGATGCCACGCCAGCGTCGGCAGCAGCTCGGCGACGTCCGGACGGACGATCTCCTCGTGCTGCGCCACACCGAGGTGACGCGCTACCGTTCGCGCATAGGCGAGCTCGTTGAACGCGCCCTCGTCGAAGCCCACCGACGTCGTGATCACGCGGTCAGGCCCGCAGGCCTCGGCCATGGCCGCGACCACGCTGCTCGAATCGATGCCGCCGGACAGGAACGCGCCGAGCGGGACGTCGCTGACCAGGCGCAGCCGGACCGATTCGCCGACGAGCGCGTCGAGTCGATCGAGATACTCCGCTTCGCGCGCCGGGTCGCCGTCGCCGGTGAACGTCAGATCCCAGTAGCGTCGGACCGTCACCGTACCGCGCTCGGCCACCAGCAGGTGCGCCGCAGGCAGCTTGTGGATCGCGCGGTAGATCGTGTGCGGCGAGGGAACGTACTGGAGCGAGAGGTACGCATCGAGCGCTTCCGCGCTCCAGTCGCGCGGCACGTCGGGATCTTCGAGCAGCGCCTTGATTTCCGATCCGAAGGTGATGCCGTCTGACGTCACGCTGAAATACAGCGGCTTCACGCCGAGGCGGTCGCGTACGAGGAGCAGCCGTCGCTTCGGCCCGTCCCACAGCGCGAACGCGAACATGCCACGGAAGCGATCGACCGCGGCGTCGCCCCACTGCTCGTAGCCGTGCACGATCACTTCGGTGTCCGACTGCGTCCTGAAGCGGTGACCGTGTGCCTCGAGCTCCGCGCGGATGGCGGCGAAGTTGTAGATCTCCCCGTTGAAGATCACCCAGATCGTGGCGTCCTCGTTGCTGAGCGGTTGATCGCCGGTGGAGAGGTCGATGATGCTCAGCCTGCGGTGACCGAGGCCAATGCCGTCGCCGAGATGAAATCCCTCCGCGTCGGGACCACGGTGTGCGATGACCGAGGTCATCGCCTGCAGCCGCCGGCGATCGATCGGGCGGCTCTCGTCGAAGTTGAACTTGCCGGCGATGCCGCACATGGTCAGGACGCTGCCAGTTCAGGCTCGGCAGGGACGAAGCCGCGGCGCGCCAGCTCGGTGAGGTACAGCTGTTCGAAGGCGGCGACCATGCGATCGAACGAATAGCGCCTGGCGGCGTCGAGGCGCGCGGCTGCGCCAAGGCGCTCGGCCCGGAACGGGTCTGAGATCACCCGGCAAAGGGCGGCGGCAAGCGCGCCCGAGTCCCCGGCGGGAACCAGCACACCGTTCCTGCCGTCGTCGATGAGTTCGGGTATGCCGCCAACTGAGGACGCGACAATCGGGAGGCCGGCAGCCATCGCTTCGAGGACGGCATTGGGATAGGCCTCCGATCGCGACGGAAGCACGAACAGGTCCGCATCCGCCAGGCGGGCCGGGACATCATCGCAGTGGCCCGCGAAGGTGACTGCGTGCGCGACGCCCCGTGCATGAGCGCGCGCCTGCAGACTGTCGCGATCCGGCCCCGTCCCGACGAGATCGAACCGGGCGTCGGGAACGTGGCGCAGCACGTCCACGGCCGCGTCGAGCAGGACGTCGTGCCCTTTCTCGGCGCGCAGGTTCGCGACCATCACGATCTTTCGCAGCCGGGGTCGCGCCGTGCGCACCGGGACGCTCGTCGCGTCGAGACCGTTGGCAATGACCGTCACCTTGCGGCGCGGAACGCGCTCGAGCCGCAGCCGATCCGCGGCGGCGCGCGAGTTGGCGACGACGACGTGGGCACAGCTGTACGCGGCACGCTGCAGCGCGATCGCGGCCGGCGATTTGCCGGGGTTGATTTCGCGTCGGTTGCCGACGCGAACGGGGACCCGCGCGAGCGCTGCGGCCGGCAGTCCAAACACGTTCGAGGGCAGCGCTGCCGTATGAACGACAGCGATGTTCTGCGAGCGACACCAGCGCGCGAACGCCCACATCTGCCGCACCATGCCGTGCGACTTGAAGCTGTCGAGTGGAAAGGCTGCGACCGATTCGACCGCTTCGGCAACACGGTCGAACCACGCGCCGCGCGCGCGAAAGCAGGCGACGTGCACCGACCACCTGGAGCGGTCGAGCCGGCGCACCAGTTCAATCATCTGGCGCTCGGTCCCGCCCGGCTCGAAGCTGGTCAGCACGAACGCGATCGGTCGTCGAGCGATATGGTTCACCGGCTCCATCTGAGCAAGGCAGGTGCCACCGGAGCTCAAGAAAAGCGCCGGAAACTTCCCATTTCGCGGCTAGCGCGCGTGCGCCGACGGAACTGCCGGTGCGGACTGTGGAAACGGATTACCTTCAGCTGAGCCGCACGGCGCATCGACGTACTGTTGATGCCATCGCTCGAACACGACCAGTTGCCACAGGCGGAGCGTGTGGTCGCGCTTCCCTGAGAGGTGCTCGTCGACGATCTGCCGTATGAAGGGCGCCCGGAAATATCCGCGCTGCAGGCTCGACGGAGACAGCAGCGTATCGGCGAACAACTCCTGCAGGCCGCCTCGGAACCACAGACCCAGCGGCACACCGAACCCCTGCTTCCGGCGATCCAGGATCTCGCGCGGGACGAGCGTGGCGGCCACCTCCTTCAGCACGTGCTTGCGACGGCCGTCCTTGATCTTCATCGACGCGGGGAGCGCTGCCGCGCATTCGATCACCTCGTTGTCGAGCAGCGGAACCCGCGACTCGATCGAATGCGCCATGCTCATGCGATCGACCTTGGTGAGAACATCCTCGGGCAGGTAGGTTTCGGTGTCGAAGCGCATCATCTGGCTCGGCCATGGGAGACCGGCGAAGCGGCCGAAATGCCGTGAGAGCCGCGTCTCCGGATCGGGGCCGTTGATGTGACGGCGCACTTCCGCACTGAGCAGCTCCGGCTTTTCGTCCGCGCCGAAGAAGCGAATCGCATCGAGGTAGCGTCCCTCTCGATCGCGCGAGACGTGCCGCAGGAAGTTCTTGCCGCGCACGCCGTGCGGCAGCCGGGCCGCCGCGGTCGCCGCGACGCGCCGGAACGCGCGCGGACTGTAGCGGTCGAACGCCACGACACGCGGGTGCGGGACGTAGCGATCGTAGCCGCCGAACAACTCGTCACCACCATCGCCCGACAACACGACGGTGACGTGCCGGCGCGCGATCTCCGAAACATACCAGGTGGGAATCGCGGACGAATCGGCAAACGGCTCGTCGAAGTGGGAGACGATGCGGTCGAGGATGCCGATCGCGTCGGGCTTGACCACGAACTCGTGATGATCGGTGCCGAAGTGCCGTGCGACGCGACGCGCGTGTTCGAGCTCATCGAATGCGGGCTCGTCGAACCCGATTGAAAACGTCTTTACCTGGCGGCCGGTGACCTCGGCCATCAGGCCGACCACCAGGCTCGAATCGACACCGCCCGAGAGGAAGGCGCCGAGCGGCACGTCGCTGAGCAGATGACACCGCACGGCGTCCGTCAACACGCGGCGCAACTGCTCGACAGCATCGGTCTCACTCCCGTTGAACGTTTCAACGGCAGG
>DATFXR010000472.1:0-5548 GCA_035315685.1 Vicinamibacterales bacterium | reverse complement strand
GCCCAGCACGTGCTCAACCTGGTCGTGGCCGCCGGCATCAAGGCGGTGCTGAACTTCTCGCCGGGCGCGCTCGAAGTGCCCGACGATGTGAAGTTGAAGAGCGTGGATTTGACGGTGTCGCTCGAAAGCCTCTCGTTTTTTCTGGCGCAGGGTGATGGCGAAGAGCAGTAGGGCAGGACGGGCGGGAAAGGCCGGACGGGCAGGACGGGAAGCCCTGGTACTGTCCCATGTCGACGCGCGCGGGCGTGTGCGGATGGTCGATGTGGCCGCCAAGCCGGTGACGTCGCGCGAGGCGATCGCGCGCGGATCGATCACCATGTCGCGCGCCGCGGTTCGACAGATCCGTGCTGGCGCGGTGAAGAAGGGCGATCCCCTGCAGACGGCGCGCCTGGCCGGGATCCTCGCAGCCAAGCAGACGGCGTCGCTGATCCCGCTGTGCCATCCGCTGCCGATCTCGAGCGTCGACGTCGACCTCCGGCCAATCGCACGTGGCTATACCATCGAGGCGCGCGTGCGCACGACGGCGCAGACGGGCGTGGAGATGGAGGCGCTCACCGCAGTGGCCGTGGCCGCGCTCACGGTCTACGACATGGTGAAGGCGGTCGACAAGACGATGGTCATCGGCGACATCCGGCTGATGTTCAAGTCCGGCGGACGCTCGGGGACCTACAGGCGAATTTGAGGATTTGAGGATTTGAGGACTTGAGGATTTGAGGATTGGCATTCGAGGATCTTTGAAAGCCACCTCGCCATGCGCATGCCCGCAATCCTCCGATAAGATCCTTACATCCCTAAATCCTCAAGTCCTCAAATCTCCATGAATGTAGTAGTCGGCGTGATCTCTCCGGCGCCTGCCTGGGTGATGCCGCGGCGCTTCGTCGATCAGCTCCGCCGCGACTTTCCGCGCCACACGTTCCTCGACGCATGGGATCGCGACACGCTGCGGCGGCTGCTGCCTGACGCCGACGTCGCCTTCACGCCCTTCGTCGACCGGGATCTGTTTCCGTCGCTCACGCGGCTGCGCTGGGTCCAGAGCCCGGCGGTGGGCGTCGGCGGCCTGATGTTTCCCGAGCTGCTCGCCAGCGGAGTGGTCCTGACGAGCGCGCGCGGCATCCGCGCGCGGGCGATGGCGGAGCACATTCTCGGTGCGGCGATCGCACTCGCGCGCAAGCTGCCTGCGGCGATTCGCGCGCAGGCATCGCATCGATGGGCGCAGGAGGAGCTCGAAGGTCCTTCGATCGATGTGCGCACGCTGCACGGTCAGCGCATGGGCATCGTCGGCCTCGGCGCAATCGGCCGCGAGCTGGTGAGCATCGCCGCGCCGTTCGGCTTCCGCATCACGGCGATTCGCCGGCGCGTCTACGAACCGCCGCCCGCGGGCGTCGACGCCGTCTGGCCGCCCGACCGGCTGCACGATCTCCTGGTCGTCAGCGACGTGGTGGTGCTGGCGGCGCCGCACACGCCGGAAACCAAACGGCTCATCGGGCGCACTGAACTCGATCGCATCAAGCCGGGCGCGTTCCTGATCAACGTCGCCCGCGGAAAGCTGATCGACGACGACGCGGTGGTGGAGGCGCTGCGCGATGGACGCCTGGGCGGGGCGGCGCTCGACGTCTTCACCGAGGAGCCGCTGCCGCAGTCGAGCGCGTACTGGGACCTGCCGAACGTGATCGTGACGCCGCACACGTCGGGCGCCCTGCGTGATTACTGGACGCCGCTCGTTGCCCTGTTCTCAGACAATCTGCGTCGGTTCGATCAGGGCGAGCCGCTGCTCAACGTCGTGGACAAGGTCGCCGGCTACTGACCAGCCGGCAGTCGCAGTCAGGCGCAGTCGGCAGTCTCAGTCGGTGGTGCACGGCGGCGATCAGGAACGCGAGGACGCGCCAACTGGTTGCCCCGCGTGCCGGCCTTCGGCGAACTCCTCGATCATCTTGTCGTTGAACGCCGGAATGTCGTCCGGCTTGCGCGACGTGACCAGTCCGTTGTCGACGACGCACCGCTCGTCAACCCAGTGGGCTCCGGCACTGGTGAGGTCGGTCTTCAGCGACGGCCATGAGGTCACGCGTTTGCCACGTACCGCGTCGCCTTCGATGAGCGTCCACGGCCCATGGCAGATCGCGGCGATCGGCTTGCCGGCCCGCACGAACGCGTGCACGAACTCGACTGCCCGCGGATTCATGCTGTGCTGCCACGCCTTCACCGTGCGTGGCTCCGGTGAGACGATGTCGACGCGCGCGCCCGCCTGCTCGAGTTCGCGAAAGGGATCGACGCACTGCCGACTGCGACTGCCGACTGAGAACTGCCGACTGCGACTGAAGTGTGTCATAGTCCCTTGGGTGCGCTTCGTTCTCTCGGCCTCGTTGCTTGCGGCGCTGCCCGTCATGACCGGTTTCGCGCCGCAGTCGCCCGAAGTCCTCACGCGACAGCTCGCGGCCAGCCTGCCGCTGCTCGGATATCAAGTCGTGCGCGTGTACCCGCACGATCCCGAAGCGTTCACGCAGGGCCTGCAGTATCTCGGCGGCGTCCTCTACGAGGGCACCGGCCTCGTCGGGCGGTCGTCGATCCGGCGTGTCGCCCTCGACACCGGCAAGGTCGAGCAGAAGCGCGACGTGCCGGCGCCGTACTTCGGCGAAGGCATCACCGTCTGGAAGAACGACCTCATCGAGCTCACATGGCAGTCGCACGTCGCGTTCGTGTACGACCGCGTGTCGTTCGCACCGAAAAAACGGTTCTCGTATCCGGGCGAGGGCTGGGGGCTCACCTTCGACGGCACCAACCTGATCATGAGCGACGGGACGGACGAGCTTCGGGTGCTCGATCCCTCAACCTTCGCCGAGAAGCGTCGTATCAAGGTGACGGCCGCCGGCGCGCCGCTCCGGAACCTGAACGAGGTCGAGTACGTCAAGGGCGAGATCTTCGCGAATATCTGGCAGACCGACTACATCGCGCGGATCGCGCCTGACACGGGCAAGGTCGGCGCGTACCTCGATCTGCGCGGGCTGCTGTCGCCTCAGGAGCGCGCGCAGACCGACGTCCTCAACGGCATCGCCTACGACGCCGAGCACGATCGCCTGTTCATCACCGGGAAGCTGTGGCCCAAGCTGTTCGAGATCAGGGTAGTGCCGAAGAACAGATAGGACGTGATCTGTCCAACCAGAGGTGCTCGAACGTCACGCCGATGTCCGATTCCGTCCCGCGTTTTCTGACAATCTCCCGCCCGCCGAGCGGCGCCGGGTACAACGGTGTATTCGGCTCACCGGCCGACTTCGGCGACGTCGTCAAGTAAAGATCGTCGATCAGACCCGCGTCGATCAGTTGACGCGCAAGCGTGCGTCCGCCGACGCATGAGATGCGCGTGATGCCGAGCTCATGCAGGCGCCGGAACGCGAACACGAGGTCGGTCGCCTCCGGCATGGCGATCGTCGTGATCCACGGTCGATCGGCGAGAGCTGTCATCATCAAGCCGGGGCAACTTGCCACCGTCACGACGATCACGCGCAGCGACGGCTCGTTGAAGAGCAGACCGTTGAGCGACAGGCCGCGGAGCGTCGCGATGATCTGCACGGGATGACGCGGCAGTCCAAGCGACGCGCGCAGCCGCACGAGCTCCGGATGCCATGTCGAGAAGACGAGGTTGCCGGCACGGCTCGTTTCCGCGCCGCTCAGGACGGCGTCCGCCGCCACGCGCGACAGCCCTTCGTAGATCAAGTGCTCGTCGGCTTCGCCGCCGCCGAGCGTCGACGGGTTTGTCGCCCCGGTATTGCCTTCGCGCGACTGCACGAACACCAGGCTGGTCGACGGCAGGCCGTCGCCGCGGGGCGGTGAAAGATAAAACGGACCGTCGAACAGCCGCCGTGTCCAGTCGTTGCCGACGGCAATCAACTCCGGCGCTGGTTCCTCGCGCTCTGTGACGAACGGAAAGATGTCGGCCGCTACGGCCTCGGCCGTTTTGCGCCTGGCGAACGCCTTCAGTCCAGGGGTTAGGGATTGGGGGTTAGGGATTGGCGTTTTGGTCACGGCGCTGTTCGATGCTCCCCAATCCCCAATCCCTGATCCCCAACCCCTAATCCCCGACGCCTACTCTAGTCGGCAGCGCCCCTGGGCGGCGGCTCGATGTGAATCACCGCATCCGCGATCTGCGGATAGCGCGCCATCAGGCGATCCTTCACGACGTGCGACAGATCGTGCGCCTCATGCAGACGCATGTCGGCAGGCAGCCAGACGTGCAGATCGAGGAAGACGTGATCGGCGGCGCCGCGCGTCCGGATCTGGTGGCACCCGAGGACGCCCGGCACCGACATGACGACGCGCTCCAGATCGGCATCGGAGATGACGATGCGATCGCTCAGGATGCCGGTGGTGGCGCGCGCTACCTGGTAGCCCGAGTAGCCGATGAATCCCGCCACGACGAGCGCCGCGAGAGGATCGAGAATCGGCATGCCGGCGCGGGCCCCGGCGAGCGCGGCGATCACCGTCAGCGACGACCAGACGTCGCCACGCGTCTGCGTCGCGTCTGCGAGCAGCACCTCGCTGGCCAGCCGCTCGGCCGCACGCGACTCGTAGGCGACCACCGCCAGGTTGATCGCGATTGTGGCGAGCATGACGCCGAAGCTCACGGCCGAGATGTCGGGCAGCTGCGCGCGGCCGGTGAGGTGGTTGAACGCATTGCGCAGCACCTCGATCATCACCAGCAGCAGGAACGCGTTGACCGCGGCCGCCGCGACCGTCTCGTACTTCCGGTGCCCGTACGGGTGATCCGCATCCGGCGGCCGCCCGGCGGCGCGAACGCCGACCAGTCCGACGACATTCGACGATGCGTCCGTCAGCGAGTGAAAACCGTCCGAGAGGATGCTGATCGCGCCGCTCGCGTACCCGAAGAGGATCTTCGCCATCGCAACGGCGAGATTGAGCAGCAGCACGACGATGAGGACGCGGGCGACAGCCGCGTAACGTGAGGGGACGGCGCTAGAAGACACGCGCCGTCGGTACAGGCCACCACCGGAGCTGCACTTTTCCGATGATGTACTTCTTCGGCACCATGCCCCAGTGCCGGCTGTCCGAGCTGTTGTTGCGGTGGTCGCCCATCACGAAGTAGTAGCCTTCGGGGATCACCTGCGGTCCCCAGTCGTCGTGGCTGCGGTATTCGGTCGCGACGTAGTCGTCTTTCAGCGGGATATCGTTCACGTACACTCGTCCGTCGACAATCCGGACCGTATCGCCCTCTTCTGCGATGACGCGCTTGACGAACGACTTGTCGGGGTTCAGCGGATAGTAGAGCATCACGATGTCGCCGCGCCGCGGATCGCTGATCCGGTACACGAGCTTGTTCACGATCAGGCGGTCCTGATCCTCGAGCGTCGGCGCCATGCTCTGGCCTTCGACGCGCGCCACCTGGAACCCGAACGTGACGATGATGACCGCGTACACGGCGGCCGACACCAGCGTCTTGACCCACGCGAGGAGCTCTTCCTTCACCTGCGCGAGGCGGATTCCGGGGCTCGTGAGGCGGATGTCCGTATCCCGCGGCGGCGAAGGCGGCGGAAACGGC
>DATFXR010000471.1:0-7974 GCA_035315685.1 Vicinamibacterales bacterium | reverse complement strand
CCGTCCGTTGAACACCTGGCCGTTGAAGCGCTGGATCGCCTGTTCGGCGTGTGCGCGGTCGGCAAATTCGACGAACGCGAACCCGCGGGGACGCCCGGTCTCGCGATCGACCGGCAGCACGACCTGCGACGGTGGAGCGATAGTGCCGAAGTAGCTCCGCAGATCCGCTTCGGTTGTGCTGTAAGCAAGATTACCGACGAACAAACGAACGGCCAATCAAATCTCTCCTAATTGATAAAGGAAGATAGGGACAGAAGCAGAAGTGGCAGGCGCACACACGCTGGCAGCCGGGTTTTCAGTGGAAAAACCTTACCTGAACTCCGGTCATCCTGCAAGCGGAGGCTATAGTAAACCCTGCGCAGGATTTGCGGGACGAATCCGCCCCGACACCCACCAGGTGATCACCTGATGCGCTCCTGGTTGCCACCTGTTGCGCACCAGGTCGCGGCCAGGTGCCGACCTGATCATGACCTGGCCCTGATCTGATCGCGACCCGATCGCGACCGGCGATTCCCCGGTGCGATGGGTACATGGCGGGCGCGGACCGACCCTGGGGGGAGCCGATGAGACGAGTGCCGGCGAGGGTAGTTGGATGGACGTTCGCGGTTGCGCTCGTCACAACCGCAATTGGTTCGGCTCGCGCGGCAGGCGGCGCGGCATCGATCACGACGCAGGAACTGCGTGAGTGGCTCAGCTACGTCGCCTCCGACGAGCTCCAGGGTCGCGCGGTGTTCAGCGAGGGATTCGGCCTGGCGGGCCGCTACATCGTGGATCACCTGCGCGCATGGGGCGTGAAGCCGGCCGGCGATCAGGGCATGTACCGGCAGGCGGTGCGCGTGCTCGGGGTCAAGACGACCTCGCACGCGACAATCACGGTGTCGGTTGGCGGCGAATCGAAGACCTTTGCCGACGGCGAGGGGATCACGTTTCCAAAGAACATGGGCGGCAAGCGGACGTTGACCGTCGGTCGCGTCGAGTTCGTCGGCTACGGTCTCGACGCGCCGGGCGCGAGCCACATGGACTACCGTGGCAAGGACGTCAAGGATGCGGCGGTGATCTGGCTGGGCCTGACCGGTCCGAAGGATCTCGAGCAATCCATCTACCGGCGCATTCTTTCGGGACGGAACCGATATGCGACCGAGCAGCTCGGCGCGGCGGCGTCGATCGGCGCCGCTGCGGCGGCCGGCGCAGGACGAGCGGGCGGAGCGGGAGAGACGGGACGGGCGGCGACTGCCGGAACAACTCCGCCGACAGGCGTCGGTCGTGGAGCGGCGCTGCCGGCGCCAGACTTCACGACGGTTCAGCGGCTCGATGCGCCGGTGCCACCGAACGTGACGGCATCCGATCCGTTCTTCGAGTTCCTCTTCAGCCGCGCGCCGACCCGCTACGACGAGGCGAAGATCGAGTTCGACAAGCTGGCCCGCGTCACTCAGCTGATCTACGAGACCGGCGCCCGCGTCGGGAATCTCGATCACCCGCCGGTCCGCGACCACCAGGGCCCGCGCGCCGGGCGGCTGACGCAGTAGCGGGAATCGCGGCCGCGTTGACACGATATCGAATAGTCCGATATCGTAATACAATGACTGCGGTCGAGATGCTGTGCGCGCTGGAGCGGGGCGAAGCGCCGGAGGGCGGATTCCATCACGCCGACCATCTGCGTGTCGCGTGGGCCTGCCTCGAGGAATGCGGTGCGCCGGAGGCCGCGCTCACGCGGCTGGCGGCGACGTTGCGGCGGTTCGCGGCGTCGCTCGGGCAGTTGGAGAAATACTCGGACGCAGTCACCGGCTTCTGGATCTACCAGCTGGCCAGCGTCCGTGCGCTGATGCCCGCAGCCGATCTCGAGACCGTGCTGCGCGCCTGTCCGCGCCTGCTGGACAAGAATCTGCTTCTCGCGTACTACTCGGCCGATGTCACTCCGTCTCGTCCCGCCGATCCACCGGGCGACGCATAGGATCGGCCTCTATCTGTCCGGCGCCAGCGACGACCGCCTGTCGCAGGTCGAGGCGCACATCCTCGCGCTGCTCGCGGCGGCCGCTCCCGCGACGATTGCCGACCTGCACCGCGGCCTGGCGCACAAGCGATCGACGCTGACCAGCATCCTCGATCGCCTGTCGGATCGCGGCTTCATCACCCGCACCGTAGGCGCGGCGGATCGCCGCACGTTTCTGGTCACGCCGACTGTCAAGGGCCGTGCCGTTGCGGCGCACCTCAGGCGTCACCTCGCGGACCTCGAGCACGCGGTCGCCCGCCGCGTGACGGCCGCCGACGTCGCCGCGTTCCTGAGAGTCGTGGCGGCGGTCGAGGAAGAAGCCCACGCCCGGACGCGGCGGAGCGCGGCTGCCGCCGACCGCGGCGCGCGGCGCCGCCGAAAACCGGTCCGGGCGCGAGCCAGCAGCCGCGCGTGATATCCTCGCGCGCGAGGAGAGTAGGTATGCTCCGCTTCAGGCTCGCCGCGGCGCTCGCCCTCGCCGTCGCGCTCTCAGCCGCGTCGCCTCGCGCCCAAACACCGAAGCTGCCTCGCACGCCGGACGGACATCCCGATCTGCAGGGTATCTGGGATTTCCGCAGCGGGCTGGGCGATGCGCGCGGCCGCTGGGAGGGCGACACACTGGTCGTGGACAGCACGAACTTCAGCGATCGCGCCAGCTTCCGCGGATCGGGCGCGAACCTGCATCTCGTCGAGCGCTTCACGCGCATCGACGCCGCCACGCTCGAGTATCGCTTCACCGTCGAGGATCCGACCACCTGGACGCGGCCCTGGACCGTTGCGTTTCCGATGATCAGGAGCGACGGGCCGATCTACGAGTACGCGTGCCACGAAGGGAACTACGGCCTGCGCGACATCCTGAGCGGCGCACGATACGAAGAGAAGATCGCCACCGAACCCGCCGAGACGAAGAAGAAGCAGTGACGTGACCGCGCCGCGCATCGCGGCGTGGCTGGCTGCGGCGCTCCTCGCCGCGCAGCCGGCCGCGCAGACCTACGACATCGTCCTCCGCAACGGCCGCGTCCTCGATCCGGCGTCGGGTCTCGACGCCGTCCGCAACGTTGCGATCACCGGCAGGAAGATCGCTGCGCTGTCCACTGATCCCCTCCGCGGCCGGACCGAGATCGACGCGACCGGCCTGGTGGTCGCACCCGGCTTCATCGATCTCCACTCTCACGGCCAGACACCGGAGAACTATCGGTTCAAGGCGATGGACGGCGTCACGACCGCGCTGGAGCTCGAAGTCGGTGTGTCGCCGCTCGGCGACTGGTACAAGGCGCGCGAAGGGAAATCGTTGATCCATTTCGGCGCGAGCGCCGGCCACATTCCCGCGCGGATGACGGTGATGAAGGACAGCGGCACGCTGCTGCCGCGCGACGCCGCGATGAATCGTGCCGCGACGGCCGACGAGCAGCGAGCGATCGAAGCCGCAGTCCGCCGCGACCTGGATGAGGGTGGTCTCGGGATGGGCATGGGCATCACCTATACGCCCACCGCCACGCCCGACGAGATCCTCAGCCTGTTCTCGCTGGCGGCCGGTTTCAAGCGGCCGGTGTTCGTGCACATGCGCGGCGGCAACGTCGTCGCGTCGATCCAGGAAGTGGTGACCGACGCCGCCGTGACCGGCGCGCCGCTTCACATCGTGCACATCAACAGCGCCGCGACCGCGAAAACGCCGCTGGCGCTCCAGATGATCGATGGCGCACGCGCGCGCGGCCTCGATGTCACGACGGAGGCCTATCCGTACACGGCGTCGATGACCGAGATTGCCTCGGCGGCCTACACCGGATGGGAGCAGCGCGAGCCCGAGTACTTCGCGCGACTGCTCTGGCCTGCGACCGGCGAGCGTCTCACGCGGGAGTCGTTCGAGCGCTATCGCAAGCAGGGCGGCTTCGTCATCCAGTTCGGCAACACCGAGGAGATGGTCCGCGCGGCGATCGCCCATCCGCTCGTGATGATCGCCAGCGACGGCATCATCGAGAACGGCAAGGGCCATCCGCGCGGCGCCGGCACGTTCGCGCGCGTGCTCGGCAAGTACGTGCGCGAGGACAAGGCGCTGAGCCTGATGGACGCAGTCCGCAAGGCGTCGCTGCTGCCGGCTCAGCGCCTGGAAACGATGTCGCCGGTGATGCGGCAGAAGGGGCGTCTCGGCGTCGGCGCCGACGCCGACATCTCGGTCTTCGACGCCGCGCAGGTGATCGACAAGGCGACCTTCGAGAACGCCGCGCAGTATTCCGACGGCTTCCGCTTCGTGCTCGTCGAGGGGACCTTCGTCGTGCGCGACGGCAAACTGCAGGACGGGGTCGCACCCGGACAGGCGATCCGTGCCCGCTGAGCGCCGCTACGCCAGTGGATTGCGAATTCGCAGAGCGGGATACCGGCTGAAGTCGCGGTCCACCGTCCACAACTCGGTCACACCGTGCGCCAGGCATACGGCCGCCACTCTCGCGTCGTGGATCTGGCCGCCCGCGAGGCGCCCGCCCTCGATGAGCGCGCGGAGAACCGGCCAGTGATCGCCGGACTCGCCGATGGTCGACACCGTCGGCGAGTCCAGCCAGGCATCGACCTGCTCCAACGCGAGCGCCAGCGGCGTCGGCGGCCGGTAGATGCGTGGGTGCGTGACGATCGCCACGAACTCGTGCACGCAGGACCACGGGATGGCCCACGCGGCGCGGCCCTCGGCCAGCTCGCGCATCCGTGCATCGGCGGCATCGTGCCACGGCGCATCTTCTCGGTGGGCGTAGACCAGGATGTTCGTGTCGACTGCGATCATCCGCCGTGCTCGTCGTAGGCGCGAGCGCGGACCGCGTCCCAGCCACGGCCGGCGAGGTCGGGCGACAGCCCCTTGCCCTTGAAGGAACATCGGCGGAGGCGGAACTCGCGTGCTTCGCGTCGGCTCGCGATCACACGACGCAGTCCATCCTCGATCAGGGCCCGAAGGGTGGTCCGCTCGCGCTCGGCGAGACGGCGGGCCGCCTCGAACAAGCCATCCGCAATCTCGACCGTCGTCTTCATATGGGCACCCACATTATAGGACCCATATCGATATACCGCCAGCCGGCTGGCCGGTTGCGCAGTGCAGGCGATCGCTCCGGCGCCGCGGTCGGCCTCGAGAAAAGCGCCGCGGCAGGGCGTCTCTTGCCGCATAATCGGCGAAGCGATCACTGCAGGAGCTCGAGATGCCCGATCAGAAGCTCGTCGGCCAGGACTACACGACACCTGATCTGATTGCCAAGGTCACCGGCCGCGCGAAGTATGCGGAAGACTATCGCGCCGACGGCATGCTGTTCACGAAGCTGCTGCTCAGCCCGATGCCGCACGCGCGCGTGCGCCGCATCGACACGCGGGCCGCGCTCGCCACGCCCGGCGTCAAGGCGATTCTCACCGCTGACGAGGTTCCCGATCTGCGCGGCGCCGAAAAGGCGCTCACCAACGAGCCGTTGTACCAGGGAGAGCCGATCCTCGCGCTGGCGGCGGTTGACGAGCGCACCGCCGCTGAAGCGATCGAGAAGATCGACGTGGACTTCGAGGCGCTGCCCTTCGTCGTCGATCCGGTCGAGAGCCTGCGCCCGTCCGGGGCGAACGGCCGCACCGACGGCAACGTCTGGTTCCCCGCGCCGCCGGCGCCGGGCGGCGCGAGCGGCGGCCCGCCGCCGCGCCCCAAGATCCAGACGCTGAAATGGACCGACCGGGATTTCGCCGACGCGCCCGAAGGCGGCCTGCCGATGGGGAAGGCGGCCGAAGAGTGGTCGTACGGTGATCTCGACGGAGGATTCAGGAGCGCGGCGCTGGTCGTCGACGAAACGTTCGTCGTGCAGTCCACCGGCCATCAGCCGATGGAGACCCGCAGTGCGATGGCGTACTGGCAGAACGGGAAGCTGTTCCTGCACGGGTCGACCCAGAGCGTCGCGCGCACGCTGGATCCGCTGGCGAGCTGGCTGGGCATCGACGCGTCGAACATTGTCCTGATCAGCGAATACTGCGGCGGCGGGTTCGGCAGCAAGGGCGCCGGCGCCGTGTCGATGGTGATTCCGGCGCTGCTCGCCAAGAAGACCGGCGCCCCGGTGATGATGCGCATCAGCCGAGAGGAGGAGCACTACATCGGCCGCGCGCGGACCGGCATGGTGGGGCGCGCGAAGGTCGGCTTCACGAAGGAAGGCCGCATCACCGCGCTGGATCTGTTCATCGTCGAGGACAACGGTGCCTACGGGCCCATGGGCGATCATCGATCGGCGGCCAACGCCGCATCGCTGATCTGGCAGCCGCCCGCGATGCGCTTCCGCGGCCTGGCGGTGATCACCAACACACCGCCGCGATCGCAGCAGCGTTCACCGGGCCCGATGCAGGCGAACGCGATCATGGAGCCGGTGGTGACCAAAGCAGCGAAGCAGCTCGGCGTCGACCAGCTCGCGATTCGCCGCATCAACTCGCCCGAGGGCAAGGCACTCTATGGACCGCCGCGCCCGAACGGCAGCCGCGGACACGTCACCAGCGCGTTCGTGAAGCAGGCGATCGATCGCGGTGCCGAACTGTTCAAGTGGGAGGAGCGCAAGGCGCGTGCTGGCAGACGGGAGGGGACGAAGGTCCGCGGCATCGGCGTTGCCGTCGGCCCGCACGGCGCAGGGTCGATCGGCTACGACGGCCTGATGACGATCCGTCCCGACGGCAAGCTCTACGTGCAGTCGGGCGTCGGCAATCTCGGCACGCATTCCTGCATCGATCTCGCGCGCGTCGCGGCCGAGACGCTGGCGATGCCGTGGGACAAGGTCATCGTCAACTGGGGCAGCACGGCGAAGAACGTCCCGTGGTCGGCGATGTCGGTCGGCAGCCAGACCACCCACGCGATGACGCGGGCGAATCTCGCCGGTGCGGTCGATGCGCGGCTGAAGCTGCAGGAGATCGCAGCGAAGGATCTCGGCGGAAAGCCGACCGACTACGCGCTCGGCAACGAGCGCGTCCATCGCCGCGACAACCCGTCGCGAGGGCTGACTTATGCGCAGGCGGCGCAGCGCGCGATCGATCTCGGCGGCAAGTACGACGGCCACGAGCTTCCCGACGACATTCATGCGATGACGAAAAAGTCGGCGTCAGCGCTGGCCGGACTCGGCCTGATGGGGGTCGCCAAGGATACCTATCCGCACGATGGGGACACGTATTCGTTCGTCGTCGGCTTCGCCGAGGTCGAAGTAGACGTCGAGACCGGCCACACCACGCTCGTCGACTATCTTGCGGTCGCGGACGTCGGGGTACCGATCAACCCGCGCAGCCTGCACGGGCAGATTCTCGGCGGCATCAACCTCGGCATCGGCCACGCGCTGCAGCAGAAGTGGGTGTACGACCAGCACTACGGCGTGCCGCTCGCGAAGCGCTTCTACCACAACAAGCCGCTGACGATCATGGACATCCCGGCGACGATGCAGACCGAGGTCGTTGGGCTGGCGGATCCGGAGACCCCCGTCGGCGCGCGGGGGGTCGGCGAGCCGCCGGTCGGCGCAGGCTACGGGTCGGTGATGAACGCCATCGCGAACGCGGTTGGAGAAGACGTCTTCCGGCGCGCGCCGGTCATGGCCGACATCGTGCTGATGTCACTCGAGCACGGCAAACGTCAACACGAGCCGCTCACCGCTCATTTGTAGCGGGAAAGCAACCGCCGAGACCGCAGAGAACGCAGAGTCTTTTTCGAAAACAACTCTCAGCGCGCTCCGCGTTCTCTGCGGTTGCTTTAGCGGTTCGGGATGCCACGAAAGCACGAAGATGAATTAGCACAAGACGATCTTCGTGCCTTCGTGTCTGCGTGGCGGCTCCGCGAGTCGACCGCGACGCGCTCGACGATCGACAGTCGGCAGTCTCATGCGCGCCGATTGTATAGAATGTTGGCTCATCGTGACGCGGCCGCTCGCCATCATCTTCCTGACGATCCTCGTCAACCTCATAGGCTTCGGGATCATCATCCCGCTCCTGTCGTTCTACGCCGAGACGTTTGGTGC
>DATFXR010000470.1:0-4714 GCA_035315685.1 Vicinamibacterales bacterium | reverse complement strand
GCGGCCATGGCGGCAAGCCCGAGGCGGATGCACTGCTGAACTGTTTTCACGGCATTCCTCCCAAATCGTGATGCACGGCGCGGGTTTTCCGGGGAAGAATAGGCGGACGGCGGTTCAAAATGCAAAGGCGCACGCGTTGAGGAGATCCGGCTTCCACACATGGCTCGCGTCCTCGGTGCTGATCGTTCTCTTCGCCCCGCTCGCGGCGCAGCAGGCTTCCCGGGATGTCGGCTGTTCGGAGTGGCACGTCTGCCGCGACATGGCGAACGCCGCGGCCGATAACCGCGACTACGACCGGTTTCACGACCTGGCCTGGCGTACGGTCCAACTCGGCCCCAAGAATGATCCGGCGCTGATGTCACTGCTTGCGCGGGCGCAGGCGCTCAGCGGGCGACCGCACGACGCGCTGGTGATGCTCGATCGTCTCGCCGGGATGGGCGTCGTCGTCGACGCAGACAGCGAGGACTTCGCTCGCACGCGACAGTTGCCTGGCTGGCCGGAGGTGGCGGCTCGGATTGAACGCGTCAGGCATCCGGACACGCCGGCGCCGTCGGCGACGACGCCCAGGCGGACTCCGGCTTCGCCGCCCCCGGCCACTCCGCCGGCGCCGTCGCACTCCGCGCCAGAGGCTGCATCCGCGGCGCGTCCCGCGCCGAGCGAAGCCGTCCGGTTCTCGACCAACGCGTTCACACCGGGCGGCCTCGCCTACGACGCGGTGTCCGGGAGATTTCTCTTCGCCGATCGCCTCGGCCGGAAGCTGTTCATCGTCAGCGAGCGATCGAATCGGACGACCGACTTCGTTCGCGGCGAGACGGCCGGATTCAACGAGATCGCGGCGATCGAGATCGACGCGAAGCGCGGCGACCTCTGGGTCGCGAGCGCCGCGCCGAGCGAGGGCGCCGGCACGGTGCACAAGCTGCAGTTGATCTCCGGCCGCGTGTTGCGGTCGTATCCGATCGCTGAGGACCTGAAACCGGTCTCACCGGTCGATCTCGCGGTGACGCCGGCTGGCGCAGTGCTCGTGCTCGACGCAACCAGCAGTCAGCTGCTCGAGCTCCGGCCGGGTGCGGCCGCGCTCGACCGCGTCATCCGCCTGACGATGCCGTCGCTCGCAAGCCTTGCCGCTGGAGGCGACGAGAGCATCGCCTACGTCGCGCACCGCGATGGTGTCGTGCGCATCGATCTGCGCGCACGAACGGCAGCGCCCGTGACCGCGCCGCGTTCCGTCGCGCTCGATCGTCTCGAGCGGGTCCGCTGGCATGGCCGTGCCTTGTTCGCGGTGCGCGCAGACGAGGATGGCACGCGGCGCATCGTTCGGCTGGACCTGAATGCCAGCGGCCGCGCGATCACGAAGGCAACGACGCTCGAGCCCGCCGTGCCGATCGCCGAGCCGGCGTTCCTCACGTTCTGGGGCGACGAGCTGGTCTATCTCGCCGAGGGATCGAGTCACGGTGACGGCGGCGGGTCTGGCGATTCCTCGCGTGTGTCGGAGTTCGTTGCCTATCGTGTGCCTCTTCGCTAGCGGCACCCAGGCGCCACATTGGGATCCCGGGATCCGCCACGAAGACACGAAATCACGAAGAAGAAGGGTTGCGTCATGAAGACAGCGATCATGTTGACCGCCGCTGCGATCCTTGCCTGGGTGACACAACCGGCGCCGGGTCAGAACGCGGCGCCCGCCCCACCGCTCATCAGAGAGAACGCCACCGTCAGGCTCACCGATCACGTCTGGGCGATTCCCGATTTCAACGTCGGGATGGTTCCGAACGTCGGCATCGTCGTCGGCAGCAGGGCGACGCTCGTCGTCGACACCGGACTCGGACCGCGCAACGGCGAGGCGATCGTGCGCGAGATGAAGAAGGTGAGTTCGAACGACGAGGTTTACGTGGCCACCACGCATTATCACCCGGAGCACTCGCTGGGCGCCGGCGCGTTCAAAGGCGCGAAGGTGCTGATGACGCGCATGCAGCAGCAGGACATGGCGGAGCTCGGCAAGCAGATTCAGGACAGCTTTGCGAGCCGCTCGGCGCTCAACGGAGAACTGCTGAACGGCGTCCCGTATCCGAAGGCCGACATTCTGTTCGACCGGGAGTATCGGCTCGATCTCGGCGGCGTGCACGCGCGACTGCTGTGGCGCGGGCCGGCGGCGATGCACACGCGCGGCGACACGATGATCTTCGTCGAGGAGGACCGCGTGCTCTTCACTGGAGACGTGGTGATGAGTCAGCGCTTTCTCGCCGCGCAGAATACGTCGAGCATCACGACCTGGCTGTCGACGCTCGACGAGCTGGCGGTGCTGAATCCAGTGAAGGTTGTACCGAGCCACGGCTCGATCGGCGACGCAGCGCTGATCGCCCGCGCCCGCGCCTTTGTCCAATCGGTCCAGGCGCGTGTCGGCGAGTTGAAGCGCGCAGGCAAGTCGAGCGACGAAGCGGTTGCGGCGGTCGTCGCGGAGATCGCGCCGAAGTATCCCGAGTGGGGCAATCCCGCGGGCGCGTCGGCAGTGGCACGCGCCGCGTATGTCGAAGCACGCTGACGTGCGCCGACCTCGAGCAGCCGATGTGGCGCTCCGCGCCCACTCGGCCTACCAGGCCCACGCGACCGGTTATTTGATGTACCAGTGTCCCGCGATTGATGCGCTGAGCGGATCGGGCTCGAACCCGGGAAACGGTGTCGGGAAGCGTCGGTAGCCGACATCCACGCTCACACCCAATCGCGGCGCGCTTGCGAACGTCAGCTCGCCGCCGCCGAACAGGCGGAATCCGACGCCGCTCTCCGCCGTCTCGATGCCGCCGGGAACGCCACTCAAGGTCTGGTGGCGGAAGCTCACTGCCGATCCGACGTAGGGACGGATCCAGACGTAGTCACTCACGCGATCGAACAGCGAGTAGATCACGCCCGGCTCGAGCTGCATCGACGTCACGCGGCCTGGAGCGACGTCGCTCGGCAGCGCGTCGCGGGTGAACCCGACCTGAATGCCGAGCCGATTTGCGTGCCACGCCCGTGCGGTCACGCCCAACGTGCTCATCGATCCGATCAGTCCGCCGACGCCGAGGAGGTGACTTTCCGGCATGGCTGCGACGGGCCGTCGCGCTGGCAGCCGTTCGGCTGCTGGCGCGCGCATCGCCGGCGGGGCGACCTTCGCCGATGCAGGCGGAACGGAGGACGCCGGCTGCGACGACACGTTACCGGCAGGTGCCGCAGCCGCCGCGGCGGTGGCCGCGCTGAGCCGTCCCGCCGTGATGTGCACATACCCGACGCCGTCCGGCGCGCCAGGCCATGCGACGATGACCCAGCTCCCGAGATTGCGCGATACGTGCAGCACGGCGCCGCGCGACACACGACCAACCACGGGATAGATGTTGCTCGGCCCTTTGTACACATCCGCCGACGGAACGTTGATCGTGAGCACGGTATCCTGGCCGAAGACGATGGTCGCGTTGAGCGCGAGCGCGAAGAGAATGAACGCAGCGCGGCGAGTCATCTGATCCCTCCTGCCAGGATACGGATCTGATCCCTGGTTGACGGTTCTGACAGAGCCGGAGCATGGAACGCTCCGAAATCCGTGCAGATCGCGTTTCGGCAGCACCTGAAGCAAAGAGTCGTCCGGACGCGACGTCACTACGCCGCGTTCAGATCCGGGAGATGTTTTTTGTTCCGAGACGACGCCGTGTGAATGTCAGCCGCGGAAGGCCTGCAGACGCCGCCACGCCTCGGGCCGGGCCTGCCGCGACAGCTCGTCCACGAACTCCGTCGTGGCGCGGCGCGCCGACGCCAGACTGTTGGCGCCCTCGGAGGCGATGGAACACAGGGCCGGCCCGCGTTGCATCGAGAGCGGCGCGCTCTGGCGATTGGGAGGAACGCTGCCAGCTTCCGGACGAGACGGAATGCGGCCCCAGGTCAGCAGACCGTACACGACGCCTTCGTCGCCGAACGGACCGCCGGTCCGCCCGGCCACGCCGACGCTGAGATGGGGGAACGCAGGATTGCTCGACACCTGCGTGACTTCCACGCGTCCCCCGAGCGACCAACCGTGGCCGCTCTGATAGCCGGCGGAGTAATCGAACGCGGTGAGGCTGAGGCTCAGTAATCCGTTCACGTAACCAACATCGCGCTGGACGTGGCAGAACATGTAGTCGGGCGCGAGGCCGTACGGGGCGCCGCTCGCACCATTCAACAGGGCGTCGTCGATCCCCTTGTACGGCCACGGCTCGAAGCGGTGGTATTCCCGGTCCTGCACGGTGTGCAGCGCCGCGCCCATTTTCGTCAGCGCGGTTGCGTCGCGGCCGCCGCGAAGCGCTTCCAGGCACTCGTCCTGCAGCGCTTGCAACAAGGCGGCGACCGCGGCGCGCGCTTCGTCCTCTGTCTGCATGCGGCGCCCGCGCATGCTCAGCGCGCCGCCGCTCGGACCGAGGAAGCCGCGCATCGCATGCATATTGGCCAGGTTGGCGGCGTTGCCCTGGTTTTCCATCGCATCGACCGCCTCGTTCCCTTCGGCGGCGAGGTTGGCCGCGGCATCGCTGAAGCCCGATTCCCGCAGCACCGCGACCGTCAATTGTCCATGCAGAGACGTGAGACCCATATCCGTGATCGGATCAACGCCGTAATTCCTTTCAACGAACTCGGACCACCGCGCGCAGGACCCTGGGTGCAGCGGCGGCCAATCCAGTCTAGGATGATCAGGCCGCGCAGGCCCACCGATGAGCCGTTCCGT
>DATFXR010000469.1:0-7201 GCA_035315685.1 Vicinamibacterales bacterium | reverse complement strand
TGTACTCTGAAGGCATCGGATGAGACGATCCGCGCGAGACGCGCTGCGGCGCAGGAAAAGTCGAGCGGTTTATATCACACGCCGACTGGCCCGTGCAATTTGCCGCAAGTGACAGATTTCAAACAATTTCCAGTTTGTTCTGAGCTTGACGCTGCTGAAAAGCGGGCCCTATACTCACACCATGAGAGCCTCGCGCCTTTTGGCCGCCCTCTCCCTCGCAGCGGCGCTCGCGGCCGCACTGCCCTTGGCCGTCGGCGCGCAGCCGAATCAGCGCTCGATGTACGTCAGCGTCGTCAACGACGCAGGCGCGCCGGTGCCCGATCTCGGTCCACACGACTTCGTCGTGCGCGAGGACAATACCGCCCGCGAAGTGCTGGACGCCCGCCCCGCCGACGAGCCGATGCAGATCGCGCTGCTCGTCGATACGAGCCAGGGCGCGCGCAACAACATCCAGTTCATGCGATCGGCGCTGCCCGATTTCCTCACCACGCTCACCAACCCGAACGAGAGCGGCAGGAAGAACGAAGTCGCGATTATCGCGTTCGGCGAGCGGCCGCAGATCTTCACCGAGTACACGAGCCAGCTCGCTGATCTGAAGAAAGGCGTCAACCGCGTCTGGTCGCAGCAGGGCTCCGGCGCCTACCTTCTCGACGCCGTGTACGAAACGTTGCAGGCCTTCAAGAAGCGCGAGGCGACTCGTCCGGTGATCGTGGCGCTGGTGACCGAAGGCGGCGAGTTGAGCTACCGCCAGTACGAGCAGGTGCTTGACGCCCTTCACGACGGCTACGCGCCGCTCTACGCGATCATGTTCGGCCAGCCGGACTCGTCTCTTCGAGACGAGGCGCGCAACCGCAACATCGTACTCGACCGCGGCGTCATCGACACCGGCGGCAACCGCGAACAGCTGCTCGCGCCGAGCGGCCTGGGCGATCGGCTGAAGCGGCTCGCCGCGCAGCTCACCCATCAATATCGGGTCACCTACGTGCGTCCGGAGTCACTGATCCCGCCGGAAAAAATCACTGTCAGCGTCAACAAACCCGGGCTTGTCGCGCGCGGCACCCCAGTCAAAGAACAGAAGAAGGAACGGCCGTGAATCGCCGCACGCGCTTCTCGCTCCCACTCATCGCGCTCGCCGGCATCGTCATCGCGTGGGGCGGCCGGCCGGTGAAGGCCGCTCCAGGTCAGACGGCAGCGGCAGGTGCGCCAGGCCAGGGAACGCAAACCCAACCGGCGACGTCCGGTTCACCCGCCCAGGCGCCGCAGGGACAGCCAGCAACCTCGGACCCACCCGCCAAACCGGCGCAGGAACAGCCCGCAACGGCGAGACCGGCACCGGGCCAAGCGGCGGCCGGGCAACAGCCGCCGCAGGTGCCGTTCCGTGCCGGCGTCGAACTGGTCTCGCTGAACGTAACGGTGACCGACGGGACCCAGAAATACATCACCGACCTCACGCAGGACGACTTCAACGTCTTCGAGGACGGCGTGAAGCAGGACGTCACGTTCTTCAACAAGACCAACCTGCCGATCGCGCTGGCGCTGCTGCTCGATACCAGCGCCAGCATGGAATCGAAGCTGCCGACGGCGCAGGAGGCGGCGATCGGCTTTGCGAGAAAGCTGCGGTCGCACCAGGATCTCGCCGAGATCATCGACTTCGACAGCCGTGTCATCGTGCTGCAGAACTTCACCAACTCGGTGGCCGAGCTCGAGCAGGCCATTCACAAGACGTCGGCCGGCGGATCGACGTCGCTCTACAACGCGATCTACATCGCGCTGAAGGACCTCAAGAAAATCATCGCGAAGAACACCGAGGAGATCCGCCGCCAGGCGATCATCGTGCTCTCCGACGGCGAGGACACGTCGAGCCTGCTGCCGTTCGAGGAAGTGCTCGATCTCGCGAAGCGCTCCGAGACCGCGATCTACTCGATCGGGCTGCGGACGCCCGACGGTCCCGGCACGACGACCAAGGGCTTCAAGGAAGCGGAATTCGTGCTGCGGCAGTTTTCACAGGAAACCGGCGGCCGCGCATTCTTCCCGAACCAGCTCGCCGATCTCGCGAATGTCTACGGCCAGATCGCTGACGAGCTGTCGAGCCAGTACACCGTCGGCTACACCTCGCGTAACCCCAAGCGCGACGGATCGTGGCGCCGCATCGTGGTGCGCGTCGGCCGGCCGAATCTGATCGCGCGCACCAAGCTCGGATACTTCGCGCCGACTGCTCACTGAACATGAACTGGGTGCCCCTGGTCTTCTACGCGGCGGCGCTCGTCGCGTACGCGTGGCACTTTGCGCAGCGCACCGTCGTCGTTGGCCGCACGGCGACGACGCTGCTCGTCGCCGCGGCGCTGTCGCACACCTTCGTCATCGGCATGCAGACGATGGAAGTGGGTCAGGTGCCGATGGCCGGCGCGACGCCGGCGATCTCGACGTTCGTGTGGCTCCTGGCGCTCGCCTACCTCTATACGGAGATGACGACCGAGGAGCGCGCGATGGGCGTGTTCATCATGCCGCTGCTCGTCGCGCTGCAGACGATTCCGGCGCTCCGGCCGAGCGTCGAGGATCGCGCGGCGGTGCTGCAGGGGCCCCTCTTCGGCGTCCACGTCTCGTCGCTGCTGTTCGCCTACGCCAGCTTCGCGCTCGCCTGCGTGATCGGCATCACCTACGTGCTGCTGTTCAAGGAGATCAAGGCGAAGCACCTCGGCTTCTTCTACGCGCGGCTGCCGTCGCTGCAGGTGCTCGATCGGATGAATCAGCGCGCCATCGTGATCGGCTGGGTATTCCTCACCATCGGCATGATCGTCGGCGCGATCTGGGCCCTGCAGGCGCGCGGCGGCTACGGCGCGGGTGATTCGCGTGTGCAGAACATGTCGCTGCAGGATCCGAAGATCTTCGTGGCCGTGGTGTGCTGGTTCGTGTACTCGTTCGAGCTGTTTGCGGCGCGGCGCATCGGGTGGGGCGGCCGGCGGGCCGCCTATCTGTCGGCGCTCGGTTTCGCGATCGTGCTGCTGAACTTCGTGCCGATCAGCTATTTCTTCACGTCGAGTCATAACTTCTGAGAGGGGCTCTGGGCTGGGGGCCAGGGGCTAGCTGTTGCATCTACTGCTCGTCGGAATCAGCCATCGCACCGCGCCGGTCGACGTGCGCGAGCGGGTCGATTTCCAGGTGCGCGGCCTGGTCGGGGCGCTGCGCGCGCTGGCAGAACGCGGCTCCGCGCACGAAGCGGTCGTCGTGTCGACCTGCAATCGATCGGAGCTGTACGTCGCCTGCGACGAGACCGAGCCGACAGGTCAGGATCTGGTCCGGTTCCTGAGCGACTACAACGACCTCGCCCAGTCTGCGGTCCTCCCCCACGTCTACAACATCACCGACCTCGATGCGGCCCGACACCTCTTCCGCGTCTCGGCCGGTCTCGATTCCCTCGTCGTCGGCGAACCGCAGATCCTCGGCCAGGTGAAGGAAGCGCATACCGCCGCGACCGAAGCGCAGACCGCCGGGCCGATGCTGAACCGGCTGTTCCACGCGTCGTTCGCCGTCGGCAAGCGCGTGCGGACCGAGACCGGGCTCGGATCCGGCGCCGTCTCGGTGAGCTACGCCGCGGTCGCGCTGGCCCGGAAGATCTTCGGCGATCTCAGCGGTCGCACGGTCGTCGTGCTCGGCGCCGGGGAGATGGGCAAGCTCACGGCGATCCACATGAAGTCGCAGGACGTGCGGCACATCACCATCGTGAGCCGCACGATGGCGCACGCGGCGCGCACCGCGGAAGCAATCGGCGGCGCGAGCGCCGCGCCGTGGACCGACCTCGACGCCGTGCTCGCGGCCAGCGACATCGTCATCACCGCCACCGGCGCCGCGAGCCCGATCCTGACCAAGGGCCACCTCGAAGGGGTGATGCGCCCACGCCGCAACCGGCCGCTGTTCATCATCGACATCGCGGTGCCGCGGGACGTCGAAGCGGCCGCCGGCGAGATCGAGCAGGTGTTCCTCTACAACATCGACGATCTCCAGGCGACGGTGCGGGAAAATCTCGCGCGCCGCGCCAGCGAAGTCTCGCGCGCCGAGGCCATCGTCACCGAAGAAGTCGACAGGTTCGGCGCGTGGTTCCGGGCGCGGGGCGCGATTCCGACGGTCGTCGCGCTGCGCGAGCGCTTCGAGACGATTCGCCGCGCCGAGCTCGAACGGCTCGATTTCAAGTTGTCCACGCTGCCGCCGGAGGCGCGCGCCCGCGTGGACGAAATCACCCATCTCATCGTCGAGAAGCTTCTGCTCACGC
This sequence comes from Vicinamibacterales bacterium, assembly GCA_035315685.1. Taxonomy (GTDB): domain Bacteria; phylum Acidobacteriota; class Vicinamibacteria; order Vicinamibacterales; family CAVVIG01; genus QHWK01. The sequence goes on along the minus strand of DATFXR010000469.1, from coordinate 2,934 downwards.
CGACCGAACAGCTGAAATCGCTGACCGACGCGGATACGATCGGCGCCTACACGGAGGCGCTCACGCGGCTCTTCGCCCTCGACGACGAACGACGGAAGGTCGAACCGTTCTCCCGCGAACGCCGTGGCGGCGCGAGGCCGCCGCGTTGATCGTTGCGGCGCGATCCGGCTGGCCGCCCCGACCCGATGATTTCTGAGCTTCGACTCGGCACGCGCGGCAGCCAGCTCGCGCTGTGGCAGGCGAGCGCGGTCGCCGCGCGCATCGCGGAAGCCGGCGGTCCATCCTGCCGCATCGTCGTCATCAAAACGTCAGGCGATCGACTGCAGGACGCGCCGCTGTCGCAGGTCGGCGGCAAGCGGCTGTTCGTGAAGGAAATCGAGGACGCGCTGCTGCGAGACGAGGTCGATCTCGCGGTTCACAGCAGCAAGGACATGCCGGCGATTCTGCCGGACGGACTGACGATCGCCGCGGTCCTGCCGCGGGAGCAGCCGTTGGACGCGGTGGTGTTACCCGTCATGGCTGATGGCTCAGGGCTGATGGCCGGGCATGCACGTTCCGGTGACCATTCTCCATCAGCCATCAGCCATCAGCCATCAGCCATTGACTCCGTCGACGCCCTTGTCGCCCGTCTTGGTCAATCTCCGTCGATCGGCACCGGCAGCGTGCGACGCATCGCGCAGCTCACGCGCCTGTTTCCCGGAGCGCGGTTCACACCGATCCGCGGAAATCTCGACACGAGGTTACGCAAGCTCGACGCCGGTGCGCACGATGCGCTCGTGCTGGCGGCGGCAGGGCTGCGACGGCTCGGATTCGGCAATCGGATTTCGTACGCGCTGCCGGCCGAAGCGTGTGTGCCGGCGCCAGGACAGGGAATCGTCGCGGTCGAAATCAGGTCCGACGCCGACGCCGTACGCCAGATCGTGAGCCGCATCGACGACCCCGGCGCCGCGGCGGCGCTGGCGGCCGAGCGAGCGCTCGTCGAGGCGCTCGGCGGCGGCTGTCAGACGCCGATTGGCGCGCTGGCTACGCCGCTCGGCGATCGCATCGAGATCATCGCCGCGGTGATCGCGCTCGACGGGAGCAAGGCGGTCCGCGGGCGGGGCGACGCGCCGTGCGCAGAGGCGGCGGCGCTCGGCGCGCGGGTCGGCGCACAACTGGTCGCCGACGGCGCCGATGCGATTCTGGCCGACGCCGCCCGCGCGCACGGCGCGGTGGAAGGCATTCAGCCCTAGCCCCTAGCCCCTAGCCCCTGGCAGGCCGATGAAAAAGTGAGCCTGATGGCTAAAGGCTGATGGCTGATGGCTGATGGCTGAAATACGCCGGCTTTCGCCATTAGCCATTAGCCCTCAGCCATGCAGGATGCGTTTTTCAGCGTCCTGCTGGCCCCTAGCACGCGAGTGTCGTATTGGCGACGCCGCGTCTGCCGCAGAACGGACGGTGCGGAATGCGGTAGAATCCAAAATTCCGCATGCGCAGTTACAACTGTTTACGTCTGCGGCAGCGAACTTTGACCGCCAGCATGTGACGTCGAGATTTCCATTGTGCCGACCGTTTATCTCATCGGCGCCGGCCCCGGCGATCCGGGGCTGATCACTGTCCGCGGGCGCGAGTGCCTCGAGTCGGCGGACGTCGTGCTCTACGACCATCTCGTGCCGGCGCGCGTGCTCCGCTACGCGCGCCCGGACGCGGAGAAGATCGACGTCGGCGAGGCCTCGCCTCAACCGGTCGAACACGAAGCGATCTGCTATCTGCTCGCCGAGAAAGCCCGCGAGGGCAAGGTCGTCGCGCGGCTGAAATGGGGCGATCCCTTCATGTTCGACTACGGCGGCGCCGAGGCGCTGTTTCTGCACGAGCAAGGCATCGAGTTCGACGTCGTGCCCGGTGTGCCTGCTGCGGTTGCCGGTCCGACCTACGCCGGCGTGCCGATCACCTATCCCGGTGCCGGCGATACGCTGACATTCGTCCGTGGCCACGACGACGAAGCGAAGACGCGAACGTCGATCGACTGGGCCAGGCTGGCGCACCTCGATGGCACGCTCGTCTGCTACGCAGGTCCGCACCAGGCGCCCGTCGTTCTGAGCGCGCTGCTTGCGCATGGCCGGCCGCCAGAGGAGGGGACGGCGATCGTCTACGACGGCACGCTGCCGACGCAAGAGACACAGGCAGGCTCGCTTCAGGAGATGTCCGTGGCCGCCGAACGATCGAACGATCGCCGGCCGGCGGTCGTCGTGGTCGGGCGCGTTGCCGCGCTGCGCGAGCACCTCCGCTGGTTCGATTCGCGGCCGCTGTTCGGACGGCGGGTGCTCGTCACGCGGCCGAAGGAACAGGCCCGCGACCTGGTCGAGCGGCTCGAGGCGATGGGCGCAGAAGCGATCGAAGCGCCGATGATCCGCATCGAACCGCCGGAAGACTTCGCACCGCTGGACCACGCCATCGCGCACGTCGCCGATTTCGACTGGGTCATCTTCACCAGCGCGAACGCCGTGGACGCGTTCGTCGATCGCCTGCTCGAAGGACCGGATGATCTGCGCGCGCTCAAAGGCGTGAAGCTGTGCGTGGTCGGACCGATCACCGGCGAGCGCCTCGCGCGGTGCGGGCTGAAGGTGGATCTCACACCCGGTGAGTACCGCGCGGAAGCCGTCGCACGGGCGCTGGCGGAGCGGACCGACGTCGCGGGGCAGAAGATTCTGCTGCCGCACGCGGACATCGGCCGCGAGGTCCTCGCCGACGAATTGCGGCGGCAGGGCGCCGATGTGACCGAGGTCATCGCCTACCGCACGGTGGTCGCCGACATCGAGCGCGAAGGCGAGCCTGACGTCTACCACATGCTGCTGGAGCGCCGCCTCGACGTCGTGACGTTCACGAGCGCGTCCGCGGTCAGGAATTTCGTGCGCATCGTCGGCGCCGAACCGGCCGCCGACCTGCTGGCGACAA
>DATFXR010000468.1:0-8536 GCA_035315685.1 Vicinamibacterales bacterium | reverse complement strand
GCGATTTTGCGGTCGACGAAATAGTCCTGCAGCTTCTTCTGTCCGCCGAGTCCCATCGGCCGAAACCGATCGCCGGGGCGCCGATTTCGTACGGCCAAACTTTGACCGCACAAATCAGCTCGGACCGCCGCCGCCGACCGGTCGCCAGTGCGCATCGCTGCACCCGCCGCACCTGCCGCGGGCTCAACCGAAACGACGCCGGCATCCGGCACGACCACTTCTCCAGGAATAGACAACGGATACCGGAAAAGGTTCGCCGTGGCTGCGGGGCGGCGTCCCGCAGCATCGTCCGTTCTACCCGTTAAGACGAGCGAACCACCGATGCGTTCCGCATGCTGGCCTGGAAAATCGGCAGGGCCGCCAGAGGTTGCGAGCATGCGACGCGCCGTTTCGACATGCTGAAAGGCGATCCCCCGGCCGCCGGCGACGACACGCAGCGCGCCCCACAACACGAGCCGCTGCAGCGCAACGGGCGCGGCTGACAAACGAGCGACATCGAGTTCGCGTACGGGTTCCCGCCCTCGACTCTCGCGGACTCTCACGACGCGGCTCGCCAGCACAGCCGCTTCGCTCTCCATCCACGCCCAGCCGTCGCGCGCGAGATCCGCTTCGTCAGCCAGCACATCGACGATCGAGGGGTTGAACCGGTCGGCGAGCAGTGGCAACAGCACAGCCCGCACGCGATTCCGCGGGATGGTCACGTCAACGTTCGTCTCGTCGTCCACGAACGCCTGCCGTCGCGAGACGAGCCACGCTCGCAAGACGTCGCGGCGGCATCCGAGCAGGGGACGGACGATCGGACCGTTGCGTGGATGCATGCCAGAGAGGCCGCGCGGGCCGGCGCCTCGCGTCATGCGGAGCAGAACCGTTTCCGCCTGGTCGTCGCGCGTATGGCCGAGCGCCAGCAGGTCGGCTTTGGTCGTCGATCGAGCGCGCTCGAACCATTCGTAGCGCGCCGCGCGTGCAGCATCTTCGACCGATCGGTGTTCCTGCCGAGCTCGCGCCGCGACGTCGGCACGATCGCTGAGGAAGGGACGGCCCAATGCCGCCGCAACGCCCCGGACGAACTCCTCGTCCGCATCGGCCGCCGCGCGCAGCTGGTGGTTGAAGTGGATGATCCCGGCGAACTTCAGGTCTCCGTCATCTTCGAGGTCGCGCAGGATGAGCGCAAGCGCGATCGAGTCCGAACCGCCGGACACCGCCGCGAGCACGCGAGCACCGCGCGGAATCAGATCGTGCTGGGCGATGAACCGGCGGACAGCGCTGACTGCCATGGAGTGCGGGACCGATGGGCCCATAGGGTGGGTTGGGGCCGATCGGTCCTACCCCACCAACCCCATGGGCCCGTCAGTCCCATCGGTCCTACATGGTGCCGGAGGACGGACTTGAACCGTCGACCCCGCGCTTATGAGACGCGTGCTCTCACCAACTGAGCTACTCCGGCCGAACCTCAGGAACAGACGATGTTACACGATGGAGAAGAGATTCGGCCAGCCAGCGGGAAAGCAACCGCAGAGACCGCAGAGAGCGCAGCGCACGATTTTTTCCTTCTATATATTTTCTCTGCGTGCTCAGCGCACTCCGCGGTTGCTTTCCCGCAGCGGACTCCGCGGTTGCTGTGCCGCAGCGCGCGCCGCGGTTGCTTTTCGTCAGCGCAAGGCGGCCGGGAGCAGCGGAATCATTTTCTTTGGCGTTTCTCTGCGTGCTCTGCGGTTGCTTTCTTCACCGCAGCGCGGCCGCGAGCAGCGGAATCATGATCTCGTGATGCCCGACGATCGAGTAGCCGCGTCCGCCGCCCGCCGTCGGCCGTGACACGACGTTGGTCTGCGGCCGGTACGACCGCACGAAGTCCAGATTCACCGTCGTCAACCCCGCGAGCGTGATCCCTTTGTTGCGCGCGAGCGCGACCGCCTTCAGGAACACTTCCGGCAGGACCACCGCGGATCCGCAGTTGAGGAACACGCCGCGCTCGAGCCGCGCGACATTCGAGACGAAATAGCGGAAGTCGCGCAGGCTGCCGTCGCCGAGTGCCGCACCCGACGCGGCCGGGTGCATATGAATGATGTCGGTGCCAATCGCCACGTGCACGGTGACCGGGATGCGCAGACGCGCGGCCGCCGCGAGGATGCTCTGACGCGCGTACTGCGGCTCTTTCGCCGCGAAAAACCCCGTCACCGACTGGCCGATGCCGAGGCCGGCCGCGGTGCCGCCGCTGATCGCGGCGTTCAGCAGTCGTCCGGTTTCTTCGGCCATGCCGAAGCGTCCGGGACCAAGCGCTTCATCGACGTCTTCCGAGGTCGCGCCGACCAGCGCAATCTCGAAGTCGTGGATGACTGCCGCCCCGTTGGTGGCGATCGCCGACACGAAGCCGCGTTCCATCAGATCGATGATCACGGGACCGAGCCCGGTCTTGATCACATGGGCGCCAAGTCCCCAGACGACGCCCGCGTCGGTCCGCTTCGCCTCGGCGATCGCGTGCACGATCGCCTTGAAGTCCGCCGCCGCGAGGATGTCCGGCAGCGCCTCGACGAACGCGGCCATCGTCGACGCGCTGGTTGTCGGACGCGCAAAGTCCTCGACGTGCGCTTTGCTCTTTCTCGCCTTGAGCGGGTACGTCCGGATGTCCCGGAGATCGAAGTCCTGATAGCTGAACGCCACTCGTGTTGCCCTCTGTGTCCGTTGTTGCCCTTTGTGCCCTTGACGCCCTACAGGATCAACATCGCGTCACCGTAACTGTAAAACCGATAGCGATTGGCGATCGCGGCATCATACGCGCGTCGAACCAGATCGTGACCGGCGAAGGCGGCGACCAGCATCAGCAGCGACGACTTCGGGAGATGGAAGTTCGTCAGCAGGCCGTTGACGACGCGGAACTCGTGGCCGGGATAGATGAAGAGATCGGTGACGCCGCGGCCCGGCAGAATCGCCCCGTCGTCGACGCGCGCGACATGCTCGAGCGTGCGCGTCGTGGTGGTGCCGACGGCGATGATGCGACGGCGTTCGGCGCGCGCGCGCGCGATCGCGTCCGCGGCTGATGCGCCGATCTCGTAGCGCTCTGCCTCGACGCGATGGTCCTCGACGCGCTCGACGCGGACCGGCTGGAAGGTGCCGTAGCCGACATGCAGGGTGATGCGGGTCAACTCGATCCCGCGCGCGTTCAACGCCGCGATCAGAGCGGGAGTGAAATGCAGGCCGGCAGTCGGCGCCGCGATCGATCCGCGTGCCGCGGCGAAGACGGTCTGATAGCGGTCGCGATCCTCCGGACGATCAACGCGCTTGATGTACGGCGGCAGCGGCACGTGCCCGATCGCGTCCACGGCATCGTCCAGCGTCGAGCCGTCCTCTGTCCACAGCCCGACGATCCGGCGTCCGAAGAAGCGCTGCTCGAGAATCTTGCCGTGAATGGTGTGAGTTCCTTCGAACACCATCCGCGTCCCCGGCTTCAATTTCTGCCCCGGGTGCACCAGCGCCTCCCAGGTGTCGGACACGTGTCTGACACCAGTCCGGCACGAGTCTGACACCGGTCCGAGACCGATCTGACGGGCGTCGGACTCCGACGTGAGGCGCTGGACCAGCAGACACTCGACGGCGCCGCCGCTCGGGACGCGACGGCCGATCAGCCGCGCGGGAAAGACGCGCGTATCGTTGACCACGACGAGATCGCCGGCGCGGAGCACATCCGGAAGCGCTGCGACCTGCGTGTGTTCAACCGTGCCGGTTGCCCGATCGAGATGGAGCAGACGTGAACCGCCGCGGTCGTGCGGCGGTTCCTGGGCGATGAGCTCAGCGGGCAGATCGAAGTCGAACTCGCGGACATCCATCCGCGAGCGATGTTAATGGATGATCGGCGATCCCCACGTCGCCTTGGATCGCAGCCAGTCCTCGTCGATGATCGTCCACAGCGCCTGATCCAGATATTCGCCGTTGCGGAGAAAAGACTTCCGCAGCAGGCCTTCGCGCTTCGCGCCAAGCTTGCGCAGCGCGCCGTTGCCGCGACCGTTCGCCGTCGCCGCACGGGCCTCCAGACGATGCGTGCCGACGACCACGAACGCGTAGTCGAGTGCCAGCGCGGCGCTGTCGACGAAGGCTCCCGTCCCCCAGAACTCGAACGCGAGCGCAAAGCCCCATTCGGCGGCCCCGAAGTCCGGCTCGAGCGATCGAATCTGCACCAATCCGATCGCGATGTCAGAGGTCCGCGCCACGACCGCGAAGCAGATGTACTGCCCGGCCGCGCGCTGACGATGTGCCCATGCGATGAACCGCTCGAAGCCCTCGACCGTCGTCGGTGGCGGCGAGATGAAGCGTGCGACTTCGGTCGCCGTCAGCGACGCGAACAGCGACGGCGCGTCCGTGAGGCGCAGCTCGCGCAGCGTCACGAGCGTGCCGGTGAGCGTCGGCAGCCCCCCACGCCAGTCGGTCCCGGTCGAAACGCGATTCGGCAGCGGGACCGTCGAGACGACCGTCTCGACAGCGGCGTGCTCCTGGAATGGCATCTTCTCCATCACAAAATCTTCCCGGCCCAGAACGCCGGCGCCGACACGAAGATGTCGCGTGTGCCGGCGATCGGCTGCGCGCCTGCCTCGTGGTCCTTGATGGCGCCCCACACGATGTTGTTGGTCTTGAACGAGGCCAGGGCGATGTTGTTGACCGAACCCCACACGATGTTGTCGCCGTCGAACGTGCCCCAGACGATGTTGTCGCCGTCGAATGTCCCCCAGACGATGTTGTCGCCAGCGACCGAACCCCACACGATGTTGTCACCGTCGAGCGAGCCCCACACGATGTTGTCGCCGGTGGCAGAGCCCCACACGATGTTGTCGCCGTCCATCTGGCCGATGACGCGATCGCTCCAGACGATGTTGGCGCCCCACAGCGCGTCGCTGTCCCAGACGATGTTCCGCGCCCGCACGAACGCAACGAGCGAGTCCCAGACGATGTTCGTGTCCCAGACGATGTTGCTCGTCCAGACACTGTTGCTCACGTAGAGCAGATTGCCGGTGAGGACTTCGTCGCCCCAGACGATGTTCTGGCTCCACGCCACCGTCTGGCCGCCGATGATCGTGAACCCCGGAATGCTCGACCGCACCCAGTAACCCGACGTGTCAGACGTGTCGATCGCGCTCGCGAGCGCGATCGCGCCGCCGGCGTTGATCTCGCCGGTGCCCTGGCTGAACAGATCTGCGTCGCTCACCGGAATCGCCGAAAACTCCAGCATGCCCTTGACGAGATTCGCCGTCACCGGCCGCTGCCTGTGGAATCCGTTCTTGTTGTGGGCGTCGACGATCAGCGCGACGACGCCGGTCGTGACGGCCGCAGCCATGCTCGTGCCGCTGAGCGACAGGAAGTCGGCGCCGTTCTTCGCCTTCACGCGGCCCGACGGCAGCTGCTTGAAGAGGGTCGAGGACAGAGACGCGTCGCCGGCCAGCTGGAATCCCGGCGCAACCACGTTCGGTTTCGCGTAGGCGTCGAACCACGTCGGACCGCGCGCGCTGAAGTCGGCAATCCGGTCGTCGCCGCGCACCACCGTATTGTTCGTGATCGTCGCGCCGACCGTGATCGCCGACGGCGCGTTCCCCGGCGACGCGATCCCGGTGTAGCCGATGTCGCCGCCCTTCTTCTGGCCGTTGTTGCCCGCCGCGGTGACGACGATCAGGCCCGCCTGCGTCGCGCGCTCGACCGCCAGCACGAGCGGATCGTGCGCCGCCGGCGCGAGAATCGGATGGCCCAGCGACAGGTTGATGATCTGAACGTTCAGCTTCGACTTGTTGGCGACGACGAACTCGATCGCCCTGATCACATCGCTGGTCTGGCCCTGGCCCCTCGCGTCCAGCACCTTGAGGCCGACGAGACGGACCTCGGGAGCGATGCCCTGAAACTCGTAGTTCGACGCAGCGCCGCTGCTCCCGATCAGCCCTGCGACGTGCGTACCGTGGCCGTAGTCGTCGAAGGGCTCCACCGGGATCCCGCCGCGGGTGAAGTCCCAGAACCCGGTGATGCGCCCGGTGAAGTCGCTGCCTGGTGCGATGCCGGAGTCGATGATGGCGACGCCGACTCCCGATGAACCGGTCAGCGTCGTCGACGTCGCGATCCGCGGCAGGCCAAGCGTCTCGCGCAGCGTTGCCGACGAGGTCGCCGATACTCCCGCCTTCGGGGTCACGGCGGTCGGCGAGACGAGCGCGTCGAGCGAGACGTCCTGAACCCACGGGTGCTTCGCCAGCTCGGTGATGTCGGCGGTGTGGAGTTCGACGGAGAGCGCGTCGAGCAGCGGATGGTCTGCTCTGATGCGATCGCCATGCTTCTCGAGAGCGGCACGCATCTCGGCGCGATGGCCGGAGGCAACCGTGATGATGACGGACTGGGTCGCCGCGCCGGAGCGCATCGACGCCTGCACGCCGTTGTCCACGTGAGCGTGTGCCGACGACGACGAGGGTGCTGCGAAAACCGGAGCGCCCGCGAGCGCGAGGCTCAAGAGGGCGAGGGGGAGTCGGTGGATGACCTTCACGCTCTGCGTGAGAGCAAGCGTGTGGCCATACCTCAGCCGTAAGCTGCACGCCTCCGTCAACCTATTGTCGGGACGATGTTTAAGCCGACGAGGCCGGTCGCGCTCGCGCCAGTATGCGACAACAGCGTCTGCTCGAAAACGGCACACATTGCACGGCTCAACACGGCCCGGCAGGGCTTTTTATTGAGCAAAATCACGATTATCGGATCGGTTGTTCCAGCGCGACACACGTGTCGCTCTATCGAACATAAAGTACCAAAAACGAAACAGGGCCATCTGGTTCCGACAGAAGCACGAATTCTTAATTCCTGATTCTTAATTCTTAATTCTTAATTCCGCAGCCCCGACGGCAGACGCGGAGAGGCGAGCAGCCGTTCGAACTCCTGCCAGCACCGGGCCCCGCTCCCGCCTGCGCGCGCTTCGACGTACCGCTTCACCAGATCCTTTCCGAGGTTGTAGTTGATCACGTAGCTCCGGTAGGTGTCGAAGAAATGCGTGCGCTGTTCCGCCGATTTCGGCGACGACAGCGCGTAGCGCGTCAGCCACTCGGCGGCCGCGGCCCGATCGATCTCGCCGTTCACGTAGCGCCGCGCCGCCTCGTTTCCCGCATACGCCAGCTTGTCGACCAGCGTTCGGACCCGCGCGTAGGCCGCGGCCTGCGCCGGATCGAGCCCGGCGAGCGGAAACAGCACCTCGCGCTCGAAGGCAAGCCGTTCGTCGCCGGGAAACGCGACCTCGATCCCGTAGTTCGCCGTCCCTTCCGCGATCAGCGACTGCGGCGAGAAGAGCGGGTAGATCGTGAACTCGATCCAGCCGCGATCGCGGACCAGGTGCTGCTCGAGCAGCGCGTTGTAGACGTGGTGCCCCGGATATCCCTCGTGGCACGCCAGGTCGATCGCGCGATCGAGGTAGATCGGCAGATCGGTGTTCACCTGGATCAGGCTGCGGTACTGCCCCTGGTACCAGTTGTAGCCGCTCCACGGCTTTTTCGTCACGTACTCGACGGTGAAATGCTCGTCAGCCGGCAACGTGACGTGAGACAGCGTGCGGCTGCGGCACTCGGCGATCGCCCGATCGAACACACGCGACAGCCGATCGTGCGGCACGATGAATTGCTTGCGAAACGCGTCATACCTGTCGATCAGCCGGCCGTTGCCGGGCAGCGCGCCATCGATCTCCTCGAGGATCTTCTCGAAGTACGAATCTGGATGGCGCGGCGCGACCGCGTCGTAGAGCGCCTGCGATTCTTCGTCGAAAGTCAGCTGGCTTCCCTGCAGCATCCGGACGCGCGCTCGGAGCGCTTCGAGCTGACGCCGCAGGTAGTCGCGCCGCAGGCGGGCGAGATCGTCGCCAGCTGACCCGCGGACCACGCCAATCTCCGCGATCAGCCGCGACGCAGCGGCGTCGATCTCCGATAGCGGCGCCTTCTGCCGTTCGGCGCCATTTTTCCACTCCGCGGGCCCGTAGTACGCGTCGACGTAGTCGCTATCGTGCTGACCGACGGCGAGAACGAGTTTCACGTAACGTTCGGCTATGGTGTTCATCGGACTGGTCGGCTGCGGCTGGAGGGGGAGTGCGGCGGCGGTCGCCGCCGCCAGCACGACGAGGAGAGCACAACGCATCACACGTATTCTGACAGGTTGAAGCGGCCGCGCGCCTGCAACAACGGCTTCCACAGATCGCCGACCCTGGCGACGCGCGCCGGCACGTTCTTCACGGTGAAATCTTCGATCCGGATCCCCTTGTCGATCTCTTTCCAGGTGACCGGCGTCGAGACGGTTGCCTCGGGACGGGGGCGTACCGAGTAGATCGACGCGAGCGTGCTGCCCCAGCGGTTCTGGTTGTAGTCGACGAGCACCCGGCCGCGCGGGCGATTCTCGCGGCGGTACTGGGCGGTGATCAGCGTCGGGTTGCGCGCGGCCAGTTCCGTGGCGAGCGCTTTGGCGAACGTCCACACCTGCTTCTGGTCCGGCCCGCGCACGATCGGCACGTAGACGTGCAGGCCTCGCGATCCGGTCGTCTTCACGACCGACG
>DATFXR010000467.1:0-21680 GCA_035315685.1 Vicinamibacterales bacterium | reverse complement strand
CACGTCGATCCCGTTTGCCTGATGGAGATCGAAGAGGCTGACGCCGTCGGATCGCGCGAACACAACGGCGTCCGCTACTACTTCTGCCATCCAAGCTGCGAGGAACGGTTCGTCGCGAACCCCGACGAATTCCTCGGCGGCGCGCGGGCGGCTGCCCCCGCTCCGACCGGCGTCACCTATTTCTGCCCGATGGATCCGGAGGTGCGGTCGTCCGAGCCGGGCGCCTGCCCGAAGTGCGGCATGGCACTGGAGCCCGATCTGTCGAGTTCCGCAGCGCTGGCGCTCGACGTGCCGAACCCAGAGCTGATCGACATGACCCGGCGGCTGACGATCGCATCGGTCCTCACTGCACCCGTGTTCGTCATGACGATGGCCGACATGCTGACCGGCGGACATCTCGCGATGACCAGCGGCGGCGTCGTCAACTGGGCAGGATTGGTGCTCGCGACGCCGGTTGTCTTCTGGGCCGGGTGGCCCTTCTTCGAGCGGGCCTGGGCGTCGCTCATCAACCGCAGCCCGAACATGTTCACGCTGATCGCCACCGGCGTTGGCGCGGCCTACGGCTACAGCGCCGTCGCTACGATTGCGCCAGGGGCGTTTCCCGCCGGCTTCGCGATGCACGGCGTCGTGGACACCTATTTCGATACCGCCGCAGTGATCACCGTCCTCGTCCTGCTCGGCCAGGTGCTCGAGCTTCGTGCACGCGGTCGAACCAGCCTCGCGATTCGGCAACTGCTCGGCCTCGCGCCGAAGCGCGCGCGCGTCGTGCGCGACGGTGACGAGCGCGACGTGCCGCTCGGCGACGTGATCGTCGGCGACATCTGCCGCGTGCGTCCGGGAGAGAAGGTCCCCGTGGACGGCGTCGTCGTCGAGGGCCGTACTGCCATCGACGAGTCGATGGTCACCGGCGAGGCGATTCCAGCAGAAAAGGGACCGGGCTCGCGCGTCACCGGTGGCACGGTCAATACGACCGGAACCCTGGTGATCCGCGCCGACCGCGTCGGCAGCGACACGTTGCTCGCGCAGATCGTGCGGATGGTCGGCGACGCGCAACGCAGTCGCGCCCCGATTCAGCGCCTCGCCGATCGCGTATCGGCGGTGTTCGTTCCGGCGGTCGTGCTGGTTGCCGTCGCCGCGTTCGCGGCATGGAGCGTCTGGGGACCGGAACCGCGCTTCGCGCGCGCGCTCGTCGCTGCCGTGGCGGTTCTGATCATCGCGTGTCCGTGCGCGCTCGGGCTCGCCACGCCAATGGCGATCATGGTTGGCACCGGCCGAGGCGCGACGGCCGGTGTGCTGGTCAGGAACGCGGAAGCGTTGGAGCGGCTCGAGCGGGTCGATACCGTCGTCGTGGACAAGACCGGCACGCTCACAGAGGGCCGGCCGGCACTCGCGACAATTCTGCCGCACGGCGGCCGAAGCGCCGACGAGGCCCTGGCGTTCGCAGCCGCAGTCGAGCAGTCGAGCGAACACCCGCTGGCCGCGGCGATTGTGAACGGAACGCGCGAACGCGGCATCACGATTCCGGCGGCGACCGATTTCCGTTCGGAGCCTGGCAAGGGGATCGTCGCCACGGTTGCGGGCCAGGCGGTCGCGCTCGGCAATCTGGCGATGATGCACGATCAGGACGTTGCGGTCGGCCCGTCTGACTCCGCCGCAGACGCACTCCGGCGTCAAGGGCAGACGATCGTGTACCTGTCGATCGAGCGCGAGCTGGCCGCTGTGCTCGGCATCGGCGATCCCCTCAGGCCGACGACGGCGGAAGCGATCGAGGCGCTGCACGCGGACGGCATCCGCGTCGTCATGCTGACCGGCGACAACCGCGCGACAGCTGAGGCCGTGGCCGCGCAGCTTCGCATCGACGAGGTGCACGCCGACGTGCTGCCGGCCGCGAAGCGGGAAGTCGTGCAGGCGCTGCAGCGCAACGGCCGCACGGTCGCGATGGCCGGCGACGGCATCAACGATGCGCCCGCGCTCGCCGAGGCGGCGGTTGGCATCGCGATGGGAACGGGCACGGATGTCGCCATCGAAAGCGCCGGCGTCACGCTCGTCAAGGGCGATCTGCGCGGTATCGTCCGCGCGCGCCGCCTCAGCCTGGCGACGATGAAGAACATCCGGCAGAATCTGTTTCTCGCGTTCGTCTACAACGCGGTCGGCGTGCCGATCGCAGCCGGCGCGCTCTATCCGTTCACCGGCATGCTCATCAGCCCGATCTGGGCGAGCGCGGCGATGACGTTCAGCTCCGTTTCGGTGATTGGCAATGCGCTGCGGCTGCGCCGCACACAGTTGTGATGTCGATACCGCGAGACTTCAATCCTGCCATCGGCCGTGCGGGCAGCCCTAAAACGCTGCGCTACCGTCATTCTGAAATGCGCGTACTCTCGAAGGAGGACTGACATGGCGACCGATCCGGTTTGCAAGATGCAGGTTGACGAGAACAAGGCGGCGGGCAAGAGCGAGTACAACGGGAAGACGTACTATTTCTGCGCGCCGATCTGCAAAACGAAGTTCGATTTGAATCCGCAGCAGTACGTGAAATAGCGACGGGGGCTCCTCGAGCAGCCGCGCGCCGTGCTTCATCTCGTCGGCCATCGCCACGAAATCGTTGTACTCCTCGCGCGGGGTCAGTCGAAACGCCATGAAGCGCCGGGTTGTCGCAGATCCGCGTACCCCGTACTTACCAGACGGTTACGCGGCGGCATATCATGGGCGTGCCCGCATGGCGATGAACAACGACGTCCTCGCACTCGTCCTCGGTGGCGGACAAGGCTCGCGCCTCTATCCGCTCACGCTGCAGCGATCGAAACCGGCCGTGCCGATTGGCGGCAGCTACCGATTGATCGATATTCCGATCAGCAACTGCCTGCACGCCGACATCCGCCGCATCTTCGTACTCACGCAATTCAACTCGGCCTCGCTCAACCGCCATATCGCGCAGGCCTACCGGATGGATCCGTTCAGCCAGGGTTTCGTGGAGATCCTGGCCGCCGAGCAGACGCCCGACAATCCGAACTGGTATCAGGGAACCGCGGACGCCGTGCGTCAGGCGGCACGCCACTTCGTCCGCTACGACGCCGACTACTACCTGATTCTCGCCGGCGACCATCTGTATCGGATGGATTACTCGGAAATGATCGACGCGCACAACGACAGCGGCGCCGATATCACCATCGCCGCGCAGCCGATCTCGATCGACGAGGCGTCGTCGATGGGGGTCTTCCGGTTCGATCGCACCGGTCAGATCGTCGCGTTCGAGGAGAAGCCGAAGCGTGAGCGGTTGCTCGAGATTGGCCAGAGCATCCCGCCGGGCGCGACCTTCGGCGGTCACGCGCCCGACAGGCCGTTTGTCGCGTCGATGGGCGTCTACGTCTTTTCGCGCGACGTGCTGCTCGACGCCATCGAGCAGGACGGCGCGACCGATTTCGGCCGGCAGATCATCCCGGCCGCGCTCGGCCGGTATCGCGTCAACTCATACCTGTTTCGCGGCTACTGGGCGGACGTCGGGACGGTGGCGTCGTTCTACGAGGCAAACGTCATGCTCACGCGGAGCGACGCGGCGTTCCGGTTCTACGATCCGCGCCGCCCGATTTTCACGCATGCGCGCTTCCTGCCCGGCGCCCGCTTCAGCGACTGCGCCGTGCGCTGCGCGATCATCGCCGAGGGCTGCTTTCTCGATCGGGCCACGGTCGCGGAGTCGATCGTCGGTATCCGTACCAGCATTCAAAGTGGGGCCACGGTGCGCCGGTCGGTGCTCCTCGGCGCCGACTACTACGAGGCAGACGATGATGTGCCGGCGCGCGGAGGGAACCCGCGCCTGGGAATCGGGCGGGACGTCGTGCTCGATCGCGTGATCGTCGACAAGAACGCGAGGATCGGCGACGGCGCCCGGCTGGTCAACGAAGCGGGCGTGCAGGAGGCCGACGGCGACGGCTATTACATCCGCGATGGCGTCATCGTCGTGCCGAAGGACGGTGTCGTGCAACCCGGCACGCGCGTGTGATCGAAAATCGCGCGTTTCGTTTTGGAACGTGTTTTTGATTGGAACTGAGCCGTGGCGATCTGCACCGACGGAATTCCGAGAGATTTGCGACCTGATGTGTAAATCCTACAGGACGGTCCCTCCGCTGAGCGCGTCCTCCCGACGCCCTTCGAGCCGTTCGTAAAGAAACCTGCGTGAAATCGCGAACCGAGCCGCTGGCGCTCGTCTTGCCTCGAGCCAGGCGCCGACTTCTACACGCAGTAATCGTGTCGCACGCGTGGTCCGGGCCGAGGTCTGTCGCGGCCGGCGACTGCTGCAGGCAACCGTGCGGTTCGCGGCGTGATCCGATCACGACGGTGGTATGCGATCCGGTCGCAGCAGCAACACCTGCGCGTCCGGTAACACCGTTGTAACGAAGCGCGGGGCAGCGCGCTGGGCAGACAGGGCGAGTGGGTTGGGGGTAACGGCGGTCGGCTGGGCGATAATGTTCAGCGTGATCACAGTTTCTCGCTTGCTCTGTCCTGCCCTTTTTCTTCTCACGCTCGCGACGACCATCCAGGCACAATCGACGCCGACTCCGTCAGCGCGGAAGCAGGCGATTGCCCATCGTGGCGCCTCCTCCTATCGGCCTGAACACACCGAGGCGGCGTATCGCCTCGCGATGGACCAGAAGGTCGACTTCGTCGAGCAGGATCTCGGCGTCACCAAGGACAGCCAGCTGATTTGCATCCACGACGACACGCTCGAGCGCACGACGAACGTGGCGGAAGTGTTTCCGGATCGATCAGTGATGCTCGCGCTCGGTTCGCGGACACCGGCAAAGCACTGGCTGGTCAACGACTTCACACTGGCGGAGATCAGGCGCCTCGACGCCGGCAAGTGGTTCAAGCCGGACTATGCCGGCGCCAGGCTCCTCACCTTTCAGGAAGCGATCGATCTCGTGCGCGCGCACCCGGGCTTCGGCATGTACCCGGAGCTGAAGTCGCCGCAGTTGTACAAATCGCGCGGCATCAATCAGGAGAAGCTCTTCGTCGACGTGGTGAAGAAGAACGGGCTCGAGAAACCGGAATCGCTGAAGACCACGCCGGTGATCATCCAGTCGTTCGACGAAGAAGCGATCCGCCGCGTCTCGACCGACCTGCCGACCATCCCGCGTGTGTTCCTCACGTCGAAGGACGAGGACGTCACGGATGCGCGGCTGCGCGCGCTCGCAAAATTCGCGACCGGGATCGCGCCGGAGAAGTTCGTCATCGCGCGCCATCCCGACATGGTCGCGCGAGCCCATGCAGCCGGCCTGACGGTGACGTCGTGGACCTTCCGCAGCGACGAGAAGACCGAGTACCCGAATGTCGGCGCCGAGATGTCACATTTCCTGTACGACCTCGGCATCGATGCGCTGTTCACCAACAACCCGGATCTGTTCCCGCGACGCTGAGCGCCGCCGGGTGGCGCCGCAGGCGTCCTGCAGCATCTGCCCCGCCCACCAGAAGGAGTTGAACTCGGCGACCACCGCGCGCATCGACTGCATGCGCGCCGCCTGCTCGCGGTCGGGCATGCGCAGGGCGCGGGCGAGCGCCTCCGCCGATGCCTCGACGTCGTACGGATCCACGATCAGCGCTGCGTTCAGTTGCCGTGCGGCGCCGGCCATCTCGCTGAGCACCAGCACTCCGCGATCGTCGTCTCGCGCGGCGACGAACTCCTTGGCGACGAGGTTCATCCCGTCGTGCAGGCTGCCGACATGGCACACGTCGGCGGCGCGCAGGAATTCGTAGACCTCGCCCGGCTCGTGATGCTCCTGCCGCAGGACGATCGGTTGATAGGTTCCGGCGCCGAAGCGGCGGTTGATCCGTTCGACAATCGACGTCAGCCGCGATCGAAGCGCGCAGTACGCCGGCAGGGTCGTGCGGCTCGGCTCGGCAATCTGCACCAGCGTTACGCGGTGCTGAAACTCGGGACACCGTTCCAGCAGCCGCTCGAACGCGAGCGCCTTTTCGCACAACCCCTTCGTGTAGTCGAGCCGATCAGC
Organism: Vicinamibacterales bacterium; assembly: GCA_035315685.1. Lineage (GTDB taxonomy): Bacteria > Acidobacteriota > Vicinamibacteria > Vicinamibacterales > CAVVIG01 > QHWK01. The sequence continues at coordinate 15,678 of DATFXR010000467.1, read as the reverse complement.
ACCGACGATCAGCTTCATGGGACCGGACAGATGCAGCCGCGCGGCGACGCGTGTCCGGCATTCGTCATGCGGCCGCGACTCGCTCGCCTGCTGGTTCGGCCACTCGATTGAGATCGGATACGCGCGGATCGTCGTTTCGCGGCCGTCGTACCAGACCGCACCGCGCCGGCGCTCGACGCGGGCACCCGGCAGACGCGCGACGCAGTCGAGAAACGCCCGGCAGTCGTCATCGGTCTGAAATCCGACGATGTCACTGGCCAGCAGCCCGTCCAGCAGCTGACGCCGCCACGGACAGCGTTCGAGATCGGCGAGCCGCGGCCACGGAATATGCCAGAACGCGGTCACGGTGCACTCCGGCAGGCGCTCGCGAATCATCCGCGGCGCTAGCGCGAAGTGATAGTCCTGCACCATGACCACTGGCGACTCGGTATCGGCCTCCTCCGCGACAGCGGTCGCGAATTTTTCATTGACGCGGGCGTAGGCCGCAAAATCCTCGAGACGAAAGACCGGTTCGACGCCGACGCGGTGACAGAGCGGCCAGAGGCCCTCGTTGGCGAAGCCGCCGTAGTAGCGGCGCTCTTCGACGGCGTCCAGCCACACGCGTCTCAACCGGTAGGCCGGATGGTGTGGTGGCACGTTGAGGCCGTCGCGTCGCGTGACTGCGGCGCGGTCTGCGCTGCCGGCGCCGTGAGCGACCCAGACACCGCGGCACGCCGCGACCAGTGGTTCGAGCGCCGTCACCAGGCCGCTTGCCGATCGCATCGCGAGTGGCGCGCCCTCGCGTGTCCACTCGTGGCGGAACGGCTCGCGGTTGGCGAGCACGACGACGCGGTTGCTGCCACAGCAGGTATCCAGGCAACGACGCAGCCGCGCGGCAGTCCACGCGGACGGCGGGCGCGCGTCTTCTTGAATCCTTATCTCAGCTGTTCGGCCCATGTGATCTCCGCCATTAAGTAGACGACGATGCGGAATCGGGCGCCATCGGGCCGAATGGGGATGCCAACTCGTCATTCCACCTGAAGCGGCCGAGCTGGTTCGCCTCGGGGCGGGACGGCTGTGTTCCGGCGCGCTCAAGTACTGACAGGATGCCTCGCGGGAATCGTACAGAGATACGCTTGTAGGCATGCGGTTCAGAACGTGGCCCGTCGCGGCGCTCGGCCTTGGCGGTCTCCTGTTGCTGATCCTGGTGTCGATGCTGACCCTGTCGGAAAAGGCACAGAACATCTACGCCGAGCTGGATCACCTCAACACCCATCACCGCGACCTCGACGCGAAGCTGCGGCGTCTGCGATCCGACGTCAACCTGTCAGGCATCTTCGTGCGCGACTATCTGCTGGACGTCGCCAGCGAGCGTGCGCCTGACTACCGCCGCCAGCTGACCGCGTTCCGCACGCAGAACATGGCGACGCTCGCCGAGCTCCGCGCGCTGACCGAGCCGACCGAGCATCACATCGACAGCCTGCAGGCCAAGCTGGAGGATTACTGGGAGACCTTCGAGCCGCTCTTCGACTGGACGCCGGCCGAGAAGATTCTGCAGAGCGCCCGCTTCCTGCGCCGCGAGGTCGTGCCGCGGCGCGACGCGGTGCTCGCCATCGCGCAGGAGATCGAGGAGATCAACAACACGAACCTGGCGGCGCAGCGCGCCGAGATTTCGCGGCAGTACGCCGCGTTCCGTGACGATCTCCGCCGCGTGGTATGGCGAAGTCTGCTGCTCGGTCTCGTCGTCGCGCTCACGGCGGTGATCCGCCTGCGCATTCTCGAAGGCCGATCGGCGGAGCAGCGGCTCATCGCCGAGGACGCCGAGCGCCGGATGCGCGCGCTGTCGCAGCAGCTGGTGGCGGCGCAGGAAGAGGAACGCAAGAACCTGTCGCGCGAGCTGCACGATCACGTGGCGCAGGTGTTGACGGCGTTGAAGATGGAGCTGCGGCGCATCGACGTCGGCATCGCCGGGCCGGATGGCGGCCGGGGCGCTGTGGCCGAGTGCCGGCGCCTCGTCGATCAGATGTTCCGCACCGTGCGCGACCTCGCGCTCGGATTGCGACCCAGCATGCTCGACGACTTCGGACTGCAGGCGGCGCTCGAGTGGCACGTCCGCGACTTCACGCGGCGCTACGGCGTCGAAGTGTCGCTCCACATCGACGGGCCGCTCGACGATCTGCCGGACGCATACCGCACGTGTGTGTATCGCGCGGTCCAGGAAGCGATGACCAACTGCATGCGCCACGCGAAAGCGAAGGCGGTGGCCGTCACCGTCGGCAGCGACGGTGATCACCTGCACGTGTCGATTGCCGACAACGGCACCGGCCTCGATCCCGCGCGGCCGCGCGAGGGTCTCGGCCTCCGCGGGATCGAAGAGCGCGTGCGAGAGCTCGGCGGCACGATGGCGATCGACGCCGCGCGCGGACGCGGCACGCGCCTCGCGATCGAGCTGCCCTGGCCCGCTGCCCCGGAGGCCGCCGTTGCGCGTGCTGCTGGCTGACGATCACGGCATCGTGCGCCGTGGCCTGCGCAGTCTCCTCGAAGAGACCGATGTGTCAGTGGTGGGTGAGGCCGCCGACGGGCTCGAGGCGGTCCGCCTCTGCGAGACGCTGCGGCCGGACATGCTGATCGTCGACATCGGCATGCCGAAACTGAACGGTATCGATGTGGCGGCGCGGGTCCAGAAGATCGACAACCCGCCGCGGGTGCTGATCCTCAGCATGCATGCCGACGAGTCTTACATCATCCGCGCGCTCGCGTCGGGCGCGCGCGCGTATCTCCTCAAGGACGCCACTGACGAGGATCTGCTGCCCGCGGTGCGGGCGGTCGCGTCGGGCCGTCCGTTCTTCAGCCCGGCCGTCACTGCCGTGCTCGTCCAGGACTACATGCGGTCGCTGCAGACGCGCGGCCTGTCCGATTCGTATACGCTGCTGACGGATCGCGAGAAGGAGGTGCTGCAACTGCTGGCCGAAGGCCGATCGAACAAGGAAGTGGCGACGCTGCTGAATCTTGCGCTCTCGACGATCGAAACGCATCGCGCGAGCCTGATGCAGAAGCTCAACCTGCACAACACTGCTGAGATCGTGCTCTACGCCGTCCGCAAGGGCATCATCCAGTAGCGCTGCACAGGTCTTCACCCCGCTCCCCTGTTCACCCGATTGGCAGCGGCATCGTGTTTCTTTACTCTGGAAGACTGCCGGAGTGAGGCCGGCGCGGATACGCCCGGAGAACGCCATGAGTATTGATGTAGGCACGCTCGTCCCGGTCCGCGGTGCGTGGAACGCGTGGCAGACGGCGGAAGTGCGCCTTGGCGACCTGGAGGGCATCCACTGGTACCAGCCAGCCGGCGCGCCGCGCCCGCTGGTGCATGCGTACGTCGACAGCACGAAGACACGGGGCCTGATCGCGCACGACTGCCAAACGACGCCGGGGCCGCATCGGCTGCTCGTCTGCGTGCTCAAGCGCGATGCGGCGTCGCCCGCCTACTCCGAACTCGTGCGGCTCGCGGCATCCGTCGCCTGACGTGCGCGACGCCGGTCGCGCAGCAGCGTGAAGGCGGCCGCGACAGGACGGCTCCATTGCGGCGAATTGCGCCGTCCCATCCGCGGGCAGTATAGTGAGATGTCCTTCGACACCGCCGCATGATCGCTGCTGTACCGGCGCCCGCATTTCGTCCCGCATCACGTCGGCACACCGGCGCACGCCTGCTCTCCGCGCTGCTGCTCGCGGCGATTACCTGCGTGCCGTCGATGGCGCGCGCGCACGATCGGCTCGACCACCAGCGGACGCCTGCGCAGGAACACTCGCGCTTCCGCTGGTCGAACAGCTGCGCATCGGTTCCACAGAAGCACACCGCGGCCGTCGTCGCAACGTCCGCTGATCGTCCGCCGCAGACGCTCATCGCGCTCGCGCCGCGGGTGTCCCGGGCCGCGGCTCTCATCGACGTTCCACTGCCCGAACCCCTTCGCCTTCGATCACCACACGGCTTCAGAGCACCCCCCGCCAACCTCGGGTAATCCGTCTCCCCTCACGACTTGATCGGCCGCGCGCGGCGTGCGCGAGGCCCGGAGTGCTTTCATGAAGAGGACCGATCCGATCGGAAGACTGCTGTACGGCGTCGTGGCAGCGGTGGCCGTCGTGCCGCTTGCCGCCTCGCCGGGGTGCTCGAAATCCCAGGCAGCCGCGACGGCGGCGACCGATGACCGGCTGACCGTCGCTGTCGCCCGCGCCGCGCGTGCCGACCTCACCGAAACGCTGACACTGGCGGCCGAATTTCGCCCGTTCGAAGAGATCGACGTCCACGCGAAGGTCGCCGGCTACGTCAAGGCGATCTACGTCGACGTCGGGTCGCGGGTGAAGACCGGCGAGCTGCTGGCGGTGCTCGAGATTCCCGAGCTCCAGGACGAGGCGCGTCAAGACGAAGCCAACGTCCAGCGCAGCGCCGAGGAAATCAACCGCGCCCGCGCCGATCTCGAGCGCACCGAATCGGCGCACGAGGTCGCCCACCTCGCCGCGACACGCCTCGCCGGCGTGATCAAGGCGCGGCCGAATCTCGTCGCACAGCAGGAAATCGACGATGCGACCGCGAAGGATCGGATGGCCGAGGCGCAAACGGCCACCGCGAAGGCGGCGCTCGCGTCCGCCGAGCAGCAGCTCGGCGTCGCCCGGGCAATGGCTGCCAAGACGAAAACGCTGGTCGACTACACACGCATCATCGCGCCGTTCGCCGGCGTGGTTACGCACCGCTACGCCGATACCGGCGCGATGATCCAGGCCGGCACGTCGTCGCAGACGCAGGCGATGCCGATCGTCAAGCTGTCGGCGACCGATCGGCTGCGGCTGACAATCGCCGTGCCCGAGTCGGCGGTCGCGCACGTCCGCGTCGGCGCGCCGGTCGACGTCCGTGTGGACGCCGTCAGGAGAACGTTCACCGGCAGCGTCGCCCGCTTCGCCGGCAAGGTCGACGCCGACACGCGGACGATGGCAACCGAGGTGGACGTCCAGAACACCGATCGAGTGCTCGTTCCCGGCATGTACGCCTACGTGTCGCTGGCGTTGGCGGGCGCGAAAGATGTGGTCGCGGTGCCGGTGCAAGCGCTCGATCGCGCGGAAGACAAGACCACGGTGCTGGTCGTCGATCGCGGGACGATCGTGCGGCGCACCATCAGCGTGGGCCTCGAGACGCCGGATCGCGTCGAGGTGACGTCCGGAGTCGCCGACGGCGACCTCGTCGTGATCGGCAACCGCAGCCAGCTGCGCGAGGGGGCCGTCGTCGCGACCAGGCTCGCCGCCGCGGACGGGGGGACACGGTAATGTCGCGGTTCTCCATCCGCAATCCGTATCTCATCGTCGTGGTCTGCCTGATCGTGTCGGTCATCGGCGTCACCAGCGTCGTCCGCATGCCGGTCGACCTCTTCCCGGCGATCAACATTCCGCAGGTCGTCGTCGCGACGTTCTACAGCGGCATGCCGCCGGAACAGATCGAGACGGACATCACCGGCCGGTTCGAGCGCTTCTTCACGCTCGGCGCCGGCATCGACCACATGGAATCGCGATCGCTGCCCGGCGTGAGCATCATCAAGGTGTTCTTCCAGCCCGGCACGGATCCCGACTCCGCGGTCAACGAAATCTCCAACCTCGCGATGGCCGACCTGCGGCGCCTGCCGCCCGGCACGCTCCCGCCGATCGTCCAGAAGTTCGACGCGTCAAGCCTGCCGGTGTGCCTGATCACGCTGAAAGGCGACGGGCTCTCGGAGACGCAATTGCGCGACCTCGGCCAGTTCACCGTGCGGAATCAGCTGGCCAGCGTGCCGGGCGCGTCGATTCCGCCGCCGTTCGGCGGGAAGTACCGGCAGATCATGATCTACGTCGACCCGGCGAAGCTGCAGTCGTACGAGATGAGCCCGATGGACGTGGTCCGCGCTGTCAACAACGCGAACCTGATCCTGCCGTCGGGCGACGTCAAGCTCGGTCCGTTCGATTACACCATTTTCACCAACAGCCAGTTCCGGACCATCCCGGAAATCGATCGCATTCCCCTGAAGGCGGTCGGGCAGTCCACGGTACGGGTCGCCGACGTCGGCAAGGCGGAGGACGGACACCAGGTCCAGGTGAATGTCGTTCGCGTCGACGGCCAGCCCTCCGTCTACCTGCCGGTGATGCGACAGGGCGGCGACACCAACACCATCGCCGTCGTGGACGGCATCAAGGATCTCGTCGCCAAGCTCGTCGACGTCCCCGCGCAGCTCGTCGCGTCGGTAGTGTTCGATCAGTCGCTGTTCGTGAAGCGCGCGATCGAGACGCTGCTGCGCGAAGGCGGCGCCGGCCTGCTGCTCACGGGGCTGATGGTGCTGATGTTCCTCGGCAGCCTGCGCGCCACCGCCGCCGTCTTCCTGTCGATTCCGCTGTCGGCGCTCACCGCCTTCATCTTCCTCTACTTCGGGGGCAGCTCGATCAACACGATGATCCTCGCCGGGCTCGCGCTGGTGTTCTCGCGGCTGATCGACAACGCGGTGATCGTGCTCGAGAACATCTTCCGGCATCTCGAGATGGGCGAAGCGCCGATTCTCGCGGCTGAACGCGGCGGCGAGGAGGTCTCGAAGGCGGTGCTGGCCGCAACGCTCACCAGCTCGGTCGTGTTCTTCCCCGTGACGTTTCTCTACGGCGTCAGCCGGTTCCTGTTCTCCGCCCTCGCGCTGGCGGTCGTGCTGTCGCTGGCCGCCTCGTACTTCGTCGCCTGCTCGGTCGTCCCGCTGTTCTGTGCGCGGTTCATGAAGCGGCCGGAACACGGATCGCATCCACACATCGCGGACGACGACGCAGGTGCAGCGCCGCTCTCTCAGGGCGACCGGGAGTCCGGCCTGAACGGCCGGACCTCGACGAACATGCGGTTCGGCGCGCGATTCAATACGGCGTTCGCGCGCCGCTTCACCGCCTTCCTCGACTGGTACGAACGTCAGGTGCGCCGCGCGCTCGTGACGCCTCGCCTCGTTGTCGCGGGCGTCACGGCGATTTTCCTGCTCAGCCTGGCGATCTACCCGCGCCTCGGCGTCGCGTTCTTTCCGCGGACCGATGCGTCGCAGTTCGTGATCAACCTGAAATCGCCAACCGGTTCGCGTATCGAAGTGACCGCGGCCGACGTCGAGCGCGTCGAGGCGCTGGTCCGTCGTATCGTCGCCCGCGACGATCTCGATCTGGTCGCTGCCAATATCGGCGTCCAGCCGGGATTCTCCTCGATCTACACCAGCAACGCCGGTCCGCACACGGCGACGGTGCAGGTGGCGCTCAAGGAAGGGCACCGCGTCGGCAGCTACGAATACATGGAGCGGACCCGGCGTGCCATCGAGGAGGAGCTTCCCCAGCTGAGCGCGTTCCTGCAGTCAGGAGGAATGGTGGACGCCGTCTTGAACCAGGGACTGCCGGCGCCGATCGACGTACAGCTCAGCGGATCGAACATCGAGGCGGTGTTCAACACCGCCACCGGCCTCGCGGCGGAGATCCGCAAGCTGCGCGGCGCACGCGACGTCTTCATCCCGCAGGACATCGACTACCCGTCGCTGCGCCTCGACATCGACCGGGGACGCGCGGCGATCCTCGGCCTCGATCAGCGCGAGGTCGTGAACAACCTGATTACCGCGCTCACCTCCAATCAGATGATCGCGCCGAGCTACTGGGTCGATCCGCAGAGCGGCAACGACTACATGCTGACCGTGCAGTACCCCGAAGGACGGATCCGGAATCTCAGCGATCTGCGTGCGCTGCCGCTGCACGCGGCGCGGCAGAAGGATCCGACGCTGCTCGACGCCGTGACGTCGATCACGCCGATGAAGTCGCCGACCGAAATCGATCACTACCAGATCCAGCGGGTGATCGACATCTACGTCAATCCGATCGGCGAGGACCTCGGTTCGCTCGCCGCCGGCATCAACAGGCTGATCGCGTCGGGGCCGCGGCCGGCGGGCATCCGGGTCGCGGTTCGAGGAATGGTGCAGGGCATGCAGGCCTCGTTCCGCAGCTTTGCGGGCGGGCTGACGCTGGCGGTTCTGCTGCTGTACCTGATCCTGGTGGCGCAGTTCCGATCGTTCGTCGATCCGGCGCTGATTCTGCTCGCCGTGCCGACCGGCCTCACCGGGGTGCTCGTGGCGCTCGGCCTCACCGGTACCACGCTGAACGTGCAGTCGCTGATGGGCGTGCTGATGATGGTCGGCATGGTCGTCGCGAACAGCATCCTCATCGTCGAGTTCACGCATCGCCTCGAAGCAGACGGCATGCCGCTCCTCGATGCAGTCGTTCAGTCGTGCCGGATCCGGCTGCGGCCGATCCTGATGACGTCGCTCGCGACGGTGATCGGCCTCGTGCCGATGGCACTGAACGTCGGCACCGGGAGCGAGGCGTACGCGCCGCTGGCGCGGGCAATCATCGGCGGACTGATCGTCTCGGTGATGCTGACGGTGTTCATCGTGCCGGCGGCCTATCTGCTGGTCTACCGCCGCCGTACAGAGACGCCGTCGGAGGGAGCGAGGTCGTGATGCGAGTCCGAGCGCTCGTCACGTCGATCGCGGTCATCGCCGCTGCTCACGCCGCGTCGGCGCAGACCTCTCCGCCGCTGACGCTCTCGCAGGCCGAGCAGACCGCGGTGCAGAATCATCCCCAGATTCACGCGGCCGAGTTCAACGCGCTGGCGGCGACGCAGGCGATCCGCGAAGCGCGCGCCGCCTACTTCCCCACCGTCGTCGCCAGCTTCAGTGGCGCCGACGCCGAGACAGGAAGCCGCATTGCGGCAGGTGGGTTGAACAACCCGATCATCTACAACCGGATCGCCGGCGGCTTCAGCTTCGGCCAGCTCCTCACTGACTTCGGTCGCACGCGGTCGCTGGTCGAGAGCTCGTCGTTCAACGCGCAGGCGCAGGAGCAGTCGGTGACGGGACAGCGCGCGTCGGTGCTGCTCGACGTCGATCGCGCCTACTTCGGCACGCTGCGCGCACAGGCAGTTCAGCGGGTGGCGCAGGCCACGGTCGACGCGCGGCAGCTGGTGTTCGACCAGGTCAACGCGCTCGCCCAGGGCAACCTGCGCTCGGGGCTCGACGTCAGCTTTGCGCGCGTGAATCTCTCCACCGCGCAGCTGCTGCTGGTGCAGGCGCAAGCCGACACTGACAACGCGTTCGCGGTGCTCGCCGCGGCGCTCGGCGTGGAGTCCGCCCCCTCGCGCGAGCTGGTGGAAGAGGCGCTGCCGCCGGCGCCGCCCGGCAACAGCGGATCGCTGGTCGCCGACGCGTTTCGTCAGCGGCCGGAGCTGGTGGCGGCGAGGCTGAGCGCGGAGTCGGCAACGTCGTTCGCGTCGGCGGAGTCGGGCCTCGCGCGGCCGTCGATCACCGTCTCCGGCGCGATCGGCATGCTGCCCTACTATCAGCCTGGCATCAACGACCACTACGCCGCGGTCGGTGTCAACGTCAATGTGCCGCTGCTGAACGGCAACCTCTTCCAGGCGCGCGCTGCCGAGGCGTTCGCGCGCGCGCAGGCCCAGGACCAGCGCGTCCGCGACCTCGAGAACCGGATCCGCCGCGACGTCCAGACCGCGTGGCTGAATGCGCGGACCGCCTTCCAGCGAATCGATCTGACCACGCAGCTGCTGGACCAGGCGCGGCAGGCGCTCGACCTCGCGCAGGCTCGCTACAATCTCGGGCTCAGCTCGATCGTGGAGTTGAATCAGGCGCAGCTCGCCGAAACACAGGCGCAGTTCGACGCAGCCTCGGCGCGCTACGACTATCAGGTGCAGGTCGCCACCCTCGGCTTTGCCACGGGCGCGCGCAAGTGATGGCTGATGGCTGATGGCTAATAGGTCACGAACGAACGGGACACTCACGGTGTCTCGTCGACTACGATCACGCCGAGCGCAGAGCCTCTTTTTCCGTCTTGGTGACAGGTAAAGAAGACTCTGCGTGCTCTGCGCGCTCTGCGGTTGCTTTTCTCCCGTTACTGCCGGTTGTACTTGATGCCGGCCTCCTGTGCTTTGTCGATCGCGATGACCATGGCCGGCACGATCGTCACGCCGGGCAGCAGGTTGGCGCGCAGTTCCTTGTCGATGTCCGCCGCCTTCCCCTTGCCTCGGGCCTCGAGCTCCAGCACCCAGATGCCGAGCGCGTTGTTGCACAGGATGAACTTCGTGCCCATCTTCTGCAGGCTCTCGATGCCGATCGCCGGCATCGCCTCGGAGAGGGCCGGAATCATCGGCAGGTCGGCTGCCTTCAACAGCAGGTGCAGATCGTTCGGCGTCGGCTTGTTGAAGACGTTACGCGTGTACGGCTTGCCGTCCGCATCCTTGAGTCCCAAGTAGGCGCCGAGCTCGTACTTCGCCCAGATGGCGTCGTTGAACGCCAGCGGGATGCTCGCCTGCGCGCCGGCGCTGTAGAACGTCCCCACGGCGCCCACCTGCCCCGGCTGCGTCTTGTACGCCGTCGCATACGTGTTCAGGTAATTCAGAATGTGCAGCAGCGGAAAGCCGTTCTTGTGCTGCGGAAAATCGAACAAGGTCCGGTGCGTGCCCTTCACCTCCTGAATCCAGTTGTCCGAGGCGTCGGTGACGGCCTCGGCAGCCGCCGCCCGCGTGCCGACGATCGACAGCCCCGCGGCGGCCGCCGCGCCGACCATCCGCCCGAGGAACGTCCGCCGATGGGTCGTTGCTTCTGAATGCACAGACACACTCCTTCTTACGATTTCGTCCTTCAGGTGTAGGCAGCGACCCGCCGAAATCTTTCGAGCGGCCTCTGAGCTGCCCCTCACTCGAGATATCGAAAACGGCCGGGGGAACCCGACACCGGGGATTCGTGAATTGGGAGTTGGGAGTTGGAAGTTGGAATTCGGGCCTTCGGTTTCCGGACTCGGAACCTGGGGATTAGTAGAGGGTTACCGGGCGCGGTCGGATTGGGCCGGTCACCAGCCCCAAATCACGCAACCGAGCCCCGAGGCCCAGTTCCCCCAGCACGATTCACCCGCGCGCGTGCATGCGCTCGAGGCGGCGGGTCGCAACGCGGGCCAGCAGCGAGCAGATCAGCACGATGGTGACGAGCACGAGCGCGCCTGCCCAGGCCTGCCGATGCCAGTCGTCGTACGGCGAGATGGCGTAGGTGAAGACCTGCACCGTGAGCGTGGCGATCGGCTGCCGGAGATCGGTGTTGAAGAACCGGTTGTTGAACGACGTGAACAGCAGCGGCGCGGTCTCGCCAGCGATGCGCGCCAGCGCGAGGACGACACCGGTCACGATTCCGGGCAGCGCCGCGGGGACGACGACCGAGAACACGGCGCGGGCGCGCGTGGCGCCGAGCGCGAGCGCACCTTCGCGCATCGATCCCGGAACCAGCAGCAGCAGTTCCTCGGTCGTCCGCGCGATGATTGGAATCATCATCACGCCAAGCGCGAAGCCGCCGGCAAACGCGCTGAACTGTTTGAATGGCAGCACCGCGACGCCGTACGCGAAGACGCCGACGACGATCGACGGCACGCCGTTCAGCGTGTCGGCGGCGAAGCGGACCAGCGACGCGAAGCGGGTACCGCTGTACTCCGACATGTAGACGCCGCTGACAATGCCGATCGGTACCGCCATCAGCGCCGCCAGCCCGCTGACGATCAGCGTGCCGACGATCGCGTTGGCCATGCCGCCGCCGATCTCGCCCACCGGCTTCGGCATCTGCGTGAAGAACGCGGCATTGAGCGAGTTCAGACCCTGCGTGACCACGAAGAACGCCACGAAGAACAGCGGCACCAGCGCGATCAGGACGGACACCGCGCAGAAGGCGACGAACGCGGACGACAGCGCCTTGCGCCACATGACCGAGACGCCGCCGACGCGGGTGTCTTCGGCGGCGGTCATGCCGGCTCCGCGGCGGGTTCCGGGGTCGGCTCGGAGGCGGCGACCGCCGTCGCGCTTCGCGTCATCGACCAGATCAGCAATCGCGACAGCGAGTTCACGGTGAGCGTGATGATGAACAGGACGAGCCCGATCTCGACCAGCGCCGCGAGGTACAGATCGTCGGCCGCTTCGGTGAACTCGTTGGCGATGACCGCGGCCATCGTGTACTGCGGCGCGAACAGCGACAGCGATACCCTCGGGTTGTTCCCGATCACCATCGTTACCGCCATCGTCTCGCCGAGCGCGCGGCCAAAGCCGAGCATGATGGCGCCGACGATGCCAGTGCGCGCGTAGAAGAGCGCGGCGCGGATCGCCTCGAACCGGGTCGCGCCGAGCGCGTAGGCCGCTTCACGCTGCGCCGGCGGCACCGACTTCAGGACCTCGCGCGAGACCGAGGAGGTGAACGGAATCACCATCACCGCCAGGATCACGGCGGCCGACAGCATGCCGACGCCAAGCGGCGGGCCACTGAAAATGGGCAGCCGGCGGAGGACCGCTGGCATCGACACTTCGAGCGCGCGAATCGCCGGCACGAGCACGAAGATGCCCCACAGGCCGTAGACGATCGACGGGATGGCTGCCAGCAGCTCGGTGAGGAACACGAGCGGCTGCCGCAGCCATCCGGGACAGAGCTCCGAGATGAACACCGCGATGCCGAGCGCAATCGGCGTCGCGATCAGCAGCGCGACGATCGACGAGTACAGCGTCCCCCAGATGAACGGGAGCGCGCCGAACTCTCCCGCGACCGGGTCCCAGATTTCGGTACGCCAGAAGGACAGGCCGAACTTCTGAATCGACAACATCGACTGTCGCACCAGCTCGTAGCCGATCGAGGCGACGATCAGTACGAGAACGGCGCCAAAGATGCCGGTCGCGATCCTGAAGCCCAGATCCTTGCGTGTCATGTCGCGTTTCGTGCCGGACCGCTATGAGACCTTCACCTTCTCCAGCACGGCCATCTCGAGCTTGACGACGTTTTCAGGCAGCGGTGCGTAGCCGAGATCGGCGCAGTACTTCTGGCCGTCGGTCAGCGCCCACTTCACGAAATCGACCATCGCCTTCGCCTGCGCCTTGTCCTTTGGGCTCTCGTAGAGGAGCAGCCAGGTGAACGACGAGATCGGATACACGCCCTTTCCGGGCGCGTTGGTGATCGAGACCCGGAAGTCGGCAGGCATCTTCGACGCCGCCTCGTTCGCCGCCGCCGTCACTGCCGCGACCGAGGCCTTGACGAATTCACCGCCCATGTTCTGCACGCTGCCGTAGCTGATCTTGTTCTGCAGCGCGTAAATCAGCTCGACGTAGCCGAGCGATCCCGGAGTCTGCCGCACCAGCCCGCTCACCCCCTCGTTGCCTTTGCCGCCGACGCCGGTCGGCCAGTTCACGGCGGTGTTGACGCCGACCTTCTTCAGGAATTCGGGCGACGTCTTCGACAGGAAGTCCACCCAGATGTAGGTGGTTCCGGAGCTGTCGGATCGATGCACGACGGTGATGTCATCGCCCGGCAGCTTGACGTCCGGATTCAGCTTCGCGATCGCGGGGTCGTTCCACTTCGTGACCTTGCCGAGGAAGACGTCGGCAAGCACCTGGCCACTGAACTTCAGTTCAGCGTTCACGTTCGGGATGTTGTAGACCGGCACCACCGCGCCGAGGACCGTCGGGAAGTGCAGGATCTTCCCGGGTGACCCCTGCAGCTGCTCGTTCGTCATCGGACCGTCGGTGGCGCCGAAGAACACGGTCTGCGCCTGAATCTGACGGATGCCGGCGCCGGAGCCGACCGACTGGTAGTTGATGCGCACGTTGGGGTGCAACTTGCCGTACTCGTCGAACCACTTCGAGTAAATCGGGTTCGGAAACGTCGCGCCGGCGCCGTTGATCTGGACCGTCTGCGCCGCCGCGCCTGCGACCAGCAGGGCGACGCCAGCGCAGGTGGCCGCCGCTTTGTGCATGTGTGTCATGGGATGAACTCCCCTCAGAAGTTGACCAGGCCATGGATCGAAACGGTCTTGACCGCCGCCGGCGTCGTGATGTTGTCGAAATGCTGGCCGTCGTAGTCGAGCAGAATCGCGGTGCTGACGTTGCCCTGATGCGGGAACCAGTAGGCCGCGCCGACGATCGTGCGGTTCTGGTGCTGGTCGATGTACCGCGTCAACGGCGTGGGCGCGCTCGATGCCGGTGCGATCGCCGTCGCCGTGTTCGGCGTGAAACGGTCGTAGCGCAGCAGCGCTTCGATGGACGAGCCGTTGTCCCACGGGTATCTCGGGGTCGCCCAGAATGCCCATCCGGTGCTCTCGACATCGGGAGACGTCTTCAACACCTGGTCGTGCGCCTTCAGATAATCATATTCGGCGTTCAGGAACTTGTGTTCGAACGTCACGTTCCCCATCAGGCGGGTACGCTCGTCTCCGGCGGCGTAGTTGTCATCGTAATAGACGAAGTGCCCGCGCACGCCGCGGAGGATCGGCGGCGTCGACGCAGAGGCGAACGGCCGGACCGTGGCTCGCAGTTCCAACCCTTTCTCGTTGTTCAACTCGACGCGCTGATAGTTCTCGCCGTTGTAGACGCCGATGTGAACGTCGCCGTAGTTCTCGGGCAGGTTGTAGTGGAACGAGACGCCGCCGTCCGACGAGGTGAACGTCGTCAGCAGCGGCTGGCGCTCGACGAACGTCGTCCCCTGGAACCGATAGCGGTAGATGCCTTCGTCGAAGTCCACCCATGGCGTCTGCTGGATACCGAGCCGCACCCAAGAGCCGCGTGTCATCCAGTCGTCGAGATTGAACTGCGCGTAGGCGTACTTGATGCGGTAGACCAGGCTGTCATTCGTCACCTGCCCGCTGGCGACAATCCCGCTTTGCCGCGTGATATCGGGCGTGATGCGGAAGGCGATCAAGTGCGAGATCTGGCCGGTGATGTTGATGTAGGCGCGCGTGACGTCGAACACGCTCCGATCGACGGAGTTCCCCTCGGCGTCGGTGATTTTCGGGTCGGTCTGAACCGTAAATGTCGGGTAGAGCGTCACACCAACCCGGATCTGCGGTGTGTCGTCGGGCGGTGTGTAGCCGGCTGCAGGAGTGACCTGCGCTGAAGCGAATCGAACGAACGCGAACGAACAGAAGAGCACGACGACGGCGATGCGTGGTCGCATATCGGCTGACGATAGCCTGACCACTCGCGAAAAGGGTCTCGCTCGAGTTTCGGAAATGTAAATTCCGCGTTACTTCCAGGACACAACGTGCGAGGCCCCGGCTCGAGCGCAGACGGAGGCTCGGCCGCTTGATCGACTGCCCGCACCGATCGCCGCTCTACTGCCAGCCGCGACGCGAACCGGCTGGCTTCACGGCGTCGTCATCTCACGTCCCTAGCATCACTCGACGCTCGACTACAATCAGCCCCGCTTGGAGGTCATCGAGATGCAGTTGTCACTGGTGCGCGCCAGCCTGCTCGTGCTGCTTGGCGTACTCGTCATTGGACTCCCCCGCGCGTCGGCGCAGTTCGACACCGCGTCGGTCGTCGGCACGGTACGCGACACGTCGGGTGGGATCGTGCGTGATGCCAAGGTCACGCTGACCAGCGTCGAGACCGGTGTCTCGGTTGTGCGAACGACCAACGCCGACGGCACCTACGAATTCACGACGGTCAAGCCGGGCCTCTACATCGTGTCGTCGGAAAAGGAGGGGTTCTCGATCGCACTCGTCGACAACGTGCAGGTGCAGGTCGCCGCACGGCTGCGCGTCGATCTGCAGATGGCAGTCGGCCAGCTCTCGGAAAAGGTGCAGGTCACGGCCGCGGCGCCGCTG
>DATFXR010000466.1:0-3592 GCA_035315685.1 Vicinamibacterales bacterium | reverse complement strand
CGGCTCTGGCCGCCGGGCATGCGCGTCGGCCCGCCGCCGTCGGCGTCAGCCCATTCGGCCCACTCGCGCCACGGATGCCCGTCGAGCGCGTTCACGCGCAGCGGTTCGAGCTCGGCGACCAGATCTCGCCGCTTCGTCAGCGTGAACGACGAGGTCACGCCGACGTGATGCAGCCGGCCGCGATCGTCGTACAACCCGAGAAGCAGCGATCCGATTCGTTCACCCCTGCCGTCCTTGTGCCAGCGGAAGCCGGCGACGACGCAGTCGGCTGTGCGCGCGTGCTTCACCTTGATCATCGCCCGCTTGCCCGGCTCGTACAGCCCGTCGTCCGGTTTGACCATGACGCCGTCGAGTCCCGCGCCTTCGAAGCGCGTCAGCCACTCCGCCGCCACGTCGCGATCGCGTGTGACCGGCGTGACGTGAATCGGCGGCGCGACGCCGGCGAGCGCGTCCTCCAGCCGGCGCCGCCGCTCGCGCTGGGGCTCAGCGCGCAGATCGACGCCGGCGATGGCCAGCGCGTCGAACGCGACGAACGACGAAGGCGTCGCCTTCGCGAGCTTCGCGGCGCGCGAGGCTGCGGGGTGCAGCCGCAGCTGCAGCGCGTCGAAGTCGAGTCCGCGCGGCGTCGCGATGACGATCTCGCCGTCGATGACGCATCGATCTGGCAGGCCGGCGAGCAGGGCGTCGTGCAGCTCCGGGAAATAGCGATCGAGTGGACGGAGATCGCGACTCTGCATCAGCAGCTCTGATCCGGCGCGAAAGATGATCGAGCGGAACCCGTCCCATTTCGGCTCGTACATGGCCGGACCGGCCGGCGGCAGCTCGTCGGCCAGCTTCGCGAGCATCGGCTCGATTGGCGGTTCGATTGGAAAGCTCACGGCTGCGGCGGCAGCTGCTCGAGCAGGTAGCGGGCAATCAGCCGATAGATATGCGCGGTCGTGCCCGGCCCTTCGTCGATTGCGTGCGTCCGGTTCGGATAGACCATCATGTCGAACGGCTTGCCGAGCGCGACGAGACGATTCACGAGCCGCTCGGTGCCCTGGAAATGAACGTTGTCATCGCCGGAGCCATGCACGACGAGCAGCTTCCCCTGCAGCCCCTCGGCGAAATTGATCGGTGAGCCGACGCGATAGCCTTCGGCGTTCTCGGTGGGCAGGCCCATGTAGCGTTCCTGGTAGATCGTGTCGTAGAGCTTCTGATCAGGGACCGGCGCCACCGACACGCCGACTTTGAAGGTCTCGGGGAACCGGAACATGGCGTTGAGCGTGTTCGAGCCGCCGCCGCTCCATCCCCAGATGCCGACGCGGGCGGCGTCGATGAACCGATAGCGCGCTGAGAGCGCATGCATCGCGGCTGCCTGCTCCTTCGACGACAGATCGCCGACAGTGCCGTAGATGACCTTTCGCCACGCCGCTCCTTTCGGCGCCGGCGTGCCGCGGTTGTCCACGCTGACGACAATGTACCCGGCCTCGGCGAGCGCGCGATGAAAAAGGTTCCGGCCGCCGCTCCAGCGATCCGTCACCGTCACGCCGGCGGGCTCGCCGTACACGTACGCAATCACCGGATACGTGCGTGACGCGTCGAAGTCTTTCGGCTTCAACATCCACCCGTCCAGCGTGACACCGCCGCCGATGTCGAGCGTGAAGAACTCGACCGGCGGATCGACGACTGGCTTCAGCTTCGCCGCCAGCGTGGCGATGTCGGTGAGCGGGCGCAGCGCGCGGTGATCGGCGAGCGAGACGACGTCGGTCGACGGCGGGCGATCGAAGGTCGACCAGGTATGAAATGCGAGGTGTCCGCCCGGCGCGATGTCGTAGCCATGCGTGCCACGCTCGTCAGCGGGCGTCAGGCGCTCGGGTACGCCAGTGCCATCTAGCTTCGATCGATAGAGATACCGATCCGTCGGACGATCTGGCGACGCGACGAAGTACAGCCAGCCGCCGGCCTCGTCGACGCCAGCGACGTCGATCACATCTGCGTCGAACTTCGTGAGGAGCACCGTGTCACCACTATCGCGAGCCACACGGTAGGCGTGCCGCCAGCCGTCGCGCTCGCTGAGCCAGACGCAGGCTCGTCCGCGGTCCACCCAGCGGAGGTCTTCCATCACCTCCACCCAGGTCTTCGACTCGTCGCGGAACAGGCGGCGGACGTCGCCGCTGTGTGCGTCGGCCAGCAGCAGGTCGTTGCGATTCTGCAGTCGATTCAGCTGCTGGACGGCGATGGTGTCCGCATCGAGCCAGTCCACACGTGCCAGATAGGTGTCGCGCTGATCGCCCGGCGTGTTCAGCCAGCGCGTCGCATGATGGTCGTCAGCGGAGACGACCCCGAGGCGGACGGCGGAATTCTTCGTCCCTGCTTTCGGATACGGAATGCGAGTGACGACGGGATAGAG
Source organism: Vicinamibacterales bacterium (assembly GCA_035315685.1). Lineage (GTDB taxonomy): Bacteria > Acidobacteriota > Vicinamibacteria > Vicinamibacterales > CAVVIG01 > QHWK01. The sequence goes on along the minus strand of DATFXR010000466.1, from coordinate 1,200 downwards.
CGTATCGGTGTCGTTGATCAACGAGAAGGTGCCGATCCCCGTGGTGTCGAACTGCCAGAACGCGATCGTGGTTCCGTCGGGGCTCCACCGGAACCCGTCCCGGATGTCCAGCTCCTCTTCGTAAACCCAGTCGGACGTCCCGTTGATGGTCGTGTCGGAGCCGTCCGTCGTCAGCTGCACGATGCGGCTGTCGTCGATCCGCTCGACGTAGATGTTGTTGGCGCGGACGTACGCAGCGCGCGATCCGTCCGGCGAGAACTTCGCGAACATCAGCGACGCCTCTGGCGCGCCGCCGCCAAGCTGGCGCAGCGCTCCGCTGCGGAGATCGAGCACCCAGTAGTCGCCCCGCGTGTTCTGCCGCCATACCTTGCGCGTGTTCGTGAACACCAGCAGCCGCCGGCTGTCGGGCGACCAGCTGTAGTCGGCAATCTCCAGCGGCGCGCTGTGGTTTTTCGGCGTCAGCTGCGCGGCCGAGACGAGGATCGAACGCGCACCGCTCTTCGCGTCGTAGCGGACGATCTCCGGTGCACCGCGCGGATCCGGGCGACGTTCGACCGTCGTGTACGACGCGCCGTCGGCCAGCCAGCGCGCCGGTCCGAAGCGCGGGACCTCGTACTCGCGCGCCTCGAAGATGCGGCTGATCTGCGCGTCGAGCGCGCGCGCGCGGTCGCTCTGCTGCGCGTGCGGCACCGCGACGGCGACCAGGAACCCGACGATGATGGCTCGAGTCGTCATGAGGGGACAGCTTACGACAGTCGATATACTGGTTGCGCATCGGTAGTGTCCGGCTTCAGCCGGACCCGTCACGGCCGCGCGGATCACGGTCCGCTTAAGGGCGGACACTACCGGGAATCGCGGTAGCGCTCCCTTCAGGGCTGCCCGGGAGTCAACTCTGGACGTCTACCTGATCGACGGCACCTACGAACTGTTCCGACACTTCTACGCGGTGCCGCGGGCGCGCGACGCGCAGGGCCGCGAGGTGGGCGCAGTCCGCGGCGTGCTTACCTCGGTGCTCGGCATGATCAACGGCGGGGCGACGCATCTCGGCGTCGCGACCGATCATGTCATCGAGTCGTTCCGGAACCGGCTGTGGGCCGGATACAAGACCGGCGACGGCGTCGATGCCGAGTTGAAATCGCAGTTTCCACTGCTCGAAGAAACGCTCGCGGCGCTCGGCGTCGCCGTCTGGCCGATGATCGA
>DATFXR010000465.1:0-6809 GCA_035315685.1 Vicinamibacterales bacterium | reverse complement strand
GGCGAGGCGTACTACATCGTGCAGTGCTCGCTGGCCGCGCACGGCACGCTGAACTGGGCGGGAGTGCTGATCGCCGGTGCGCTGGGCGGCTCGACCGGCGACAACCTCTGGTTCTACCTGCTCCGCGGCCGCGTGCACTGGCTCGACCGCTACCCGAAGATCGCGAAGTTCGAAAAGCGCGTCAGCCGGCACGTCCACGCGCACGAGTCGCTGATCATCCTCGCCACGCGCTTCCTTCCCGGTCTGCGTACGGCGATCCCGGCGGCGTGCGCGGTCGCGAATGTCAGGCCCGAGAAATTCACGGCACTCAACCTGATCAGCGCCTTCGCCTGGGCCGGCACGATCATGGCGCTCGTCAAAGGCGGCGCGCTGACGATGAGCGCGATCGGCATCAACGCATGGTGGGGGCCGTTCATCCCCGCCTCGCTGCTGCTGCTGTTCATTTTCTGGCTCGGCCGGCCGACGCGCGCCCACAAGCAGCAGGAGCGATGATATCGCGCGCACTCGAGCGGCCCGACGCGTTACTGCGCAGCGATCGCTGACTTCCGTCCGCGCAGGACGAACTTCTGAATCTTTCCGGTGGCCGTCTTCGGCAGCTCGCGCACGAAGGTGAAGCTGTGCGGGCACTTGAAGTGCGCCAGCCGCTCACGGGTATGCGCGCGGAGGTCTTCAGGCGTGCATGCCGCCCCCTGCTTGAGGACGATGAACGCGTGCGGCGCCTCTCCCCAGCGCGTGTCGGGCATCCCGACGACGGCCGCTTCCTGAACGGCGGGGTGACGGAGCAGGACACCTTCGACCTCGACCGACGAGATGTTCTCGCCGCCGCTGATGATCACGTCCTTCAAGCGATCGCGGATGTCCACGTAGCCGTCGGGATGGACGACGGCGGCGTCGCCGCTGTGGAAGTAGCCGCCCCGGAACGCCTGCGCGGTCGCCTCCGGATCGTTGTAGTACCCCTTCATCACGACATTCCCACGCACCACGATTTCGCCGACGGTCTGCCCGTCGCGCGGCACGTCGCACATCTGCTCGTCGACAACGCGCAGATCGCCCGAGGTGATCAGCTCGACGCCCTGCCTCGCCTTGATCACCGCCCGCTCGGTGAGGCTGAGCGCATCGTGTTCGGGCCGCGGCTCGCAGACCGTGATGAACGGCGCGGTCTCCGTCAAGCCGTAGACCTGCGTGATCGTCCAACCGAGTTCGCCTTCGACGCGCTCGATCGTCGCCGCCGCCGGCGGCGCTCCGGCAGTGACGACGCGAAGACCCTTCGGTGCACCGGCGCGGACCTCGGCCGGTGCGCTCGCGACACCAATCAGCACGGTCGGCGCAGCGCAGAAGATCGAGACCCCTTCCGCCGAGATCAGCTCGAAGATCCTGACCGGTTCGACCTTTCGCAGGCACACGTGTTTCGCGCCAACCGCCGTCACCGCCCACACGAACGTCCAGCCGTTCGCGTGGAACATCGGCAGCGTCCACAGGTACCGATCGGAGATCTGCATCGGCAGGTGCAGCAGCGTCCCGACGACGTTCATGTACGCGTTGCGGTGCGTGATCATCACGCCCTTCGGCCGGGAGGTGGTGCCGCTCGTGTAGTTGATCGTCAGCAGGTCAGACTCTTCGATCGTCGCCGGTGTAAAGGCGGCCGGCGCCGCAGCGAGCACGTGTTCGTAGTCGAGCCAGCCCGGGCGTAGTCCTTCGAGAGCGACGAAGTGTCTGACGTTCGGCAGCTGGCCGCGGATGCCGTCAAGGCAGTCCAGATAGTCTTCGTGCGCGCAGACGACCGTCGCGCCTGAGTGGTTGATGATGAATTCGAACTCGCCGACGCTGAGGCGGTAGTTGATCGGCACCAGCACCGCGCCGATCTGCGGCACGCTGTAGAACGACTCGAGCTGCGCGTGCGTGTTCGGCGCGATGTAGGCCACGCGGTCGCCCTGCGCGACGCCGAGCGCCTTCAGTGCTGCGGACCACTGGTCGCAGCGGGCGAAGAACTGCTGGTAGGTGAGCCGAAGCGCCCCGTCGACGAGCGCTTCCCGTTCCGGATACAGCGCGCGCGTCCGCCGGGCGAACTCCAGGGGTGTGAGTGCTACGTCCATGTCAATGGCTGATGGCTTATGGCTAATGGCTATGGTTCATGGTTGAATGGCGGGATTCTAACCCCATCCGCCATCAACCATCGCCATCAGCCATTAGCCATCAGCCATTGACAGCGCGTCAGCGCGAAGCGTCAGCGTGGCGCCTTGCCCAGCGCGATCAGGTTGGCGAGCAGCTGATACGCACCGTCGGTGCCGGCCGGAAGCTGGCGCCAGAGCCCGAGACCGACGTACACCCAGCGGCCCCGGCCGTAGGTCGCCTCGACGAGGGCGCCGGTCTTCTCGCCCTTGTTGTAGGTGAAGTTCTCCTCGAGTTGGACGACGTCGTGGTAGTGCGAGTCGCGTTCGCCGAGGAAGTACAGGCCGCGTTCCTGCACCCAGTTCTCCCAGGTCGCCTGGTTGATCTCGTTTGGCGTGGTCATCAGGGGATCGCGGGACGCGACGATCTGCACTGGTGAGTGCTCGTCGGTGACGCGATCGGCGCTCACTTTCGCCGGATACGGGCCGTACTGCGCGTCGTTGAACTCGAACTTGTTGTACTGGACGATCGCCGTGCCGCCGTTGAACACGTACTCGAGCAGGCGGCTGTTGTTCGCCCGCAGATCGTCGCGACGCTCATAGGCGCGCACGCCGGTGACGATCGCGTCGAACCGTGACAGATCGCCCCACGCGAGATCGTCCGGCGCGATCATCTGCACCTTCGCGCCGAGCTGCTCGATCGCCGCCGGCACCTGATCGCCGACACCCATGATGTAGCCGATCGTCAGATTCGACGGTGTGCGAACGTCGATCACCTTCAGCATCGTCTCCGCCGGGTCGTAGATGTGGTAGCGGCGAATGTGCGGGTACTCGATGACCTCGTAGCCGCGATCGAAGGTCTGCTCGCCGACCGTCGCGATCGCCTTGACCTGGTACTCGCCGGGCCCGGTACCCGGGGCGGGCGTCACGTGAAAGCGCACTGTGAGGGACTCGTCCGAGCGCGTGAATTTCACCGGCTGCCGCGCCGGCGTCACCGTCCAGCCGCTCGGCGCCTCGAGACGCACCTCGCTCTCGAGCGCGTCGGCCGTGTCGTTGACCAGGGTCACGCGCAGCTCGCGGTCGGGCGTCGGTGCGTCGCTCTTCGGTTCCGGTCGGGGCGGTCCGCCGCCGGCACGAGCTGAATCGGCGCCACGCTGCGGCGTCGTTCGTGGCGGCGCGGGCGCGGGCGCGCCGGACCGTCCGGTTCCTCGCCCCCGGCCGGCGGTCGCCCGGGCCGCAGGCGGCGGCGTTGGCGGTGCCACGCTGCGGATCGAAGCCGCGGGCACGATCGCGATTTGCGGCGTCATCCGTACCGACAGCGCAGGAACCACGAGCAGCTCGGTTCGCTTCTCGCCGCTGAAGATGTTGCCTTCGTAGCGGTGCTGAACCGGGAGACCGCTGATCACTTCCTCGCCGCCGGCCATCGTGAGCGTCACCTGCACGTAGAACGGCGACGGCCGCATCGGCAGACCGAACGGCGCGTCGGCGTCAAAGGTGTAGCGCCCCGCTTCGCCGTTGCGGTGCCAGTACGGCTCGGTCGTGCGCGCCTTCGCCGGAATCTTCAACGACGGCTCGCAATGCGCGACCTGCCCCTTCGGCACCGTCGACATCGGCGCCGCTGGCGGCGGAGTCGCGCCGCGGCCGCGGCCGCCGCCTGGAAAGTTGAATCCGCCGGTCGTGAACGCCGTCATCGAGCACGCGGCGTCCCCTTCGAACCCGTCGAAATGGACCTGCTTCACCGTGACCGGCGTGCCGCCGTAGTTCGCGACGATGACGTTGACCTTCACCGGCTGCCCGGGCACGACGACGCCATCGTCGGCGAGCGCCTCGACCTTGACGCCGCCCGCGAGGAGCGCCGCGTTCTGGAACTCGCCTTCTTTCTGCCGCAGGCGGAAGTCGATCTCGTACTTGCCGGCTTCGTCGATGTTCAGGCCGCGGAGCGTGCGCCGCAGGACGCGGACGGCAAAGAGGCCGTCGAGTATCGGCTTCAGCGTCGACTCGTCGGTGCTCGCGTCGAAGAGCTTCTGCGCGGTCAGCGCGGACGTCGCGATCACTTTCAGGCCTTCGGTGAGGTCTTTCGGCGGCCGCCCGCTGGCGAACGACGCCAGGCTGGCGATGCTCGTGTCGATGCCGTCGAAGAGCGACGTCTCGTCCTTCTGCATCTGCGCCGGCAGCGTGGTCTCGACCAGCTGGTAGGAGGCGGTCATTGCCGGCATCGGCAGCACCAGCAGCTGACCCATGCCCTGGCACTTGTGCATGCTGCGCGCCTCGAAGCCGATCTCGTTGTAGGTCTTGCCGAGCAGCGGATCGTAGACGCTGGAGTTGATGCGCGCGACGCGGCCCTGGACCGGCGGCTCGCCGGGAAAGCCGAAACCCGCTGCATGATAGAGTTTCTTCGGCTGCCAGGGCCGCAGTCCGTCCTTGATCTGGTCGGGGAATTTCGTCGCGTCGCCGGCGAGCTTGTAGGCGTCGCGCGTGATCACCGCCGATGCCATGTGATGCTGGCCGCCGGCATTGCCGGTCGGCGGCAGCGTGATGATCACGTCGGGCCTGATCATGCGAATCAGACGCACGTAGTCGGCGGTGATCTCGTCGCGGCCCCACTTCTGAAACGTCTCGTCGATGCTGAACGAGTAGCCGAAGTCGACGGCGCGGGTGAAGTACTGGTCGGCACCGTCGAAGCGGTGCATTGCCGCAAGCTCGCCGGTCCGCAGGACGCCCAGCGCTTCGAAAATCTCCGGACCGATCTCGTTCTGACCACCGTTGCCCCGAGTCGCCGTCGCGAGCGCGGTCCGATAGCCCATGCCGCGGTTGAGCATCACGAGCAGCCCGTTGTTCTCGTCGTCGGGATGCGCGGTGGTGTGCATGAAGATGCCGGTGTTCGCGAGATGCCGCAGCGCGAGCCCGAGCGCAACGTGCCCCTGCTCGTCGTCGATCGGTACGACGCGCATCTGCGCCCGCGGCAGCGTGATCAGCGCGGACGCTATGAGAATGGACGGAAGAATGACGCGTTTCATGGTGCGATTGTAATGGGCGGTGGGTGTGTGGGCCCATGGGCGGCGGAGGGAGGGACCGAGGCGCGGAGGGAGGCCCTCCCCTCCACGCCTATGGGCCGATCGGTCCCACACTCCTCAGAATCGCAGCTTGAAGCCCAGCTGGAACTTGCGCTGCTCGTAGCCCGACGGGTTCACGAACTGGTACGGATCGCCCGGGATCGGAGCCAACGGGTTGCCGAGGACGTCTACGGCAGCTGTCGTCGTAATCCCTGCCAGCTGCTCCGTATTGAAGACGTTCTTCAGCTCTGCGATCACCTCGGCGCGAACCGAGCCACGAATCGGAACGAAGCGGGTGTAGCGCAGGTCGACGTTCTTCCGCGCGGCGAGATAGAGCGAGTTGCGATCGACGAACAGCGGACGGTCGCTGGTGACACCGTCGCCGTTCAGATCGCGATTCGCCGGGATGTTCACCGGCAGCCCGCTGTTGATCTGGAGCAGGACGCCAATCTGGTTGCCGGTGAGCAACTGCCGAACGACGGCGTTCGACGAGTGGCTCTCCGACAGGTAGACGATGTTGCCGTTGAAGCTGTGGCGGATGTCGAGCGGATTCGGTGCGCGGTCGCGATCGAGGTTGCTCGGATCCGAGCGCCCGGTCTCCGACTGCACGGTCAGCTGGGTCAGCAGCGGCGTGTTGTCGAGGCCCTTGCCGAGCGAGTATTGCACGGCCATCGACAGGCCCTTCGAGTACCGCTTGGTCGCGCCGATGGTCATCGACTTGAAGGTCGACTCCCCAATCGACTGGACTTCCTGAATCAGGTTGAAACGCGGGTCGAGGCGCGTCGACGCGTTGGCGGTGGTGCTGAATATCGGCCGTCCGTCGGCGAGCGACCCGATCGGATTGATTGGGTTGATGTTGGTCACGACCGGCAGCTGGCTGCCCTTCGCGTACATCCCGGCGATCGACACGGTGAAGTCGCGGCTGAGCGCTCGCTCGTACTGCGCGTTGCTCTGCCAGGTGTGCGCGACCTCGAATGCCGGATCGATGGCCCACGGCGATTGCAGCGACAGCGTGCCGCTCGAGACGCCGTTCGGAAACAGCGGCGCTCCAGCCGACGTGCCGTTGAAGGTGTAGATCGGCGAGCGCGGCGATCCGCTCAACTGCAGCGCCTGCTCGTAGCCGCCGAGAATCGGCTGGTCGTACATGATGCCGGTGCTGGCGCGCAGCACGCTCTGCGCATCGACTGACCAGGCGACGCCCACACGTGGACCGAAGTTGTTCTTGTCGATGTTGAACTCGTGCGTCTGGGTAAGCGGCGCATCGGGGATACCGGCCGGATACTTGTAAAGATCGTAACGGACGCCATACAGGATCTTCACCGTCGGCGCGATTTGCCAGTCGTCCTGGACGAACGTGCTGAAGACATCGGTCGACATGTCGAACGACAGGTTGCCGGTGATCTGCGACATGTTTGTGTAGCCGAGCGGCGCAACCCCCGACTTCGCCGCGAGGTAGGCCGCGACTGTGGGGAACGTATACACGAACTGCGGCGCTGCCGTTCGCTGATCGTAGATGTGCTGCCAGTCGAACCCGAACTTGTAGCTGTGCGCCGCGCGGATGTAGGTGAAGTTGTCGATCGCCTGCGTGATGTTCTGCTTGAAGTCGAAGCCGGCGTTGCCCTGGCCGGTGGCCGCCCACGGACCGCCG
>DATFXR010000464.1:0-12158 GCA_035315685.1 Vicinamibacterales bacterium | reverse complement strand
GCCGGTGTTCTCGGAGGTGCACCCGCGCTACAAGACGCCGTACAAGTCGAACATCCTGTTCTTCTTCCTCACCGCGGCGTTCGCGGGGTTCCTGCCCGAGAGCATCGTCGGCGAGATGACGAGCATCGGCACGCTGTTCGCCTTCATCCTGGTGTGCGCCGGCGTCTGGATCATGCGCGTGAGGCGCCCCGACGTGCCGCGCGGCTTCGTCGTGCCGGCGCTGCCGGCCGTGGCGATTCTCGGCATTGTCGTCTGCGGCGCGATGATCTACGGCCTCGGCTGGACCAACTGGCTGCGGCTGATCGTCTGGCTCGCGATCGGACTGGTGTTCTACTTCGGCTACGGCCGAAGCCACAGCCGGCTCGAGACGACGGCCGCGACGCCGAGCGGAGTCCGCGCAGCCGCCCGATGACGTCAGTCGCGTGCAGACGCTGAAGCGCGACCGCGCAGTCCGGGCGCAAGGTCCGGGGTTCGCGGTCGCCCTTCTCGTCTCAGTCGTCGCCCTCGGGACGATCGGCTATGCGCTGATCGAACGATGGTCGGTGTGGCACGCGTTCTACGTCACCGTCCTCGGCATCACGACGGTCGATCTGCCGCCATTGTCGCGCGGCGGGCAAGTCTTCACGGTGTTCCTGCTCGTGGCGGGCGTCGGCGCGACGCTCTACACGTTCACGCTGATCGCGACGGTCGTCGTCGAAGGCGGGTTGCCGAAGCGGCTGCAGCGGCGGCGGGAAGGGCGCATGCTGGAGACCATCAAGGACCACTTCATCATCTGCGGCTACGGCCGGATCGGCAGCATCGTTGCCGAGCAGTTCCGCCGGCAGCGCGTCGCGCACGTCGTCGTCGAGCGTGATCCCGAGCGCGTACAGGTCGCGATGGAGCAGGGCGCGCTGAGCGTGGAGGCCGACGCCAGCCGCGAAGAAGTCCTCAAGCGGGTCGGCATCGAGCGCGCCCGTGGGCTCGTCGCGGTGGTCGGCACCGACGCGGAGAACGTCTACACCGTGCTCAGTGCGCGCGTCATGCGGCCGGACCTGTTCATCATCAGCCGCGCCGAGACCGACGACGCCGGCCAGAAGCTGAAGCGGGCGGGCGCCGATCGCGTGATCTCGCCGTATCAGATCGGCGGCGTGCAGATTGCCCAGACGGCGTTGCGTCCTGCCGTGGTGGACTTCGTCGAGCTCGCGACCAGCGCCGACAACTTGGAGCTCGCGATGGAGGAGATCACGATCGCGGCGCACTCGGCGTTTTCGAACACGTCGATCGTGAACGCGAACCTGCGGCAGCGGTACGGCGTCATCGTGGTCGGCATCCAGCGTCAGGATCGGCGCATGGAGTTCAACCCGGAGCCCGACACGCGCATTCAGTCGGGCGACAAGCTCGTCGTGCTGGGCCGTCCTGATTCGTTGAAACGCTTCGAGACCGACGCCGCTGAGGCGAAGGCGTGATGGCGGCCCGCGTCCTCGACGGCGCGGCCGTCGCTCGGCAGATTCGCAGCGAAGTGGCACCGGCGGTCGCCGCCTTCACCGAACGTGCGGGGCGTCCGCCGGGGCTGGGCATCGTCCTCGTCGGCGACGATCCCGCGTCGGAGATCTACGTCCGCAACAAGCTGAAGTCGGCGGCGGACGCGGGCCTGCGGGCCGATCTGCAGCGGCTGTCCGCCACCGCGCCGCTCGCCGATCTGCTGGCAGTCGTCGAGCAGTTGAATCATAGCGAGGCGCACGACGGCATTCTGGTGCAGTCGCCGTTGCCGGTGGCGATGGGCGACGACGCGGAGCGTCGTGTCTTCGATCTGATCCGGGCCGACAAAGACGTGGACGGACTCCATCCGGTCAACGTCGGACTTCTGGTGCAGAATCGCGCGACGCTGGCCGCCTGCACGCCGTCGGGCGTGGTCGAGCTGCTCGAGCGATCGCAGGTTCCGATCGCCGGCGCGCGCGCCGTCGTCATCGGCCGCAGTGACATCGTCGGCAAGCCGATGGCGCTGCTGCTGCTGCACCGCAACGCGACGATCACGATCTGCCATTCTCGGACGGTTGATCTTCCCCGCGTCGCGCGAAGCGCCGACATCCTGGTGTCGGCGATCGGGCGACCGGCGTTCGTCACACGCGACTTCGTGAAGCCAGGCGCCGCCGTTGTCGACATCGGTACGGCCCAGGTCAGCGACCGCGCGGTGGTCGAACGGCTGTTCGCGGCGGGATCGAAGCGGCGCGAGGCGTTCGAGAGGCGCGGATCGATCGTCGTCGGCGACGTGCATCCGGAAGTCGGCGAGGTCGCGGGTGCGCTGTCGCCGGTGCCCGGCGGTGTCGGTCCGCTGACCATCGCGATGCTCCTCAAGAACACGGTGATCGCCGCGCAGACGCGCCACGGCGGCTGGGACCGTCGCGAGCGCCGTCGCGGCCTGGACCGCCGCGCAGGGTAGGACAGAAGGGACAGATGGGACAGGTGGGACGGATGGGACCGATGGGACGAATGGGACCGATGGGGAAGCTGGGACGGATGGGACGGATGGGGCGGATGGTGCGGATGGGACGGATGGGACCGATGGGGAACGTAGTGTCCGGCTTCAGCCGGACCGTGATCGGATGCTGAAAGTTGCGCTCACCGGCGGCATTGCGACGGGAAAGAGCTACGTCCTCGATCGATTCCGCCGCCTTGGTGTGCCGTGCCTCGACGCTGACGACCTTGCGCACGGCGTCGAAGCGACGGGCACTGAGGCAACCACGGCGATCGCCGCGCGCTTCGGCGCTGATGTCCTCGCCGCCGACGGGTCGGTGAACCGCGCGAAGCTCGGCCCGATCGTGTTCGCCGATCCCTCGGCGCGGCGCGAGCTCGAAGCGATCGTCCACCCGGCGGTCTACCGGGCGATCGCGGCGGGCATCCGCGCGTTCGAGCTCACCGGGAGGCACACGTTCGCCATCGTCGACGTGCCGCTGTTGTTCGAAACCGGCGCACAGCGGCGATTCGATCGCGTCATCGTCACCGCCTGTTCAGCAGATCTCCAGCTGGCGCGCCTGAAGGCGCGTGGGTTGACGGAAGACGCCGCGCGTCAGCGGCTGGCTGCGCAATGGCCCACCGAGAAGAGAATCGCCGGCGCCGACTTCGTCATTCACACCGACGGCGCGTTCGACGACACCGACCGGCAGGTCAGGGACGTCAACAAAGCGCTCGGAGGGCCCGTCTAATGTTTCCATGGACGCTCTCCTCAACGATCTGCGTTACACCCTCCGCACACTCCTGAAGGCCCCCGCGTTCACGCTCGCCGCAGTGGCGGCAATCACGCTTGGAATCGGCGCGAACACCGCGATTTTTTCGGTCGTCAATGCTGTCCTGTTGAGGCCGCTGTCCGCGCCGGACCCCGATCGGGTCGTGTTCTTCATGAACACCTCGCCGCAGGGCTCGGGTCCGGCGGCGTCGCCGGCGAAGTTCGCCCACTGGAGCCAGCAGACGGCCGTTATCGAACAGCCGGCCGCCTTCAACACCATGCTGCTCAACTACAGCGGCGCGGGCGGCGTTGAACAGCTCCGCGGCGGCCGCGTGAGCTCTCAGTTCTTCCGGCTGTTCGGGGTGCCGATCGTTCGCGGCCGGGCGTTCTCCGCCGACGAGGATCGCCCGAGCGGCGACAGGGTCGCCGTCCTCAGCCATGGGCTCTGGACGAGGCGCTTCGGCGCCGATCCGGCGATCGTCGGCCGCATCCTCACGCTCGGCAGCGAGCCGTACACCGTCGTCGGCATCGTTGGCCCGAGCTTCGACGTCGATGACTGGTGGGCCGGCCCGTCGCCCGAGTTGTGGGTGCCGTTTCAACTCGATCCGAATTCGAGCGATCAGGGCAATTACTTCAGATCCGCGGCGAGACTGAAGCCAGGCGTGACGCTGCAGCAGGCGCAGGCGCGAATGCAGCTGGCGGCGGACGAGTTCCGCGCGAAGTATCCGACCGCGCTGGGCAAGACCACGTCGTTCGGAGTCGAGCGGGTCCAGACGATTCTCGTTCGCAACGTACGCACCACGCTGTTCGTGCTCGCAGGCGCGGTCGGTTTCGTCCTGCTCATCGCCTGTGCCAACGTCGCCAACCTGCTGCTGGTGCGGGCGACCGGGAAGCGCCGCGAGATCGCGATCCGGGCGGCGATCGGGGCGGGCCGCGGTCGCATCGTCCGACAGTTGATCACCGAGAGCTTCGTCTTGTCTCTGGCCGGCGGCACGCTGGGCCTCGTGCTGGGCGTCGTTGGCATCCGCGCGCTCCTGACGATCAATACTGCCGGCCTGCCGAGAATCGGAACCGATGGCGGACTCGTCTCGGTCGATTGGCGGGTGCTCACCTTCGCCACGGTGGTGTCGCTGCTCACCGGCCTGCTCTTCGGCCTGATTCCGTCACTGCAGGCGGCGCGGACCGATCTGAGCTCGACGCTCAAGGAAAGCGCCGGCCGATCCGGCACGGGCTTCCGGCAGAACCGGATGCGCGCGATCCTCGTTGTCGCCGAGGTGGCGCTCGCGCTGGTCCTGCTCGTCGGATCGGCGCTGCTGATCCGAACCTCGCTCGCGCTGCGCGCCGTCGATCCCGGCTTCGATGCGGCGCATGTCCTGACGATGCGCATGTCGGTGTCGAGTCCGCAGTTCATGAAGGCGGACGCCGTCGAGCGGCTGGTGCGCGCGGGCGTCGAGCGGCTGCGAAGCGTGCCAGGCGTCGAAGCGGCGAGCGCCACCTGTTGCGTGCCGCTCGAGGGCGGCTACGGTCTGCCATTCATCATCGCCGGACGGCCGCTCAAAGACGCCCCGTCGCACGGTGGCGGCGGCTGGCTGACGGTGTCGCCCGGCTACTTCGAAGTGTTCAGGATCGCGATGAAGCGCGGCCGATCGTTCAGCGAACGCGACGATGCGCAGGGCGCGCCAGTGGTGATCGTCAATGAAGCGTTCGTGCGTCAGTACCTGAAGGACGACGATCCGCTGCGCGAACGGCTCGTCATCGGCAAGAGCTTCATGCGGGAGTTCGCGAGCGAGCAGCCGCGGCAGATCATCGGTGTCGCTTCCGACGTGCGTGACGGCGGCCTCAACAACGACCCGCAGCCGACGATGTACGTGCCGCAGGCGCAGATTCCGGACTCGGCCAACGCCCTGAACGTGCGGTTGACGCCGATCGCGTGGGTCGTGCGCACGCGTGCGGCGCCGTACACCGTGAGCGCGGCGGTTCAGGATCAGCTCCGTCAGATCTCGAACCTGCCGGTCTCCGACGTGCGCTCGATGGAGGACGTCGTGTCGCGGTCGATCTCGCGCCAGCGCTTCAACATGCTGCTGATGACGGTGTTCGGTGCGGCAGCGCTGCTCCTCGCCGCGATCGGCATCTATGGCCTGATGGCGTACGCGGTCGAGCAGCGGACGCAAGAGATCGGGATCCGTCTGGCGCTCGGGGCCGATTCGACCGACGTGCGGCGGATGGTCATCGGACAGGGCATGCGCCTGGCCGGCGCCGGCGTTGTCGTCGGGCTGGCGGTCGCCTTGGGGCTCGCGCGGTTGATCGCAAGCCTGCTCTACGGCGTGACGGCGCGCGATCCAATGGTTTTCGCCGGCGCGCCGATCGTGCTGAGCCTCGTGTCGCTTGTCGGCGTGTGGCTGCCGGCGATCCGCGCGGTGAACATCGATCCGGTGATCGCGCTGAGGGCGGAATGAGCAAGTCGCAAGTCAGCAAGTCGCAAGTCGAAAGTCGGGGAAGTCGGCGGGTCGGGGGATGCCGGAGCAGTCACTCGACCTTCTGACTTCCTGACTCCGACTTGCGGACTTCCGATCTCCTGAGTTCCTGACTTCTTCTGACTTCCGACTCGTGACTTGCGACTTTCGATTTCCTACACTTCCACCTCGCTCGTGTCCTGCGCCGGCGCGATGCGCTCCTCGACGAACGTGTTCCAGTCGTGGCAGTGGGGACACTGCCACAGCAGTTCAGTACTGCGATAGCGGCAGCGCATGCAGACGTGCGGATCGAGGTAGAAGACGGCGTGCTGGGTCAGCTCGCGATAGCGATCGACGAGCGACTGCGGGTGATGGAGCTGACCGAGCGCGCGCCAGATCGCCTGGTGAATGCTGAGCGCGTGCGGATTCTGGACCAGCGCGGCGAACAGGAGATCGAGTGCCTCGTGGGGATGCCCGCTGCCGGCGAGGTGACGGGACAGCGCCAGCCGCGCGCGCCAGTCCTGCGCGTTCGCGTCGATGAGACGCCGGCAGATCTTCGTGAACCGATCAGGATTGCCGGTGCGCACGGCGAGCGCCTCCAGCCGATCGAATGCCAGATACGCCCGGTCCGGCGCGACATCGATCAGGCGCTCCCACACCGCCGCGGCTTCGCGTTCGTTCCCCTCGGCCACGCGCACGTCGCCGAGATTGATGTAGGCCGGCACCGCGCGACCGTCGAGATCGATCGCCGCCTGGAAACGGCGGACGGCTTCGCCATATTCCTTCCGCCGCACGTGCTCGAGCCCGATCTCGTTCTCGAGGAACGCGAGGATCGCCTGGCTCTGCGGCTTCGCGTCCATGTCGGCGAGCTTCGCGAGGCGCCGCCGCGTGTCGTAGGCCTCAGTCCACTGATGCTGCTCCTCGTGCAGCTTCTGCAGGTTCAGCAGCGCGTACTCGTTCTGCGGATCGAGCCGCAGTACCTCGTTGAACGCTTCGAGCGCGCGATCGACGAACCCGCCGCGCTTGTAATCGAGGCCGAGGCACAGCAGAACGTAGGCATGCTCGATCCGGCTCAACATCGGGCGCTGCAGCAGGTTCTGGTGCTCGGTGATCGCTTTGCCGACCTGACCTTTCTCGCGGTACAGGTTGCCGAGAATCATGTGCGTCTCGAGCGCGTCGCCGTCGAGGCTGGCCGCCCGGGTCAGCTCCTCGATCGCCAGATCGATCTGGTTGGCGACGAGGAAGTTGAGCCCGAGAATGTAATGCGGCGACTCGCGTGCGCGCCGGCGATCGATCCATCGCCCGTCGCGCAGCTTGTAGCGTTCCCACGCCTTGCCGATCGTCAGACCGACGAGGAGCGCGACCAGCGCCGCGAGCAGCGGAGCGTACGAGCTCATTGCGGGGTGTCCTGTGCGTCAGCCGTGTAGGCCGCGACGATCGAGTCCCAACGGTCCTGCGCGCGAAGAATCGCTTCGATCAGTTCGCGGGCGGCGCCGTCGCCGCCGCGACGCCGGCTGACCCAGTGCACGCGCGCGCGAACGTCTTCGGCCGCATCGGCCGGCGCGGTGGCCAACCCGACCCGCGACAGCACGGGCAGGTCGAGCACGTCGTCTCCCATATAGGCAATCGCATCGTCGTCCAGCAGGAGGCTGTCGACGATCTGATCGTAGGTGTCGAGCTTGCTCGCCACCCCCTGGTGCACGAGCGTCACACCAAGCTGCGCCGCCCGCTGCGCGGTGGCGGCCGACACGCGCGCCGACAGGAACCCGATCTGCAGCCCCTGCCGCATCGCCCAGACGATCGCCGTGCCATCCTTGATGTCGAACACCTTGCTCTCGGTGCCGTCGGCGTGCATGAGGATCTTGCCGTCTGTGAGCACGCCGTCGACGTCGAACAGCACCAGGCGGATCTTCGCCGCGCGCGCAGTGATCACGGTCGCTGATGGGGCTTGGGGCTCGGGGCCAGCCACAACTCTCCCGTGGCGGCTAGCCCCCAGCCTCCAGCCCCTAGCCCCTTCTTCAGAACAGATCCATCCGCCACAGGTCGTGAATCTGCAGCACGCCCGCAATCCGCTTCGGCTCACCGTTTTCGGCGACGACCAGCGACGTGATCTTCCGCTGCTCCATGATGTTCAGCGCGGCGGCGGCCAGCGTGTTCCGCGGTATCGCCACCGGGTTTCTCGTCATGACGTCGGCGGCGCGGAGGTCCAGAATCTCCCCGCCGCGCTCCATGCGGCGCCGCAGATCGCCGTCGGTGATGATCCCGAGCAACGCCTCTTCCTCGGAATCCACCACGCACGTCATCCCGAGGCCCTTGCTGGACATCTCGTAGATCACGTCGCGCATGCGCGTGTCCGCGGTGACCATCGGGCACAGCTTGCCGGCGTGCATCAGGTTCTCGACGCGCATCAGCCGCTTGCCGATCTTGCCGCCGGGATGCAGGCTCGCGAAGTCCTCCTCGCGGAAACCCTTCTCGACCAGCAGCGTCATCGCGATCGCGTCGCCGAACGCCAGCGCCGCAGTGGTGCTCGCCGTCGGCACGAGATTCAGCGGGCACGCCTCTTCGGCGACGCTGCAGTCGAGCGTCACATCGGCCGCCAGCGCCAGCGTCGACCGCACGCCGCCGGTGATCGCGATCAGCTTCGCGCCGAGCCGCCGGATTGTCTCGAGCAGCAGCAGCACTTCGTCGGTCTCGCCGCTGTAGGACAGCGCGACGACGACGTCTTCGCTCTGGATCATGCCGAGATCGCCGTGGCGCGCTTCTGCCGGATGCAGGAACACCGCCGCGGTCCCGGTACTGGTGAGCGTGGCGGCAATCTTCCGGCAGATGATCCCCGACTTGCCCATGCCGGTGAGAATCACGCGTCCACGGCAGTGGCGGAGCAGGCTGACAGCCCGATCGAACTGATCGTCGAGCCGATCGACGAGCGCGAGGACCGCGGCCGCTTCCGTCTGCAGGACCTTGCGGGCAAGGGCGCGCGCCTCACTGCCGGTCTCGCTGTCGACCTTAGCCATGCAATCGCGCCTCCGCGCGCTTGGCGATCGCGTCGATCGCGGTCAGCCGCTCGAGCAACGATGGCAGGAGGTCGAGCCGCAGCGCATTCTGCGCGTCGCTCTTCGCGCGAGCCGGGTCCTCGTGCACTTCGAGAAAAACGCCGTCGACGCCGGCGGCAACGCCGGCCGAGGCGAGCGGCTCGATGTACTTGGCCAGTCCCGCCGTGACGCCGTTGCCGGCGCCGGGGAGTTGCAGGCTGTGCGTCACGTCGAAGACCACGACCACGCCCTCGTCGCGCATCATTGGGAAGGCGCGCATGTCGACGATCAGGTTGTGATAGCCGAAGCTGGTGCCGCGTTCCGTCACGATCACCTGGTGATTGCCGACGTCGGCCGCCTTGGCAATCGCATGCAGCACATCGTCGGGCGCGAGGAACTGGCCCTTCTTGATGTTGACGATGCGGCCGGTTCTCGCGGCGGCGACGACGAGGTCGGTCTGGCGGCAGAGAAACGCGGGAATCTGCAGGACGTCCGCGACCTCGGCCGCCGGCGCCGCGTGCGCCGGCTCGTGAATGTCCGTGAGGATCGGCACCCGTAGCCGCCCCTTGACGTCCGCGAGCACCTTCAACCCTTCGACCAGACCGGGACCCCGAAACGAGCGGATCGACGTCCGGTTCGCCTTGTCGTACGACGCTTTGAAGATGAAGGGCACGCCGGCGCGGCGCGTGATGTCCGCGAGGCGTCCGGCGAGGTCGAGGGCATGCGCGCTGCTCTCGATCACGCACGGGCCGGCGAAGAGCACGAACGGATTGCCGCCGCCGATCGCGATGTCGCCCAGACGAACCGGAGTCACGGGCGCATTATAGGTCGCGTAGGTCTGGCCGGCCGGGTGGGCCTGGCAGGTCTGGCAGGTCGGAGAGAACTGGAAATTGGACGACCGAGATCTTCCGTCGATCCGTCGCGACGTGCCGACATGTCCGCGCTACCCGACGTGTGTCACCCGCCCTGTTCGACCCGCCTGACCTGCCTGACCCGCCAGGCTCGCCTGGCCGACCAGCGCTTCGGCGGTCTTGTGCTCGTACGCTGCGGCGACGAAGGCGGCGAACAGCGGATGCGGCTTCGTCGGCTTCGACTTGAACTCGGGATGGAACTGGACC
Source organism: Vicinamibacterales bacterium (assembly GCA_035315685.1). GTDB lineage: Bacteria > Acidobacteriota > Vicinamibacteria > Vicinamibacterales > CAVVIG01 > QHWK01. The sequence goes on along the minus strand of DATFXR010000464.1, from coordinate 2,353 downwards.
GCCAGATACCACGGATGGCCTGGCAGCTCCGCAATCTCGACGAACTTGCCATCAGGGGACCGGCCGGAAATCCGCAGTCCTCGTTCGGTGAGCGTGCGTTCGTACAGGCAGTTGAACTCGTAGCGATGGCGATGCCGCTCGTGAATCAGATCGGCGCCGTAGACACGCTGCGCGAGCGATCCGGGCGCAAGCTCGCAGGCGTAGGTGCCGAGCCGCATGGTGCCGCCGAGATCGTCGACGCCAAGAAGATCGCGCAGCTTGTAGATCACCTTGGCGCCCGCATCCGGGTTGCATTCGGTCGAGTCGGCGTCCGCGAGGCCGGCGACGTTGCGCGCGTACTCGACGGTGGCCCACTGGAAACCGTAGCAGATGCCGAAATAAGGAATCCGCCGTTCGCGCGCGACCTGCGCCGCCATCATCATCCCGCGCGTCCCGCGATTGCCGAATCCGCCTGGAACGAGAATGCCGTCGGCTCCGTCGAGCAGCGATCGGCCGTTCGGCTCCTCGAGCGCCTCGGCCTCGATCCACTTGATGTTCACCTTCAGCTGATGCGGGAATCCGCCGTGGTAGAGGGCCTCGTTGAGGCTCTTGTACGAATCTTCGTAGCCGACGTACTTGCCGACCACGTGAATGGTGATGTCGTCTTCCGGGTTCTTGATGCGGTTGACGAGATCCTCCCACGGCCGCATCTGCCGTTCGGTCTGCGGCAGGTGCAGGTATTTCAACACGATCCGATCGAGTCCCTCGGCCGCGAGCACCATCGGCACTTCGTAAATCGTCGAGACGTCCTTCGCCGTGATCACCGCCTCTTCGTCGACGTCGCAGAACAGCGCGATCTTCCGCTTGATGTCGGTGTCGAGGTAGCGATCCGTCCGGCACAGCAGGATGTCGGGCTGGATGCCGATCGATCGCAGATCGCGCACGCTGTGCTGCGTCGGCTTGGTCTTGAGCTCGCCGGCCGCGCCGATGAACGGCACCAGCGTCAGGTGGACGTAGAGCGAATTGTCGCGGCCGACATCCTGGCGGAACTGACGGATCGCTTCGAGGAACGGCAGGCTCTCGATGTCGCCGACCGTGCCGCCGATCTCGACCAGCACCACGTCGGTATCGCTCGAGACCGCACGAATCGCGTCCTTGATTTCGTTGGTGATGTGCGGGATCACCTGCACGGTCCGACCGAGATAGTCGCCGCGGCGTTCCTTCTGGATCACGCTCTGGTAAATCTTGCCGGTCGTCCAGTTCGACTGCCGGGTGGTGACCGTGTTCGTGAACCGCTCGTAGTGCCCCAGATCGAGATCGGTTTCGCCACCGTCGTCGGTGACGAACACTTCGCCGTGCTGGTACGGGCTCATCGTGCCCGGGTCGACGTTGATGTACGGGTCGAACTTCTGCAGCGTGACCTTGTAGCCGTGGCCCTCGAGCAGGCAGCCGATGCTGGCGGCGGCGAGCCCTTTCCCGAGCGAGGAAACGACGCCGCCGGTAATGAAAATGTATTTCGTAGTCCGCGGGTCCATGGTGGTCATAGCCTCAGTTCGACGTCGGCGTCGCGAGCAGCCGCCGCACCTGATCCAGATCTGCCTGCGTGTTCACCTCGAACGACTCGTGGCGGGTCTCGACCGCCTTGATCCGGATACCGTGCTCGAGCGCGCGCAGCTGTTCCAGCGACTCGGCGCGTTCGAGCGGCGTCGGCTCGAGCGACGCGAGGACGAGGAGCGTTCTCCGGCGGTAGCCGTACAAGCCGATATGTCGATACATCGGCGGCCAGCCGCCCCGCGGATCCCGGACGTGCGGGATCGGCGCCCGGGAGAAATACATGGCGAAGCCGCCGCGATCGAGGACCACTTTCGCGACGTTCGGATCGGTCAACTCTGACGGCTCGTGGATGCGCCGGAACAGCGTTGTCATCTGCACCGTCGGATCGTCGGCGAACGGCGCGACGAGCTCATCGACGGCGCGCGGATCGATGAGCGGCTCGTCGCCCTGCACGTTGATCACGACGTCGCAGTCGAGCGAGGCGGCGACTTCCGCGAGCCGATCGGTACCGGTTTCGTGCGAGGCCTTCGTCAGGCGCACCTTGCCGCCGAACTCGGTCACGCGCCGCGCAATGCGGAGATCGTCGGTCGCGACGATCACGTCGGAGAGCGTCTTCGACGCGGCGACACGGCGATACACGTGCTCGATCATCGGACGGCCGTCGAGATCGGCGAGCGCCTTGCCGGGGAGTCGGGTCGAAGCGTATCGGGCTGGGATGACGGCGACGATGCTGAGCAGAGGAACCGAATCGACTCTTGAACCAGTCGATGCAGGGTGCACGACGAATAATAGCACAGAGGTACAGCGCGCGTGCTACCAT
>DATFXR010000463.1:0-2869 GCA_035315685.1 Vicinamibacterales bacterium | reverse complement strand
GTGCCCGGACGCGGCTACGAGTCGTACCAGGGCGACGCCGGTCAGTTGATCAAGGCCGGCTCGTACATCGACTTCTACATGCACTACACGCCGTCGGGCACGCCGCAGAAAGATCGCACGCGGCTCGGCCTGTATCTCGCGCAGCCCGGCCAGGACGTCAGTCACCAGATCTATCACTCGTTCAGCGCGGCGGGTCCGACCACCTACCTCGTCGAGGGTCAGCCGTACGCGCCGCAGCGCCAGCAGCGGGACGATCCGAACAGCGTCGAGGGCGGCGTGAACCTGCCGAACATTCCGCCCTACGCGGAGAACTGGAAGGTCGTCAGCATCCACACGATCCGCGAGCCGATCACGCTCTACGGGCTCACGCCGCATCTGCACTTGCGCGGCAGGAGCATGAAATACACGCTGACGCTGCCCGACGGCCGCGAAGATGTGCTCCTGGACGTGCCGAAGTACGACTTCAACTGGCAGATCTATTACGAGCTCGCCACGCCGCGGCACATTCCGGCCGGCAGCAAAGTCACGGTCGTGACGCTGTTCGACAACTCCGCGAAGAACAAGTACAACCCCGCCCCCGACAAGGAAGTGTTCTGGTCCGAGCAGAGCTGGGACGAAATGTACGCGCCGCAGGCGCGGATCACCGTCGACTCGCGGGATCTGCGGGCTGCCAAGACGATGAGCGAGCAGCGGGAACGTTAGCGGCGCCGCTGCAATTAAGAATTCGGAATTAAGAATTAGGAATTCGTGTCACGCCGCGAAGAAGACTCCACGAATTCTTAATTCTTACTTCTTAATTCTCAATTTGCGTCGCGGAGCGCGACTCAGAACGCATTGCCGATGAACGGCAGCATCCGCCCCCAGTACATCACGCCGATCCACAAGAACAGTGAAGCCGCGGCGACGAGCTTGGCTGCGACTGGCGCATCGTGTCCGGGGCCGATCCCGTCCAGGTGCCGGTACAGGCCGCTCGCGTAGAAGACGATCACGTTCACGCCGGCGAGCGCGATGAACAGCAGCTTGAAAGCGAACGCGATGTTGTGGATGTACTGGAACGGATCGCCGGCAAAGAACAGGAAGCCGGTCACCAGGTTGATCAGGAATCCGAGCACCGCCCACGGCATCAGCCGTTGCATCGGCCCGACCGGCAGGCCTTTCGCCATGCCGAGAATCCGCAGATCGAAGACCCCGACGATGCCGACCAGCAGCGCGAGGCCCATGAAGTGGAGCGTCTCGCACAGCGGCCAGATCCACGGCACGCCGCCGGCCACGGCCCACGACAGTCTGGTGCTGTGCAGCCACGTCGAGAACGCCTGGATCATCAGGGCAGCCTGTTCTGCAGACCGGGCGCGCCCGACACCGGGCCGAAGTAGGCCATCAGCCGTCCCGCGGTAATCGCGCCGGCCCACAGGACCAGCGACGCGACCGCGAGTGCCCGCGCCGACGCGGCCGGCGCGCCGCGATCAATCGCCTCACCGCGGAAGACCCGCCGGCGAATCAGCACCATGCTGATCACCGCGAAGAGAATGCAGGTCATCTTGATATAGAAGACGCGGTTGGTCAGCTTGGTCGTCGCGTCGGCGATGAGCAGCGCCGTGCCGGACAGCGTGTTGATCCAGAACGCGATCCACATGATCCGGTAGAAGCGCTCGAAGGGGGCGAGCGGCAGCTTGTTCGCGACGCCGAGAATCCGCAGATCGATCGCGACATTGAGGCCGACGAGGAATCCGAGGCCGACGGTGTGCATGAACAGGATCGTCGGGTAGGCCCACAGCGAACTCGACTCGCGGACCCACGCGCCGAACGCGCTGTTTTCGAGCGACGCCAGCAACTGCATCACTTGCAGACGAAGTTCGCGGCCTCGTCTATGCTGCCGCTGCCGGTGTAGGTGGCGACCTGCGGGTACGGACACAGCGGACGGGTGCGGTCGACGGCGCCGCTGCTTCGATGCGACGCGACGATGCGTGCCGGCGCCTTGCGATGCTCGACCCACTGCTCGAGCGCGCTCACCGTATCGAAGGTGTTCGGCCCTTCGCCGCCGCCGCAGTGGCCCATGCCCGGCACCATGAACAGCGCAACCGCGTCCTTCGCGGTCGATGCGCCGAGCGCCTTGACGACGCGGTCGTAGTAATCGACGCTGGTCAGCGGCCCGACGAGCTGATCGGCCCAGCCGTGATACATGAGCAGCTTCCCGCCACGTTTCACGAACGGCTCGATGTGCGGGTCGATCGCGTTGATCGTTCCATTGTCCACCTGGTCGGCGATCTCGACGTCGCGATCGAGATCGAACGTCCGCCAGTCCCAGTTCGGATCCTTGAAGACGACGTAGCGATAATGGTCGACCGACAGCGGCGTCGCGTCGGGTCCCGCGATCACGCCGCCCCATCCGAGCTCGGCGCCCGGCGCGTAGCCGGGAAAGATCTCCTTGCCGCTCTTCGTCCGCGCGGGACTGAGCAAGACGCGCACCGTGTCGATCTGTCGCCGTGTCAGGAAATCGAAGCGCGACGGATCGACGTGACACTTCGTGGGATCGGCAATCAACCCGTCCTTCAATCCGTCGAGCGCGTCACATTGATCGAGCACCGCCTTGTGGATCAGCGGGTACGTGTCGGGGGGAATGAAAGCGGTCGGGTCGGTCAGCGCGGCTTTCGAGATCGACAGATGCCAGGCGTTGAGGTGGGTGCGCGGATTCGCCTGCGCGCCGGCGATGACGCCGTCGAAGTCGTCGGGATAGCGCTGCACCTCGGCGAGGCCCTGGCGTCCGCCGGTCGAACAGCCGTTCCAGTACGAGAACCTGGGACCGCTGCCGTAGAACGCGCTGATGATGGCCTTCGCCTTGACCGTCATCTCGTGCTCCGAGCGATAGGCG
>DATFXR010000462.1:0-6278 GCA_035315685.1 Vicinamibacterales bacterium | reverse complement strand
GCCGCCACCGGAAAAGTTGGAGCTCTCGACGCTCAAGGACATGAGCGTCGGCGCGCTCACCCGGATCGCGAAGGGCCTCGACGTGCCGGGGGCAACCGGCATGCGGAAGCAGGAGCTCATCTTCGAGATCCTGAAGGCGCGCGCCGAGAAGAGCGGGCTGATTTTCTCCGAGGGTGTGCTCGAGGTGCTGCCGGACGGCTTCGGCTTCCTGCGGGCGCCCGACTACAACTACCTGCCGGGCCCCGACGACATCTACGTGTCGCCGTCGCAGATCCGCAAGTTCGACCTCCACACCGGCGACACGGTCTCCGGACAGATTCGCCCGCCGAAGGACGGCGAGCGCTACTTCGCCCTGATCAAGGTCGAAGCGGTCAACTTCGAGCCGCCGGAACGCGCGCGCGAAAAGGTGTTCTTCGAGAACCTGACGCCGCTCTATCCGCAGAGCAAGATCGCGCTCGAGACCGAAGCCGAGAACTTCTCGGCCCGCGTCCTCGACATGATGGTTCCGATCGGCAAAGGCCAGCGCGGCCTGATCGTCGCGCCGCCGCGTACCGGGAAGACGATGCTGCTGCAGAACATCGCCAACAGCATCACGCAGAACCATCCCGAGGTCTACCTGATCGTGTTGCTGATCGACGAGCGGCCGGAGGAAGTCACTGACATGCAGCGCTCGGTCCGCGGCGAGGTGATCTCCTCGACGTTCGACGAGCCGGCGCAGCGCCACGTGCAGGTGGCGGAAATGGTGATCGAGAAGGCGAAGCGCCTGGTCGAGCACAAGAAGGACGTCGTGATCCTGCTCGACTCGATCACCCGTCTGGCGCGCGCCTACAACACGATCGTGCCGCCGTCGGGCAAGGTGCTGTCGGGCGGCGTCGACAGCAACGCGCTGCAGCGGCCGAAGCGTTTCTTCGGCGCCGCGCGCAACATCGAGGAAGGCGGCTCGCTGACGATCATGGCGACCGCGCTGGTCGACACCGGCTCGCGCATGGACGAAGTGATCTTCGAGGAGTTCAAAGGCACCGGCAACCTCGAGATTCATCTCGATCGCAAGCTGACCGACCGCCGCGTCTTCCCCTCGATCGACATCCAGAAGAGCGGCACGCGGAAGGAAGAACTGCTGATCCCGAAAGAGGAGCTCAATCGCGTCTGGGTGCTTCGCAAGGTGCTCACGCCGCTGTCACCGGTCGAGGCGATGGAGCTGCTGCTCAAGCAGCTGGCCAAGAACAAGACCAACCAGGATTTCCTCGCGTCGATGTCGAACGGCAAGGGTTAGTCGCGCGCCACCGCAATTAGGAATTGAGAATTTGGAATTTGGAATGCGCGATCACGGTCCGGCTAGAGCGGGACACTACGGCAGCGCCAACCGAGCGTAGCGCGAAGGCGTGAGCCGAGCGTCAGCGGTTCACGAGTTCCAAATTCCAAATTCTTAATTGCACCGGCGCCGCGCCCAGCGGCGCCGGCTCAGTCGTCTCCGCCGATCAGATCGCCGATCGCGCCGAGCGCGCCGCCGCGCCGCACTTCCTCCCGTCCGCCGTGCTGCGCGCGCATCACCCGGTCGGCCAGCCGCGAGAACGGCAGCGTCTGCACCCACACGCGGCCGGGACCGCTCATCACGGCGAAGAACAGCCCTTCCCCGCCAAAGATCGCCGTCTTGATTCCGCCGACCAACTGGATGTCGTAGTCGACCGTCGGGTCGAAGGCGACGAGGCAGCCGGTGTCGACCTTCAGCTTCTCGCCGTCCTTCAGCTCCAGCGGCACGATCGTCCCGCCGCTGTGGATGAACACCTCGCCTGACCCCTCGAGCCGCTGCAGGATGAACCCTTCGCCACCGAAGAAGCCGGCGCCGAGGCGCTTGGTGAACTCGACGTTGATGTTGATCTCCCCCGCCGCGCAGAGAAACGAATCGCGCTGGCAGAGGACGGCGCTGTTCTGGAGCTGCATGCGGATGATCTTTCCCGGGTACGGACCGCTGAACGCCACCGTTCCACTCGGCGCCGCACAGCGGAAGAACGTCAGAAACAGGCTCTCGCCGGCGAGGAACTTGCGCTTCAAGCCACCGAGCAGCCCGCCGGTCATGCGCGCGTCCATGTCGATGCCATCGGTCATGTAGGTCATCGCCCCGGCTTCGGCCCGCACCTCGTCCCCCGCGGCCATCGTCAGGACCACGGCCTGCATGTCGTCGCCGATGATTTGGTGGGTGATCATGTGAAGATTCTATATGCGCTATCGAACATTCGGCCGAGTCGGCTGGCACGTGTCGGAGATCGGGTACGGGCTGTGGGGCATGGGCGGATGGACCGGATCCGACGACGACGAGTCGCTGCGCGCGCTGGATCGGGCGCTACAGCTCGGCTGCACGTTCTTCGACACGGCGTGGGCCTACGGCCAGGGCAAGAGCGAGCGACTGCTGGGCGAAGCGCTGCGCGCGCGGCGTGGCGCGCCGGCGTACGTCGCGACGAAGATTCCGCCGAAGAACATGAGATGGCCCGGCAAGGCGGAGTACCCGGTCGCCGACACGTTTCCGCCGGATCACATCCGGGCGTTCACAGAGAGGAGCCTCGAGAACCTCGGCATGCAGACAATCGATCTGCAGCAGCTGCACGTGTGGAGCGACGCGTGGGCGGCCGACCGGGGCTGGCAGCGCGTCGTGGACGACTTGAAGCGCGAGAAGCTCGTGCGCGCATTCGGCATCAGCGTGAACCGCTGGGAGACGACCAACGTCATGCGCGCGCTCGAGACCGGGCTCGTCGACAGCGTGCAGGTGGTCTACAACGTCTTCGATCAGGCGCCGGATGACGAGCTGTTCCCGTACTGCCAGGCGCACGGGATCGCAGTGATCGCTCGCGTGCCATTCGACGAAGGCAGCCTGACCGGCACGCTGACGGCCGACTCACGATGGCCCGACGGCGACTGGCGCAACCTGTACTTCAACCGCGAGCACCTGAACGCGACCCTCGCACGGGTCGACCGGCTGCTGCCGTTGCTGCCCGACGGCATGACCCTGCCGGAACTCGCGCTACGGTTCATCCTGGAGCATCCGGCGGTGAGCACGACGATCCCGGGGATGCGGCGCCCGGCGCACGTCGAGCGAAATCTGGCGGCGAGCGACGGCGTCCCGCTGCCGCCGCGTCTGGCCGACGCCTTGAAGCACCATCGCTGGGACCGCGTGCCGAACGCCACGCCGTAGGTAATGCAAGGCGGGAAGGCGGGAAGGCAGAAAGGAAGGGCCAGAAGGTTGGAAGGCTGAAAGGCAAGGCAGGAAGGCCGGAAGGCAAGGTTGGAAGGCCGGAAGGCAAGGCAGAAGGCGCAGGGCAAGGCAGGAAGGTCGGAGGGCGGAGGTCCCCACTTCATCGTTGCCTTTCAGCCTTGCCTTTCAGCCTTCCAACCTTGCCTTTCAGCCTTCCAACCTTGTGCCTTTCCTTCCCGCCTTCCCGCCTTTCCGCCTTTCCGCGGTTCCGCCGTTCCGCCTTTCCGTCTTCCCATCTTGCGCTGATATAATCGTTGTTTCGCCGACTGCCCAAGGAGATCGCTGTGAAGGAAAGTATTCACCCCAAGTACTACGAGGTCGAGGCCCGTTGCGCGTGCGGAGCGACCTGGAAGACTCATTCGACCAAGCCCGAGCTGCACCTGGAAATCTGCTCGAGTTGCCACCCGTTCTTCACGGGCAAGCAGAAACTCCTCGACACCGAGGGCCGCGTCGAGCGCTTCACGAAGAAATACGGCGCGCAGACGGCTCAGAGCCGCAAGACCGCAGCCAAGGCGACCAAGTCTAAGAAAGCAGCCACCCCGGCTGCTCGCTGAGCTTCTTCTCCAGGCGCGACAGCCGGTGCTGGACCGCCCGCGTCCACGCCGGCTGTGCGTCGCACTCCAGACTCAACAACGCAAACGCTTTGGCGGCGAAGAGGTCGCGCTCGCGGTGCTCATGGTGCACGGCAAGCGCCTCTGTGGCTTCGCGCGTCACCAGCGGCGGGCATCCAGGCGTCTCCAGCAGCCGCCGCCAGCAGGCCGCGGCAGCGGCGTAGTTGCGCTCCCGCCGGTGCGTCAGCGCCAGCGCGCGCAGACTCTCGATCCGGACCAGCTGACTCACGACCCCGCGCTCGGTCAGCTCGACCGCGCGAGCGTAGGCATCCGCGGCGCGCGTGACGAGGTCGGCGCGCATGTAGACATGTCCGAGCGCCAGCGCTTCGCGTGCGTCGCGCGCCGCCCCGGGTCCATGCAGCGTCACGTGAAACAGCCGCGCCGTCAACGCGGCGAGGGTCAGCAGATCATGGCGATTGTGCTCGAGCACCGCGGCCAGCGGACGCGAATCGCCGGTGCGTACGAACTGGAAATATCGTCGCGGTACCTCGAATCCCGGCACATCACCGACGCGCCGGACGCCGAGGAGCTGCCGCTCGAGCGCGATGAGCGAGCAGGCGTCGGCTGTCGCGGCCCGGAAGGGCTGCGCGATCGCGGTCGTCTCGTTCCGTCGGTAGCGCAGCCCCTTGGGGCTGCCCGTGTGCACTTTCCAGAATCGCCGTGCCGGATGCAGGACGTCGACGTGAGGCAGGCTGCGGACACTGGTCGGCAGCCGATGAAAGAGGTAGCGCGTCTCGAGCACCGGTGCGTCGAATGACTTGCCGTTGAAACTGACCAGCGCGCCCGCGCGACCGAGCTCCTCCGCGACAAGGGCAAGCATCGGGCGCTCATCGGCGAACCGCGTCAAGAGGTACTGCCGAGTGACGAACGACGCGTCCGGCTCGAACCAGCCGCATCCCACGAGGAAGACCTGTGTGCCGGCGCCGCCGCTCAAACCGGTCGTCTCGAGGTCGAAGAAGACGAACGGCGCGCACGCCGGCGCGCCGCCGGCGTAGAACGTCGCCTGGCTCGATGCGACGTCGAAGCTCTGGGCAAACGTTCCGACCGCTTCGCGGCCGTGACGCACCGTCGGAGCCATGCGCCGCTCGACCACATACGTGGTCCCGCGCCAGTCTCCGCCGAGCGGCGATAGCGAGGCGTCGGCTCGCGGGTCCGGGGAATCGGGAATCGGGAGTTGGGAGGCCGGAGTCGGAAGTCGGGAGTCGGGAGTCGGCCCCGCCCCGATGACTTCACGAATCCGATCGGCGAGCGAGCTCAAAACGGGACCTCCATCCCCGGACTCGCCTCGTCCGTCCCGTTCTCGATCCCGTGCGTCACCGCTGACGTGAGCAACTGCAGGATGCGCAACGCGGCGACCTTGGCGAGCGGACCGGTGTCGCCGATGGGACCGACGCATCCCGGGCAGCCGTGCTCGCACTGGCATTCTGCGATCAACTGCCGCGTTTTCGCCAGCAGCTCATCGTGCATCTGATAGAGCGGCGCGCTGAACCCGATCCCGCCTGGATAGTTGTCGTAGACGAAAATGCGCTGCGGACCCGCTGACCCGCCCACGGGCCCTTCGCCATCGCCGCTGTCGATCGAGATCGCGACGTCGTGGCCGTCGCACATCAACAGCAGCTGCGCGACCTGCTTCAGCGCGAATGCGAGGGCCACCACGCCATCACGCCGATCGTCGGCCGCGTACGGCAGCTGACGCATCACCGCCGCCGGAACGCTGAGCCAGTACGAGGTCGTGTGCATCTGCTGCTCCGGCAAGTCCAGATCGCCCGACCCGACGTTCTCGTTCGTGTAGAACTTGATCTTCTTGAAGCCGACGACGCGCCAGACGACGTGCACTTCGCCGTGCGCGCGAGGCGATTCCTCGGCGAACGTGTCGATGATCGTGACCCTGGTGTGGGTGATCGCGGTGGTGTAGTAGTCGCAGTCGATCTCGCGCACGTACGCCTTGCGCCCTTCGAAATCGAGCTTCTCGACCTGGTACAGCGTGCCCTCGATCAGATAGATCGCCTTCGGATGCAGCGTCGACGGGCCGCTGGTGAAATCGGTTTCGCCGATCACTCGCGTCTCGTTCGTCGTGTCGACGACGACGAAGTTGTCAGACGACACGGAGCGCAGGCTCACTGCGTCGGCCGGGTAGGATTCGTTCGTCCACGTCCAGGGCGCGCCCTCCGACGGCTGATGCACGAGTCCCTGCTCGGCGAGAATCCGCAGAATCTCCTGAACGTCGGGCCGCCCGAATGATTCCGTCGCGCTGAACGGCAGCTCGAACGCCGCGCACTTGATGTGGTCGACCAGGATGTGCAGGTTGTCTGGATCGATGAGCGCGCGCTCCGGCGACGCGTCGAAAAAGTACGACGGATTGCGCACGACGAACTGATCGAGCGGTGCACTGCTGGCGACCATCACCGCCGCCGATCGCG
>DATFXR010000461.1:0-5533 GCA_035315685.1 Vicinamibacterales bacterium | reverse complement strand
GTGCTCGAGCGCCTCCGCCTTGGCCTCGTGATCCATCAACGCGACAACGGCCGGGCCGCCGAGACTCGCGATGAACACTCTCCGATCGACTTCCATGCTGCCCTCCTGTTCGGACGACAGCGAAGAGACTACGCCGGTCTTGGGGCTCTTTCAACGGAAAAGCGCAGTAACGCAGCCATTTGACGAAGTCGTCCGTCAACAGCCGTTACCCGGCCGGCCGTTGCAACTGGCGACAAATGCGACCCGCCATCTCTGCGTGGAAATGCACCTGAGCCACCGGCGCGACGTCGGTTGTGATGCGACGAAATGCGAAGGCTTCGACCGGGCGACCGGTGGCGTCGCGGTCGCGGTACCATTCCGGCGTGCTTCCTGCGGATGGCCGGCATCTCAATCTCTGGAAGAAGGGACTCGGCTGCGTGCCGGAGTCGGTGTGGGACCAGACCGATCTCGAGGCGCTCGTGCTCGCCGACAACGGGCTGACAGAGCTCTCCGATCGGATCAGTGCGCTGAAGACGCTGCGGATGCTGGACATCGGCCACAACCAGCTGACACGGGTGCCTGATACGCTTGGCGATCTCGACGGCCTGACCGATTTTCTGTATCTCCACGACAATCGTTTGACGAGGCTGCCCGACTCGATCGCCAGGCTCACACGCCTCCGGTATCTCAACGTCAGCGACAACGCGCTCACCACCCTGCCGTCGGCGATCTGCGCGATGGGTGCGCTCGTGGAGCTCCGCGCGTCCGGCAATCAGCTGATGTCGCTGCCCGCCGGGATCGGACGATTGTCGCGCCTCCGTGAGTTGCATCTCCGCGGCAACCGGCTGACGGCACTGCCCCACACCGTCGCGGATCTGCACGAGTTGCGACAGCTCGATTTGCGCGGCAATCCACTGACGTCCTTGCCGGAGGGCCTCGCGTGGTTGCCGCGACTCGAGAAGCTCGATCTACGATGGGTAACCACGTTGACGGCACCGCCGTGGTTCGAGCATCTCGAATCGCGCGGCTGTCTCGTCTACCGTTGACGTTGATTGGAGGAATCGATGCTGGGTGTGCTCGTTGCCACTGCCGCGTTCGCGATTTCGAGTTCCGCCTTCACCGAAGGCGGCACCATTCCGTCGAAATTCACCTGCGACGCCGGGCAAACCAATCCGTCGCCGGCGCTCGCGTGGAAAGACGCGCCAGCCAACGCGAAGTCGTTCGTGCTGATCATGCACGACCCGGACGCGCCGCTTGCCGGCGGCTTCACGCACTGGGTGCTCTTCGACATCCCGGCGACGACGACGTCGCTGCCCGAGAACTTCCAGCCGGGCAGCGTCGGCACCTCGGGCAACAGCGGGTTTCGGCGCGCCGGCTACGGCGGCCCGTGCCCGCCGAGCGGATCGCACCACTATCACTTCATGCTGTCCGCACTCGACGTGCCGTCGCTCGGCCTGCAGGCCGGCGCGATGAAGGCCGAGGTCGAGAAGGCGATGCAGGGTCACGTGATCGGCACGGCTGAAACCGTCGGCGTGTATCAGCGCCAGCCGAAGTAGCGACGAGCCGCGGCGCGTTCCTGCGCTTCTCTGATGATCGACCGGCGAGTGCTCTGGTTCGTCCTGGTGGGCGCGGCCGTGTGGGCGCTCGTGATGACGGTCGAGACGTGCCAGTTCGAAACCGATTCACTTCCCGGAGGAGTGTTCGCACATGTCGCCTGTCGATCGACCGGCACCATCGCCGCGCTGGAGCTTGCCGAGACCGAAGCAACGTTTCATGCGCTGCTCGCCCAGCGCGATCCCGAGCGCGACGAGATCTGGAACGCCGATGTCGCCCGCGTCCACACGGCGATGGACTTCCTGCTCATCGCCCTGTATTGGTCGGGTTTCGTCTTGCTCGCCGAGCGGGCACGCGGCCGGACCTGGATGCTGTCCGTGGTCGCGATCACGATTGCTGCCGCCGCCGACATCGCCGAAAACGTGCGGCTGCTGCACGGTCTGACGGCCGTTCTGACGCATGTTCCGGTGACCGGCCTGGCGCGTACGCCATCGATTCTCAAGTGGGAGTCAATCGCTGCTGCCGAGGTGTTCCTCGCGGTCGCGATCGTGACGGGGCGGTTGACATCGCGGGTTCTTGCCGGTCTCCTGGTAGTCGCGGCGATCTCGACCGCGATCCTGCCTTTCTACGCGGCGCTCCTGCCGGTCACGACGCTTGCGCTGCTCGCCATCCTGGCGGTTGCGTCGTACAGGGTTTTTCCGTTCAGCCGGCTCTCCTCCGATCGGCTCATCGCGCTGGTCGAGGCCGCGTATCTGCTCCGCTTTCAAATCGTGTCCGCGCTGATCCTGGCTGTCGGCCTGCCCGCGCTCCGATTCACGGCCGGTTCGCTGTTCGCCGGTGTGTTCGACGCCGGCGCCTTCTGGTCGGTGATGTTCATCGTGTGGGCCGCGTGCCTGGTCGCGATGACGGTGATGATCACGTCGCGGCTCGTGTTTGCATACGGTCCCGATCGGTTTCCCGGGATGGAGGCGTTTCGTGCGCCCGCGAACGACTCGGTCTGGCTCACGGTGTTGTTCGGCGCCCTGGCCGCGCCAGTCACGGTGATGACGTTTTTCGGGACGAGCGTCGAGCCGGTCCGGAAGGGCATCGCGGTCGCAGCCGGGCTGGGGCTCGCCGTGGGCACGCTCTGGCTCACCAGGTTGATGCGAGTCCACATCGAATCCCGTGTCGGCGGTACGGCGAGCCCGATTGCCGCCCTCACGCCAACCCGCCGTCTTCTGTGCGGCATCGTCTACGACATCCATGGAGCGCGGTTGCCGCGGGTGGGATCGGGGCACCGGCTCGCGGCGCGGCTGGTGCTCATCCTGCTGATCGCGTATGCCGTACTCGGCTGGCTGTTCGCGCCCTCACGGCTGCTCGCCACGCAACGGCCGGCAGCGCTGTTCTACCTTCTGTTCCTCCTGGCCATTCTGACGTGGGCGTTCGCCGGTGTTGCGTTCTTTCTCGACGCGCTGCGTCTGCCGGTGCTGACGACAACGCTCGCGCTCTCGTTCGCCTCGGGCCTTGCCGCAACCGATCACCAGTTCACCGTCATGCCCGATGCGGCACATCGCGTCGTGTCCGGCACCGACGCGATTGTGGCGTGGGAAAACCTGCACGGCAGAGACGCGCCGCTGGTCGTCGTGGCGACCGCAGGCGGAGGCATTCGCGCAGCGGCATGGACGACGCGCGTGCTGACCGGGCTGGCCGGCATGTGCGACCCCTTCGTGTCCTCGCTCATGCTCGTGAGCTCAGTGTCGGGGGGCAGCGTCGGCAGCATGTTCGTGGTCGGCTCGTACGACGCCGCCCGACCGCTGTCGGCGGCGCGGCTGGAGTCGATTCGCGCCAGCGCCGAAAACACCTCGCTCTCAGCCGTCGGATGGGGCCTGGTCTACCCCGACCTCGTTCGCACGCTGCCGCTCGTCGGCCTCGGCCTGCGCCTGTTCAGCCCGGTGCCCCAGACGATCGATCGCGGCTGGGCGCTGGAGCGTGAGTGGGTCAGCCATTGGATCGACCACGACCTCGCGGCGCCTCCGACGCTCGGCCAGTGGAGCGACGACGTCGCCGCGGGGAAGCGGCCGGCGGTGATCTTCAATGCGACCGCGTCGGAGAGCGGACAGCGGTTCCTGATGGCGTCGACGCTCGTCGGCCAGCGGGCGGCCGGCTCGCGCATGGACGCCTTCACGATCCAGTTTGCCGAGGCGTTCGACGAGTTCGACATCGCAGTACCGACGGCGGTCCGGATGTCGGCGACGTTTCCGTGGGTGTCGCCGATGGCGCGCCCGACGGGCGGCGACGACGCGACCCGCTTCCATCTCGGCGACGGCGGCTACTACGACAACTCGGGTGTGCTCAGCGCGATTCAGTGGCTCATGGAAGCGCGGGCGGCGCTGGCGCGCCATCTGGTGACGCTGATCGTGATCGATGCCGCGTCGGATCCGCCGCCGAGCGGCGGCGCGTGGTCGTGGCAGCGGCAGATCGTCGCTCCGCTCGGAACGCTGCTCGCCGTCCGCAGCAGCTCGCAGCAATTCCGTGCCGCATACGAGCGCGGTGTCATCGAAGCGTATCTCGAGGCCGAGCAGCTCGACGTCAAAGCGGTCGTGCTCGCCTATCCTCCGGATCGCCTGGCACCGCTTTCCTGGCACCTCACGTCGGATCAACGTCAGCGCGTCGCGCGGGCGTGGGACAGCCCCGACGCCGATTTGCGGGCCGGCATCGACGAGGTGCGCAGCCGCCTCGGCTGTGCCGCGCGGTAGGGGTGTAAGTGCTGCGTTCATGGCTGATGGCTGAATGGCTGACGGCTACGAGCGAATGGCCGACTGGCACCTCGCCAATGGCCTGCATCAACCATCAGCCATAGCCATAAGCCATTAGCCATCAGCCATTGGCAGGCGTCAGCGCCGTCTCGTTGACCGCAGCGAGCGGCGCGGACGACTGCCGCGAACGGCGCGCCAGCCGCGCCGCCCGACGTCGATCGAGCACAGCACGATCGACTGCACGAGGTTCATGCCGGTACGAACGTAGGCCTCGCGAAAGGAATCTGCAAAGACGATGAAAGCAGCGCCTATCAAGGTTGTCGCGAGGCCCGTTGCGCGCTGCATATCCAGTCAGACGAGCCACGCGTGACAGAACTGCGGACCAATCGGGACAATTCCGTGACAGGATCGGCGGCGTGGTGCGCGCGCGACTCGATTCTCTCTACGCACTCACCGCCGCGTCTGCGATCGCCGGGTGCGCAGCCGTTGCCGTCGCAGCCGCGGCGCTCACGCCGCCGGCGGTGGCGATTGCCGATCGCTATCTCACGCTGACGGCAACCCTGGTGGGCGCCACCGTCGTCACCACCGTGGCGACGCTGCGCCGAACGCTCGATCGGCCCGAGCGCCTGGCGGCAGTCGCGGTCGTGCTGGCGGCGGCGGGAGCGTGGTACGCGGCGCGGCTCTGGGTCCACGAGAAACAGTTCGACTATCTCGTCAGCGCCCAGCAGCGGCAGCTCGAACTGTCAGCGCTCGAACTGGCCGGCGACATCGAGAATTTCGTGCGCCAGCGGGCGGCGCAGGCGCCGCGGCGTCCGGGGCCGGCGACCTGGGATCATGATGTCGCCGCGATGCTCGCGTTCGACAACGAGACGTCGGCGTTGTTCGCGGCGCAATTCGGCCCGCACGTGCGACGGACGCGCGAGCTGTTCGTGCTCGAAGGCTTGACCGATCGCGACTTCGACGCCTTCTACCGCAATCCGGCCAACGCGTTTCAAATCGACGTCGTCGCGCGAAGGCTCGGCGCGCTGGCGCAGCGGCTCCATCGCCTCGAGCGGCACACAGCCATGTAGTGCGCGCGCGGGCCGGCGGTGTGGACGCGCGGCCGAGAACTCGGCAATTAAGAATTTAGAATTAAGAGCAGGTTGCAAAATTAGCTCGCTCGCGGGTGGCCGCGAACGGGGCCGCCCCGCCGGGCGCGGAGCCGTGGGCCGTGACAAGTGCTCTTCTGGCGAGCACCCGGTGGGGCTGTTCGCGGACAGGACCCG
>DATFXR010000460.1:0-4303 GCA_035315685.1 Vicinamibacterales bacterium | reverse complement strand
CCGGGATCGGCCAGCTGGGCGCCGAGCGCGAACAGATCGCGCTGGATGGCGACAATCTCGGCGCCGACGGTCGCGTCGAGCGGTGCCGCACGCACCAGCCCGAGCCACGCGTTCAGCTCGTCGACCTCGCCGTAGGCCTCGACGCGCGGGTCGTCCTTGCGCGTGCGTGTGCCGTCGAAGAGCGACGTTTCACCGGAATCGCCGGTTCGCGTGTAGATTTTCACGAGCAAATTATGGCACCCAAACGCGCGGGCGCACTGTCCATCCCCGCATCGTCCGATCGCCGCCGCTTCAGACGGCGGCTTCTCACGTGGTACCGCCGCCACGGGCGCGATCTGCCGTGGCGCAAGACCGACGACCCGTATCACATTCTCGTCTCCGAAATCATGCTGCAACAGACGCAGGTCGATCGTGTGCTGCCGAAGTATGCCGAGTGGCTCGACAAGTATCCGTCGATGCAGGTCCTCGCCGCCGCGCCGGAGCACGAAGTCGCGGCGACATGGCGCCCGCTCGGCTACAACATCCGTCCGCGGCGACTGCAGTCGATCGCACGGGAATCGGTGGCGAAATACGGCGGCCAGCTTCCGCCCGACGAGGCGACGCTGAGGTCGTTCAAGGGAATCGGGCAGTACACTGCGGGCGCCATCCGCAGCTTTGCCTTTCGCGAGCGCGCCGCCATTCTCGATACCAACGTCGCGCGCGTGCTGTTTCGCATGTTCGTCGGCACCGGCGACCCGAAGCGCCACGCGATGAAGCGGCACCTGTGGGCCGTGTCGGATGCGATGGTGCCGGTTCGGGAGGTCTTCGATTTCAATCAGGCGCTGATGGATTTCGGCGCGATGGTGTGCGTCGCGCGGGATCCGAAATGCCTGATGTGTCCGATGAAGACCGACTGCGCATGGCGTCGCCACTCGTCATGACGACAATCGTGGTGACCGCCGCGGTCATCGAGCGCGACGGGCAGTTTCTCGTTACCCGGCGGCAGCAAGGGGTGCACCTGGCAGGCCTGTGGGAGTTCCCCGGCGGCAAGTGCGACGGTGGCGAATCGCTCGAAGCGTGTCTCGTCCGCGAGCTGCGCGAGGAGCTCGGCGTCGAGGCGAGGACAGGTCCTGAAATCTTCACGACGACGCATGACTACCCGGAGCGGCGCGTGGAGCTGCATTTCATCCGCTGCGAGCTGATGGGCGAGCCGCGGCCGCTGCTCGGCCAGGCGATGCGCTGGGTTGCGCGCGAAGAGCTGACGTCGCTCAGTTTTCCGCCGGCGGATGCTCAGTTAATCAGGACGCTGTCGGCGCTGGGGGCTGGGGGCTAGCCGTCGAGACGAACGGCAGCGTCGTCACTTCGGCGGGCACCCCCTCGATCGTCACCCTCGTTCCAGGCGCGATGAAATCGCGATGGACGTAGCCGAGCGCGATCGGGCGCTGCAGCGCCGGCGAGATCGTGCTGCTGGTGATTCCTCCGATCTCACGGCCGCTCGCCACGATGCGGGCTCCGGGTG
This sequence comes from Vicinamibacterales bacterium, assembly GCA_035315685.1. Taxonomy (GTDB): domain Bacteria; phylum Acidobacteriota; class Vicinamibacteria; order Vicinamibacterales; family CAVVIG01; genus QHWK01. Next base: position 2,805 of record DATFXR010000460.1, on the reverse strand, counting down.
CTGGCGCCTCATTGCTGTCGACGACGACCCCGACCAGCTTGCGTACGACCCGGCCGTGACCGCGATGGAGGACGCGGATGATCACCTCCTGGCCGACATAGCAGCCCTTGGTGAAGCTGATCGCGCGCGACTCGATGCCGGCTTCGAGCGGGATCGTCTCCTCGTCCATGTCGCGATGAAATCGCGGAATGCCGGTCTCGATACGCAGCGTTTCTGCGCTGCGATCGTCCATCTCCGGCACCTCGGCTGCCGCGAGTTTCGACCTCAGCAACCCGACCTGAGAGCGCTCGATGTAGAGATCGAATCCCGGCTCTCCGGTGTCGGTAATGCGCGTCACAATCGCGGCGCCGCCGCTCCACTCGACGCGAAGATTGCCGTGCTCCGGCAACGCTGTCAGCACCGCCGCGCTGAGGCCGGTCAGCACAGCAGCAACCGCATCCGCCGCTCCCGGACCGATCACCGCGACCTGCGCGAAGGTGCCGGTGACATCGCCGAGCTGCACGTCCTCGCTGAAGATGAACTGATCGAGCTTCGTCATCACCGCATCTTTCACACCGCCGTCCATCATCACCAGCATGACGTCGCCGAGCTCGTACACGTAGAGGTCCGCGATCATGCGTCCCTGCGCGGTGAGGTACGCGGCGTAGCAGCCGCGGCCAGGCGGCAGCGACATGTCGTTCGTCAGCAGACCTTGCAGGTACGGCGCCCGCTCCGTTCCAGAAACGACGATCCGACCGCGATCGGAGCGATCGACGAACGCGGCGCGGCGGCGGGCGGCCTCGTATGCGGTGAGCGAAACGGCCGGAATCATGATGCTATGCTGAGATATGCCCTCAGTTCATTCTATCCGCGCCGGGATAGCCGCGGCCGCGCTCGGGCTGGCGGCGGCGGCGCAAGCGCAGATTATTGCCGCCCCGCCCACTCTGCCGGAGGCGAATGCCTCGAGCTTCACGATCTTCATCGGCGGCCGGCCGCTCGGTTCCGAGCAGATTGCCGTGACGCGCGTCGCCGACGGATGGATGGTGAGCAGCTCCGGTCGCATCAGCGCGCCCGTTGACGTCGTCGCGCGACGCGTGCAGGTTCGCTACACCGCTGACTGGCGGCCGCTGTCGTTCGACTTCGACGGTACGCTCCGCGGCCAGTCACAGGTCGTCCACACCATCGTCGACGGGACGACGGCGACGACCGACGTCTTCATCGGGGGCCAGAAGACGTCGAAGACCGACACGATCGATCCTGCCTCGTTGCTCGTGCTGACCAACGCGTTCTTCGGACCGTACGAAGCGGTCGCGTTGCGGGCCAGGACCGGGGCAGCGGGAACCGAGCTTCCGGCCTACGGCGAAGGACCGATGGTCAACCTCAAGATCCGACTCGGCGAATCGGCGATCGAGCAGATTCAGACGACTGCCCACCTGGTCGCGGCACGCCGCACCGCACTGACGATGGTCCTGCCCGGCTCGACGATCGACGCGAACATCTGGTCGGACGACACCGGCCGGATGGTGCGATTCAATGTGCCGGGCCAGTCCCTCGACGTCGTTCGGGAGGACATCGCTGCGGTCTCGTCGCGGACCGTCACGATTTCGAGACCGAACGACGAGCGGATTACGATTCCGAGCAATGGCTTCACGCTGGCCGGCACCGTCTCGCGTCCGGCCACGTCGGCTGCGCCTCGACTCCCGGCGGTGGTGCTCGTCGGCGGCGCCGGGTCCGCCGACCGCGACGGCCTGTCGTACGGGATCCCGATCCTCGGCGAACTCGCCGGGGCGATGGCCGACGCCGGTTTCATCGTCGTCCGCTACGACAAGCGCGGCATCGGGCAGAGCGGCGGACGATCGGAGACGGCTGCGCTGGTCGATTACGCGGAAGATGTGCGCGCCGCAGTGAAGGCGCTGACGAGCCGCAAGGATGTCGATCCGCAGAAGGTTGCGCTCGTCGGCCACGGCGAAGGCGGGCTGGTTGCGTTGATCGCGGCGGCAAAGGAAAAACGTGTCGACGCGGTCGCGCTCCTGGGCACGCCGGGGATGACCGGTGCAGACATCGCGATGGCACAGCAGCAGCGCATGCTCGATCGGATGCAGCTCTCGCCGGAAGAGCGGCAGGCGAAGGTCGACGAGCAGAGGAAGATTCACGAGGCGGCGATCACCGGCAAGGGCGCCGACCAGTTGCCGCCGGGGATCAGGCGCAGCATCGAGAACGCCGAATATCAGAGCGTCCTCTCGACCGATCCTGCGAAGCTGATGAAAGACGTGAAGCAGCCGGTGCTCATCGTACAAGGGGATCTCGACACGCAGGTCGATCCAAAGAACGCCGACATGCTGGCCGACTCCGCGCGCCAGCGCAAGAACGGGTCGGTGGACGTCGCGAAGCTTCCGGGCGTCAACCATCTGCTCTCCACAGCCACCACCGGCGAGGTCGCCGAGTACGGCGCGCTCGAGGACAAACACGTCGCGCCGGCGGTGCCGCAGACGATCCTCACGTGGCTGCAGAAGACGCTCTCGACCGCGCGCTAGCCGCCGCGCGCGCCTACATCGCCTCGCGAGCGACTCGTCCGGCATGGCCGACGGCAACCCTGGCCGACCTGCGCGCAGCCTTCACGGTTCCGCTGCCGCCCGACCCAGTCGACCCTTCGATCGTCGTCGATGAGCTATCGCGTGCGGCGGAGCAAGGCGTCGTCACCACGACCGGACCGCGCTACTTCGGATTCGTGACCGGCGGCGCCCTGCCGGCGACCGTTGCCGCGGAATGGCTCAGCACCGCCTGGGATCAGAATGCGGGCTTGTTCGTGATGTCGCCGGCGGCCGC
>DATFXR010000459.1:0-7929 GCA_035315685.1 Vicinamibacterales bacterium | reverse complement strand
TTCATCCTCACGACTCGCGACGGCAGCTACGCGATCCAGGGCGCCACCGTCTCCACGAGCTACTTCGACACGGTGGCCATCCGACCGATGCTCGGCCGCACCTTCAACGAGAGCGAGGCGCGGCTCGACGCGTCAGGCCTGGTTGCGGTGATCAGCGAGCGCCTCTGGCGGGAGCGGTTCGGCGCATCGCCCGCGGTCGTCGGCCAGACGACGATCATCAACGGCCACGTCGCGACGATCGTCGGCGTCGTGCCGGCGCCGTTTCGTGGCGTGATGTTTGGCGAAGGATCAGACGTCTGGCTGCCGGTGGTCGCGTACGCGCAGCTCGACCAGCGGCGGGTGGCTCTCGCCGATCCGCTCGCGCCGTTCTTCGTGGCCATCGGCCGCCTGGCGCCGGGGATCTCGCTGTCGGAAGCGCGGGCCGAACTGACGACGATTGCGGCGCATTTGCCGCGCGTCCCCGGCGACACGGCGCGCAGCCGGACGATTGAGCTGTTCCCGTACTCGGCGACTGCCGCCGGCGACAGCCTGGTCGCGCAGCGCGGCCCGTGGTTCCTCACGATGTTCCAGGTGATCACCGCACTGACGCTGCTGATCGTCTGCGCGAACGTCGCCAACCTGATGCTCGCGCGGGCAGTCGTGCGCGCGCGCGAGATGGCCGTGCGGCAGTCCTTCGGCGCCTCGCGTCTCCGCATCGTGCGCATCTTCGTCGCGGAAGCGCTGGCGATTGCAGCTACGGCGTGGGTCGCTGCGTCACTGTTCGCCTTCTGGACGACGCGCACGCTGCCACGTTTGATGCAGCCGTTCGATGGCAACGGGTCACACGTCGCCTTCGACTTCACCCCCGACTGGCAGGTACTCGGCTACGCGATGCTGCTCGCGCTCGTCGGCACCGCGATCGTCAGCGCGGCGCCGGCGCTACGCACGTGCCGCCAGGATCTCCAGCCGCTGCTGAAAGCGGGCGAGCAGGGCGTCGTGCCGGGACGATCGAGCGTGTCGAACGGGCTCGTCGTGCTGCAGCTCGCCTTTTCGGTGCTGCTGCTGACCACCGCCGGGCTCGCGTATCGATCGCTGTCGGTGCTGGCCTCGTCTGATCTGGGATTCAACCGCGACAACCTGCTGCTCGTGACCATCAACACCAAGGCGGCTGCCTCCACCCGGCAGGCCAACGCGACGCTGCTGGCCACGATGCTGGATCGGCTGCGCCTGGTGCGCGGCGTCACGGCGGTGTCGTACGCGCGCCGATCGGTGCAGAGTTTCTGGTCGCCCGAACCGATCAGCGTCGCCGCCGGCAACCGGCCGGCGATCGCCGAGCGCAACGAGGTCGGCCCCGGATACTTCCGCGCGCTCGGCGTGACGCTGCTCGCCGGCCGGGATCTTGATGCGGGCGCCGCGGACGGCGGCGCCATCCCGGCGATCGTCAACGAGCGGCTCGCGGCCACGTTGTGGCCGGGACAACCCGCGGTCGGCCGGATGCTGCGGGTGCGCTCGACGCCGCAGCCGCTGGTGATCGCCGGTGTCGCGCCGAACGCCTTCTACAGCGGCTATCGACGGTCGGCCGATCCGAACTTCCTGTTCGTCTCCGCCAGCCATGCACCGCCGCTGCCCGACGAGGTGACGCTGTGTGTGCGCTTCTCGGGATCGCAGGACGAGGTCGTGCCGGCCATGAGCCGCACCCTGCGCGCCGTCGACGATCGTGCGCCGATCGTCTACCTGCGGACGATGGACGAACAGCTCGCGACTCTGACGTGGCCGATTCATGCGCTCGCGGTGCTGCTGGCGTCGTTCGCGGTCGGTTCGCTGGCGATCGCGACGATCGGTCAGTACGCGGCAGTCGCGTTCACGATGCGCCGCCGGATCCGCGACCTCGGCGTCCGCATCGCGCTGGGCGCTTCGTCCGGCGACATTGTTGCGTCGGTCGTGCGCGAAGGCCTGCAGCTGACGGTTGGCGGCCTGGCGATCGGCTGCGCGCTCAGCGTGGCGACCGCGACCGGCCTGCAGTCGCTGCTCTTCGGGGTGACGCCGACCGACGTGCGCACCTACGCCGCGGTCTTCGCAGTGCTCGCCATCGCATCGCTCGTCGCATGCTATCTGCCGGCGCGGCGCAGCGCCCGCATCGACCCGATGCAGGCGCTGCGGGACGAATGACGAGAGCGCGCCTGACATGCCGCCTGCGCCGGAGCTGAAATTCGTCGTCGAGGAGAAGCGCGGCCTGATCGACGTTTTCACGCTGTGGCTGCCGCGGCTGGCCCTGGTGCTCGCATTCCTGTTCATCGGCGGCACGAAATTCAACAACAACCCGCACGGCGAGTGGTTCAGGATCTTCGAGCGGATTGGCTGGGGGCAGTGGTTTCGTTACTTCACCGGCGCCGTGCAGATCGCCGGCGCGCTGTTGATGCTCACGCCGTGGACGCTGACGATCGGCGCGGCGATGCTGGCCTGCACGATGATCGGCGCCGTGGTCGTCGACATCGTCGTGATGCACGCCGTTGGCTTTGCGCTCGCGCCGCTGGCGCTGCTCGGCATGGTATCGGCGGTCTGGTACGCGGGCCGGTTCGGTGCCCGGAGCGCGCCCTCGAGTGATCCTTCGACTCCCTGACTGAGCGGTCCTCGCATTTCGACGCAATCGTGCGCAGCGAAGGCATTTGATCACGATCTCGCCATTCGTCCAGCAGGTGGAGCTGCGCGACCTGCTCGCCTCGTACATCCGCGACGACCTGGGCGTGGCGTGACGCGATCGCCGCCGGGAATCGCTGCCTGAAGAGCAAAGTCGGAAGAGCTGCCGATGTGACCGCCGCGGTGTCGATCGGTCGCGCGGCGCGCTCCGCCGTATAATTCGTCGTTTTTCGGCGAAGACCCGGCAGCAACCCTGCGGAGCGATCTGTGGGGTGAAGGAGCGCGATCGATGTCTCGAGTCACACGCCTGTTCCTCGCGCTGCTGGTCGCCGTGGGCTGGTCCGCGAGCGCCGCCGCGCAGGGCGCGATTCAATACGACAAGATCGAGATCAAGACCGACAAGCTCGCGTCGAATCTCTACATGCTGTCGGGATCGGAAGGCGTCGATCCGGGACATCCGGACGGCGCCGGCGGACGCATCGGCGTGCTCGCGGGGCCAGACGGGATCTTCATGGTCGACGCGCAGTATCTGCAGATCGGCGACAAGGTGCTGGCCGCAGTCCGGCGCATCGATTCCGGCCCGATCCGCTTCCTCGTCGACACGCACATTCATGGCGATCACACCGCCGGCAATGCGACGTTTGCGAAGCTGGGCGCGCTGCTGCTATCGCGCGAAGAGCTGCGCGAAGGGATGGTGCGCCAGGGGACGAACGCGCAGTCGCCCGCCGGCCGCGATCCGGCGCGGCTGCCCGTGCTGACCTACGGAATGGGCGATCCGGTGCGGCTGCGGATGAACGGCGAGACGGTCGAACTGATTCCCGTCCGGGCCGCACACACCGGCGGCGACACGATCGTCCGGTTCGTGAACGCCGACGTGATCATGATCGGTGACTTCTACCGGAACTTCGGCTATCCGTTCATCGACACCGCCAACGGCGGATCCTTGAAGGGCGCGCTGGACGGCCTCGAGCTGACCATGAAGATCGCCGGCGCGAACACGAGGCTGATTCCCGGCCATGGGACCTACATCAATCGCAACGACATCGTGCCGTATCGCGACATGATTCTCGACGTGCAGAGCAAGGTGCAGCAGTTGATCGCGCAGGGCAAGACGCTGCAGGAAGTGCTCGCCGCGAAAGTGACCTCTTCGTACGACGCGAAAGTGCCAGGCGGGCTGTTGCCGGCCGGCCCGACCGGGACCAGCGCCGATCGGTTCGTCAGCATGGTCTACTCGCAGCTGAAAGGCGGACAGTAAACAGGCGAGTCGATGGACCAGGCGCGTCTGTTCGAGAGGCCGGTGTACAAACGCGCGCGGCGATTGTGTCTCGCGCTCCCGGAAACGTCCGAACGCACGGCGTGGGGACATCCGAACTTCCGCGCCGGCAGGAACGTGTTCTGCGCGTTCGAGATCTTCAAGGGCCGCCCGTCGATTGCGTTCAAGCTGAAGCCGGCACAGGCCAGACGAGCGCTCCGTTCACAGGAATTCTTCGCGACACCCTACGGCCGAGGCGTCTGGGTCAGCGTGTGGGTTGACGGCGACATCGACTGGGACACCATCGGCGGGCTGGTGGAAACGAGCTATCGAAACGTGGCGCTCAAACGGATGCTGAGCGTGCTCGACAACGGCCGCTGAACGCGTTCACGCGACCGTCGAGAATTCCTGCCGATACTTCACCCGGCCTGACGCGCCGAGCAGCGTCGACTCATCGAGAACCAACACCATGAACACGCCGTCCGGTACGTCCCACTCGCAGGTGAGGCCGTACGTCGATGCAGGACGGAACCCGAATCGCGGGTAGTAGCCCGGGTGACCGAGGACAACGATGAACGGACAGCCGGCATCGTGCAGTCGGGCATTACCGGCCTTGATGAGCGCGCTGCCGATTCCCTGGCGCTGGTGATCGGGAAGAACGGCGACCGGACCCAACCCCGCGCCGGCGACTCCGTGTGCGACGACGGGCGAGTACGCGACGTGACCGACGATGCGGTCGTCGAGCGCCGCGACCAGCGACAGGCGCAGCCCGTCACCGGATCGCAGCGAGTCGACGATATTCGCTTCCTGATCCTGCCCGAACGCGAGCCGGTTGACCTCCCGTATCGCGGCGACATCGTCAGGACGCTCGCCGCGGATTTCGATCGACATGGACTACGTATGGCCGCAATTCTGAAGCGCACGCTTCATCGAATCTACGTACTCATCCAGCGCAGGCCGTCGCGCACGATCTCCGCCGGCATCTCGTGACGTCCCTCGAATTCCCGGAACGTGACGTCGTGCCCCATCGATCGCAGGCGCGGGACGATGATGCGGCTGCACTGATCGATCGGCAGGATCTGGTCGGAGATGCCGTGCGAGACGAACACGCGGGGATGGCCGTGCGCCGCGGCGCTGAGCACGAACCCCGGCGAGAAGGCGACGATGCGCGGGAAGAGATCGCCATTGGCGAGGCCGAGCGAGAGCGCATACGAGGCGCCGTCGGAGAAGCCGCCGATCGCGAGCCGCGCCGAATCGACCGGCAGACGTGCGAAGACGTGTTCGAGCGCACGATTCAGGAATGCGACATCCTCACCAAATCGCTCGCGGATCGCGTCCCAGGTGGTGCCGCGGGAATCGGGCGCGAGCACCGCGATGCCGGCCTGATCCGCGGCCGGCCCGATCCGTCGCAGCATGCCCGCGCCGCCTTGCGTCGCGCCATGCAGGAAGAGCAGGAGCGGCACCGGCCCGTCCGGCATCTTCGACGGCACCTGTACGACGCCGTCGCGGTCGCCGGTCCCGAGGCCGAGCGGTCCGCTCTGGAGCGACGCCGCGACCCCGGCCTTCGGCCGCGCCGTGAGCTGCGTATCCTCGACGCCGGTGCGCGTCTGAACCAGGCACGCGTCTCCAAACGCGAGTGCGCCGAGCGCGGACCCGAGCGTTGCGCCGAAGCGGCGCCGCGTCATCCAGCGATCGAGGACATCGGACTTGATCATGACGTCACCTGAAGCGCGGGCAATACACTAGACGCCATGACGATTATGGCCGTTCCATCCAGGATTGGATTCACGCGATGGCCGTCGGTCGCCCCCAACACAATCGGCTCGCCGGCCGTTTAGTGAGATATGAACGCGCTGCCAGTGGCAGACGTCCTGCCGATCGCGACGCCTGGCTCATCCGCTGAGCGGTTGTCCGCGCTGTTCGACGCGCACTACGAACGCCTGTATCGCCTGGCGCGACGCCTGGTCCCGACAGCCGACGCTGCGCAGGATCTCGTACAGGAGACCTTTCTCAGAGCGGCGCGCGCACCGCGATCGGTCCCATCCGGCGTGACGGCCGAAGAAGCCTGGCTGGTGCGGGTGCTCATCAACGTCCGCCGCGACGAGTGGAGAAAAGAGTCGGTTCGCAGGCGCCACGACGAACCGGTGCCCCGTGACGCGCAGCTGCAGAGTGATCACGAAGCGGCCTGCGTGGCCCGGGCGACCGTCTGGCGAGCACTCGACAGGCTGACGCCGCGCCGCCGTGCGGTGATCGTGATGCACGAGATCGAGGGGCTGACCGTCGCCGCGATTGCGTCGCTGCTCCGCATCAGCGCGATCACCGTGCGCTGGCACCTGTCGATCGGCCGCCGCGAGCTGGTCACGCTACTGCGGCCACGAATGGGAGAGGGCGATGAGAAGCGTTGAAGAGATGCTGCGGGATGCCGACCCCCTTCGTCACGAACCGCCTCGAACCGCTGAGGATCGCAGCGCTCTCCATCGAGTGATTCTGGAGAGAGCGTCGCACGCGCCAGCCGCCGTGGCGCGATTCTCCACTGTTCGCGCGCCGGTTGCGCTCGTTGCGGTGATCCTCACATTGGTGGTCCTCGGCTCGCTCGGCTGGTGGAGTGCAGCAACCAACGTCATCGCCGCGGTCCGGTTCGAAGTTCGTCTCGCTGAAGAGACGCCGACGCTCGGCCTCCGCCAGGTCAGAATTCCGGCAACCGGCCGAACGATGTATCTCCACTCGGAACCGGTCCTCACCAATGCCGACATCGCGCAGGCGCGTATCGTCGAAGGCGACGGCCGGTCGGGGCCCGGTATCGGGATTACGTTCAACGCCGGCGGCGCAGCGAAGATCTTTCGCGCCACACAGGGGCACATCGGCCGCCCGCTCGCGATCCTGATCGATGGCGAGGTCGTAATGGCTCCCGTGGTGAAATCGCCGATGTCCACGGCGGCCGTCGTCACGGGTGAGTTCACGCGAGCCGAGCTTGAAAGAATCGTCTCCGGGATCGTCGGCCGGTAGTTGATCACGGTCCGGCTAAAGCCGGACACTACCGGCGCGACAACGCCTCGATCATCGGCTTTAGCCGGACCGGGATCAGTAGTGTCCGGCTTTAGCCGGACTGGCCCGCCGCGTTTCGCGGCCGAGATCGAACGCGAGCACCGAGACTTCGCCGCTGCTGTGCGGCCGAAGACCTTCGAGGATCTCGACCGTCGTCGTCTTGCCTGCGCCGTTCGGCCGGGCAGCCCGAATACTCGCCGGGAAAGATCTCGCAGTCGACGCCCTTGACCGCCTCGAACGCCCCGTCACGACTTGGTGAGGCGGCGACGTGCACCGACGGGTTCATCGACGTGTATACCAGACGCGTCCGCGTTTGGGATTGTTCCTGTTCGGCCATAGGATGCGTCAATGGGCGTCATGATCGTCACCGGTGCCAGCCGCGGGATCGGCGCCGCCACCGCACGGCTCGCGGCCGACCGAGGTTACGCCGTGTGCATCAACTATCGCGCGAGGCGCGACGCCGCCGAACGGATCGTCGGTGACATTGCTGCGTCCGGCGGCCGCGCCGTCGCGGTCGGTGCCGACGTCGCGAGCGAAGCTGACGTCGAGCGGTTGTTCGCAACGGTTGACGCGCAGCTGGGCCGCGTCACCGCGCTCGTGAACAACGCGGGCATCATCGAACGGCAGGCGCGTGTCGAGCAGATCGACGCGGCGCGGATCGATCGCGTGTTTGCGACCAACGTCCGCGGCGCCTTTCTCTGTGCGCGTGAAGCGGTGCGGCGGATGTCCACGGCGCGCGGCGGCGCCGGTGGCGGGATCGTCAACGTCTCGTCGCGTGCGGCCCAGCTCGGCGCGCCGGGCGAATACGTCGACTATGCCGCGTCGAAAGCCGCGCTCGACGCGTTGACGATCGGTCTCGCTCGCGAGGTCGCGGCCGAAGGCATTCGGGTGAACGCGGTGCGCGCCGGCATCATCTATACGGACATCCACGCCGACGGCGGCGAGCCCGGGCGCGTCGATCGCCTGGCGCCGACGCTGCCGATGCAGCGCGGCGGCGATGCGATCGAGGTTGCCCG
>DATFXR010000458.1:0-10915 GCA_035315685.1 Vicinamibacterales bacterium | reverse complement strand
CTCGCTCTCGGTGCTCGAGTTCGCGGCGAAGTACAAGGAGTCGCTCCTCTACAACCGGTATCAGGGCGGACGCGATCAGATCGCGCTCGGCCGCAGGAAGGCGCCATTCGCGTACGTGATTCCGCAGCAGCAGCGCGACCCCGTCGCGGCGGTGGAATTACTGCGGCGCATGGCCTTCGGCGGCGTGCGTGTGTCGGTGCTGACTGCAGATGCGTCGATCGACGGCGAGATGTTCCCTGCCGGAACCTGGGTCGTCCCGACCGATCAGGAGTTCGCCGCGATGGCGCGAGAGGTTCTCGATATCCAGCGCTATCCCGACCTGCGTCAGTATCCGGGCGGGCCGCCCGAACGTCCCTACGATGCCGCCGGATGGTCGCTCCCGCTCCAGATGGGCGTCCGTGTCGTCGCCGCGACCAGCGATCTCGGAGACGAGCTACGCGCGAAGCTGAAGCCGGTCGGCGCGATGCCCGAGCCGAAGGTCAAACCCTCGCCGTACGAGGCGGCGCCGCAGATCGACACTGCCGCCTTCGACAGTGTACCGGGCGCCGGCTTCAACACCGACCCGTCGGCCGGGGCAATCACGCCACCGGAGGGCCGCACCACGGGATCCGGCAGCGTGCTGATGCTCGATCCGGCGCAGAACAATGCATTCAAGGCGGTCAATCGCGCGTGGGAACAGGGCGCGACCGTCCAGGCGAGCGCGGGAGCGTCAGGTGCTCCCATCCGCTACAGCATCCGGGGGCTTGCCGAGAGCACACAGGACGATCTCGTGCGGTCGCTTGCGCTGCAGGCAGAACGCACGCTCGCGGCGCCGGGGCGCGCCATCCGCAGGCCGCGGCTCGGACTGTTTCAGCCCTGGACCGCCGCGATGGACGAAGGATGGACCCGCTGGGTGCTGGAACGGTACGGCTTCAGTTTCGTCGTCGTTCATCCCGAGGACTTCGGGTCACCGCTCGGCGACAAGATCGACGTGCTGATCATGGCCGACGATGCGCGCGTACCGGTGGCGGGCGCTCAGACGGGCGGACGCGGCGGCGGCACCGGCCGGGGCGGCGACGGACGTCAGGTTCGCCCGGAGTACGCGTATCAGCTCACCGCCGCGGATCTCCAGCGTTTCGAGCAGTTCGTCCGCGGCGGCGGCACGCTCGTCTGTTTGAGCAACGCGAGCACGTTCGTGATCCAACAGTTCAAGCTGCCAGTCAGAAACGTCGTCTCGGGCCTGCGATCGGACGAATTCTTCCTGCGCGGATCGATCGTCGAGGTCACCACCGATCCGTCACATCCGGTGATGGCCGGCATGCCGGCCAAAGCGGCGGTCTTTGTCGACAGCAGCCCCGTGTTCGAACCAGCCGAAAACTTCACCGGCACCGTGCTCGCGCGATACCAGGACTCAGGTTCGCCGCTGCTGTCCGGCTACCTGATTGGCGAAAACTACCTGCACGGGAAGGCCGCGGCGCTGGATGTTCCGCTCGGCGACGGTCACGTGGTCCTGATTGGATTCCGCCCTGAGTGGCGCGGCCAGCCGTTCGGCACGTTCCGCGTGCTGTTCAACGCGGCGATGTTCACCCGATAAAGCAGGCGGAGCCGCCGGACCGTCTGACAGAAGCGAAAACAACCGCGGAGTTCGCAGAGTTCGCAGAGATCTCTTGTGTGAGAAGCGATCGACGCTCTCTGCCGAGCTCAGCGTTCTCTGGGGTTGCTTTCCCGCCGGTCCGGCTACTTCAGCAACCGATCGACGTACCAGCTGACGCGGGTCTGCGAGTCGCCGTGCGCCTCCGTGCCGATGACCTCGTAGCGCACAACACCGCCCTTGTCCACGTAGAAGGTTGCGGGCACGTTGTCGAAGCCCAACGCCTTCTCCATATCCTGCGGCTTTGCGCGCGCGACCGGGAACGGGAACTTCATCTCGCTCAGGTAGCGCTGCAGCCGGTGGCTGTCCTCATCGATGCTGACCAGCAGGAAGACGACGTTGGGATTGTTCTGATACTGCGCGTACGAGCCCTTCAGCTGCGGCAGTTCGGCCTTGCAGACGCCGCACCACGATGCGAAGAAGTCGAGCAGCACGACCTTGCCGCGAAGGTTCTTCGCATCGTACGGCAGGCCGTCCACGGTGGTCAGCGCGAGGGGCGGCAGCGGCTTGTCGACGAGGCTCTTGAGCGCAGCGGCCTTCCGCTCCTCGCGGCGTTTGCTCATCTCGGCCTGCACCCACGTCGTGAAGGCGGTGCCGGCGCCGGCATCGCCACGCACCGAGGTGAGTGCCGGCATGAGCCTCTGGCGGAGCTGGGGCGGACCGCCGCCGAGTGATAGCGCATTCAGGTAGTACTCACGAGCCTTCGGCAAATCGTTCTGGACCCGGGCGAGCTCCGCGATGTGGAACAGGACGATGAAGTCCTGGCCGTGCGACAGCCGTTCGGCTTCCTGCAGCTTCGCGGCGCCGGCCGCATAATTCTTCTTCTGTACCTGCGCCCAGCCGACGAGATCCGCCACGACAGAACGCGTGCGGTCGCGCGATCCCTGGGCCTTTCCCTCGAGCTGATACGCGCTCAGGTTCTCGTCGATGAACCGGTCTGACACCTTCGATCCCTGCTCCGCCATCTCGATGGCGCGGTCGAAATCACCACGCTCGTTCAAGATGTCCGCGCCAACGAAGTACGGTTGCGCGTCGGCCTGCGCCTTGGCGCGCGCCGCAACCGCGGCGGTGATCGCCGCCACTGTGGAATCGGGTTTTTCCCGAAGTGCGTCGAGCTTGGCATCGAGCGCCAGAATCTCAGGCCTGGTCGGTGCGGGATCGACCTTGTCGGCCGCACCGAAGCCCTCGGCGATCTTCAACGCGTCGCGCGCCGACTGGCGCGAGGGATCGGCCTTCGCGGCCGCACGGAGCGCTGTCAGCGCGCGCTCGCGATAGGCCGGTTCGTCGTGCCAACCAGGAAACGCACCTTCCTGCTGCCAGCCCTTGAACGTGTACATCCGGCCCAGTGCTTCCCACGCCTCGGCCGCCGTCTCCGGGCTCTTGGTGGCTGCCTCGAGCGCGACGATCGCGCTTTTCGACAACCGCTGATCCCACAGCGTCTTGCCTTTCGTGAGCTGCTCGCGGCCGCCGCTCTGCGCCGCGGCGACGAGCGCCGTCAGGAAAACACCCGTAGCAAGGATCAGGGCCGGATGACTTTTCATGGCGATCATTTTAGCGCCAGTCGAGGTAAGCGGCCCATAAGTCGCACGCGATCCCCCACCAAAGTGGAACGTGACGCGCACTATTGCCCACGACCGCGCGCGTCACGCTACCGAGACGTACCGACGGTTCGTCTGCAGCGTGCGTGGCGCCACGAGATCCGACCAGGCGACCGGCAGCCACGCCACACCCAGCAACGCGCGTGTCGCTGTGAACACGAGATGCGCGGCAAGACTGAACGCGAGCAGCCGCGGAGCGGCCGCATAGGCCCCGAAGAAAAAGATCCAGGCCGCCTGCGTTGTCCCGAGATGCGCGACGGTGATGGGGAGCGCCGCGATCATGAAAATCACGGGCAGGAACGTCAGCATCTGCAGGAATGGGATGTAGATTCCAAACGCGTGCGCAGCGTGGTAATGGACGAGCAGCGAGACGAGAAACATCGGAGCGCGCAGCAGCACGATCTGCGTACAACGGGTCGGCGTCGTCAGCCGAAACGTACGCGCGAGCGACCACCCGCGCGGCGCGAGCAGCCAGCGCACGAGGAGCCAGAACAGGGTGACGCCTGCAGCGACGCTCAGCAGACTCCGCGAAACCTCGGCCCGCACGCCAAGCAGGCCGAGCAGGGCCCAGATCACGAGCTGCGTATATTCGGTCAGCACGAGGAACAACACCGTGCTTCCGAGCTCGAGAAACGGCGCCCGCAGCGTGCGCGTCAGGTATGCGGCCATTGCGCCTCGCCCGAGGTTCGTGTTGAAGAAGCCGACCACGTACGACGCCGCGCGCACCGGCAGGAGATCGCGGTAGCGAACCTCGCCGTGAAACCAGCGGATGGCGACAGTGAGAACGAGCGTGTCCCAGATGAAATAGAAGACGGTGTTCGGGACCATCAGCCAGAGAAAAACGCGGACGTCGGCCTCGCGCAGTGCCGTTTCGAGCGCAGCAAACGGCACACGCCGGAGGATGATCGCGAAGATCGCCGCGGTGAGCGCGATCGCAGCGAGCCGCCGGACTGCCTTCATCTGAAGAGATCCCTGCCGGCATCGCGCCGCAGTTGTGCGCCCGTTCCCTGGCCGAGCCACTCGCCCGCGCCGCGGATGACTGCGACCGGCAACCGCGCCGTCTTCCGCATCACGAGCTCGGCGGCGGCGGCGAGCTCGTCGGCGATGGCCATGACCGTAGACGACAGCTCGCGGCCATAGACATCGCGGCAACCTCGATAGTCGAGCAACGGCCGCAGGCCGGCAACACCAAGCGCGACGTTGACGACACCTTCACGCCACGGCCGCCCGAACGTGTCCGACACGATAACGCCGAGATCGCCATGTGCCGCGCTGCCCGGCTCTCGCCGGACCGTCCTAGTGTCCGGCTTCAGCCGGACCGCCTCGAGCAACACCTCTCGAATTCGCGCGGCCGACGCGTCGGGATCCCGCGGCAGCACCGTCACGTATCCCGGCCGGACGTTCGATGCGTCCACGCCGGCATTCGCGCAAACGAAACCGTGATGGGTTTCTGAGATGAGAATCCCGCGTTCCATCCTCACGACGCGCTTCGACTCGCGCAGCACGACCTCCACGACCCGCGCGTCTTTCCCGGAGGCGTCGGCCCATTCGATCGCGCGCGCGGACGGCGCAACCTCGTCGAGCCGCACGACAGCGCCCTCGGCCTTCGAGACGATCTTCTGTGCGACGACGACAACGTCGCCGGTCTCGATCGCCAGACCGGCCCGACCGACTGCGGCGGCGATCAGCGCGCCGACATCCGCGCCGGTCATGACATCGGGGATCCCGGGGACGGCGAAGACTCGCAGGTCGGTCGGCACCGCCGGCGCTCTAGCGGTTGGCGTGAACCTTCTCGGGCGAGATCTTGACGATGACCCGTACCTCGCCTGGCCGCCGATACGGGTACTGGTCCTTGTCGAGATATTTCTTCGCCATCTTGTCGATATGCGCGTCGGCGCCCTGCTCCGTCATCTCGACGACGCGGCCCTGGATGCCGACGTAGCGATAGGGGTTCTGCGGATCGGAGATCGAGAGCGCGACACGCGGGTTACGCGCGAGGTTCTTTGCCTTGACGCGTCCGCGCGCCGTGTTCACCAGGAGGTGCGTACCGTCGTAGTCGACCCAGACAGGCGTGACTTGCGGGCTGCCATCAGCGTTGATGGTGGCCAGTTGCGCGAACGCCGGCTTCGACATCTGCAGCAGATCGACGTGGGAGGCAGGAATTGTCGTCGCCATGGGACCCTCCGAAAGGTTGGATGTTATCAGAGGCCGATCACGCGAAAACGCGCGTCGAGGATGTGATAGCGCCGGTTGATCGCGACCGCGAGCGCGGTCAGATGCTCGATCGAGCGTGCCCGCCACAGCGGGCCGACGTCAACGACGCGCAGGCCGGCGAGGCAGCTGCCGAGCTCGGCGGCGCGAGCCCGCGCGGCGTCGGAATCGCCGCATACGAAGTCGTCACACTCGAGCGGCACGTCGGCGCGGTCGAGACGATGAGCAGGAACCGTCTTGAGCAGGCAGGCAAGCGCGACCGACGAAGGAAGCCTCGTCCGGATGTGCTCCGCCGCGGATCCTTCAGCGACGTCGAGCATCGTCAGCTTGCCGCCAGCGAACGACAGCGGCACGGTGAGATCGATCACGACCGCGTCACTTCTCAACCGCGGCGCGATATCGTCGAGGAGCGCGTCCACGGTGCCGAACGGCACCGCAAGCACGACCGTGCCGGCGCTCGACGCGGCCGATGCGTTGTCTGCGACCTCGATCGCGTGCGACGAGGATGCGTCTGGGAATGTAGAACGTGCGCGCCGCGGATCGCGAGAGCCGACAATCACCCGCACGCCGGCGGCCGCCAGGCGCCTCGCCAGGCCGCTTCCCTGCTGACCCGTGCCACCGAGGATTGCGACTGCATCGAGCGCCATGTCACTCGAAGGCTATGCCGGGTCCGCCGTACCTTCAAGCGAAGGCAGAACAGGACGGCCTGCACTCCCGATCGAACGCGCTTCCATTTACATGAGCAGCCCGATTCGTTCGAGCGTTGACATCAACTCGCGGGTTCCTTCGGCCGGCTTGGCTGCGCCAGACAGCACGTCGCGCACCGCACATGCCTCGTCTGGCTCGAGCGGAAACCCGTTCCCCATCACCTCGGACGGCACCGAACATTCTCTTTCTTCGGTAATCGCATAGGCCAGCGTCCGCTCCAGCATCGGTGCGGCGCGCGGCTGCGTACGCGCACCTCTGTCGGCGACGGCGTACGCGCGGGCGAACGGGGTCAACACGCCCGCGGCAACGAGAAAGATCACGTTTCTCGCGATCTCGTCGGCCTTGCCACCCCGGACCGCGAGCGAGGCGACCAGATCCGCGATCGTCGTCGATCCGCGCGATACGAACGCCCGAATGTCGCGAATGAAGCCGGCATGAAACGCAATCTCACCGCGCGGCACGGCCGCCTTCACGCCGATCGCCGACGGCGTGCGCGCGCTGCCAACCACCGTCGCGAAGACGTCTGCCGGAGCGTCGTTCGACGGTCCGCCATCGACGCGCACGAACACGTCGCGGCGGAAGCGCTGGTTGACCGCGAAATCGGTTGCGAGCTGGCGCTGACGCTCGGTCGGCAGCGCCGCAATGGCCTTCGCCGATTCGGCGTCGAGCAGGAGTGCCGGATGATTCTCGGCGAGGGTCGCGCTGCCGACATAGCGGAGCCCGACCGTTTCCATCTCTTCGGCGACGTCCACCGAATAGAACGGCTGCCACACTTCGTTCATGAACTCATGGACGACGTACTCGGTGTCGCGGCGGTTGTACGCCTCGATTGCCGCGACTGCGGGCGGGTTCGCCTTGAAGTAGCGCGGGTTCGCGCGGCTGAAGGCGGTCAACGACGCCAGCGCAGCCTCGGTACGCTGTGCCGTGCCGCCATCGGCCGCCGCGGCGAATTCGACCAGCAGTTTTCGGAGTGGCGCTTCGCTCGCCCATCCCGGAAGACAGTTGTAGCTGACGTAGGCGAGGCCACCAGGCTTCAGCAAGGCGCGAATGACTCGACGCACGGCGTCGCGTGCCTCGGCATCGACCCAGCTGTAGACGCCGTGCAACACGATGAAATCGCAGGCAGGCAACTGACGGCCGAGCAGCTGTTCGAAGGCAGCTTCGTGAAAGGTGGCGTTCGTCACGCCAAGCGCGGCGGCGTACCTGCGCCCGCCTTCGACGTGGGCAGGGATGATGTCGCACGCATGAAACTGGCCCTGCGGGTACGCCCCGGCGTTGACGACGGTCGACGTCCCGAAGCCGCAGCCAAGCTCGAGGTACACGAACCCGGCGTCGAGTGACCGCGGCCTCGTGTCGTTCAGCGCCGCCACGTAATTCAGCCACGCCGGCGACAGCTCCCGAAAAAACTGGTCAGTGTAGCTCGTGTCGGTGACGTAGCCGCGGGAGGGCATTCACGGTAGAATAGTAGATTCCTCCTGCTCAATTTTTCGTGGTGCTGCGATGATCTCGGTACAAGGTGTGTCGATGCGGTTCGGGTCGAAGGTGCTGTTCGAGGACGTCACGACGACGTTCTCGCGAGGGCGCCGCTACGGGTTGACGGGGCCGAACGGCGCCGGCAAATCGACGTTCATGAAGCTGCTGACCGGCGAGCAGCCGCCGCAGCGCGGCACGGTCGCGCGTCCGGACAAGCTCGGCGTGCTGCGCCAGGATCAGTTCGCGTTCGACGAGTTCCGCGTCATCGACACGGTGATCATGGGCAACCCGCGCCTCTGGTCGGCGTTGCAGGAGCGCGAGCGTCTCTATGCCATGTCCGACCTCACCGACGCCGAAGGCATGCGCCTCGGCGAGCTCGAAGGCATCGTCGGCGACGAGGATGGCTACGAGGCGGAGAGCAACGCGGCGGTTCTGCTTCAGGGCCTCGACATTTCCGACACACTGCACGAACGGACGATGGCCGAGCTGCAGGGCGGCCAGAAGGTTCGCGTGCTGCTCGCGCAAGCGCTCTTCGGCCGGCCGGAAGCGCTGCTGCTCGACGAGCCGACCAACCACCTCGATCTCGACTCGATCCACTGGCTGCGCGAGTTCCTGCTGCGCTACGAAGGCACGCTGATCGTCATCTCGCACGATCGCCATTTCCTGAACGCGATCTGCACGCACACGGCGGACATCGACTACGAGACGATCATCACCTACACGGGCGGCTACGACGACATGGTGCTCGCGAAGACGCAGATTCGGGCTCGCGTCGAAGCCGAGAACGCGCAGCGGGAGAAGAAGATCGCGCAGTTGCAGGATTTCATCGCGCGCTTCTCCGCCGGCACGCGCGCCAGCCAGGTGATGTCGCGCAAGAAGGAAGTCGAGCGGCTGCAGACCACCGAGCTCGCGCGGTCGAACATCCAGCGCCCGTACATCCGGTTCGCGATGAACCGGCCGTCGGGCCGCGTCGCGCTCGAGGCGAAGGGCGTCAGCAAGGCGTTCGGCGACCTGACGGTGGTGTCCAGCTTCGACGCAATCGTGAATCGCGGCGAAAAGATCGTGCTCGTCGGCCGGAACGGCGTCGGCAAGACGACGATGCTGAAGGCGCTGATGGCTGATGCGCCGGGCTGCCCGGCATCGCCTGCGGACCTCGACAGCGGCGCGATCCGCTGGGGACACGAGGTGTCGATCGGCTACTTCCCGCAGGACCATACCGGCACGATCGAGAGAGGCCTCACGGCGGTCGAATGGCTGCATCGATTCGACCCGGCC
Source organism: Vicinamibacterales bacterium (assembly GCA_035315685.1). Taxonomy (GTDB): domain Bacteria; phylum Acidobacteriota; class Vicinamibacteria; order Vicinamibacterales; family CAVVIG01; genus QHWK01. The sequence continues at coordinate 2,020 of DATFXR010000458.1, read as the reverse complement.
GCATCACGTCAGGACATCCACGGCCTGCTGGGTCAGATGCTGTTCAGCGGCGAGGAAGGTCTCAAGCCGACCGAAGCGCTCTCCGGCGGCGAGACCGCCCGGCTGCTCTTCTGCCGGATCATGCTGCAGAAGCCGAACGTCCTCATCCTCGACGAGCCGACCAACCACCTCGATCTCGAGTCGATCAACGCGCTCAACATCGCGCTCCAGAAATACGAGGGGACGTTGTTCCTGGTCACGCACGACGAGGATCTGATGGAAGAAGTCGGCACGCGCGTCTGGCACTTCGACGGCCGCCGCATCGAGGACTTCAAGGGCAGCTACGAGGAGTACGCGGCGTCGCTGGCCATCTAACCGCGGAGCGCGCGGAGCGCGCAGAGCTGGTCGCGTCGCCCGCTCGCGGGCGGTCGCGCTACGGCCTTGACGTCTCTCTGTGTCTCCGTGGTTCTGTTCTCGGCGCGCTCCGCTCTCTCTGCGGACTTTGCGGCGCCGAGCGCAGCGAGGCGCTACAATGTCCGCCATGAATCAGCGACGCTCATTCCTTGCCCGTCTCGCCGCCGCGGCCGCCGCGTTCGGTGTCAGCCAGTCCTCTGCGCAGGCGCAAGACGCTGCGCCCAGACCGTCGCCGACCCCCTCAGCGCCGGCCAGCCGCTGGCAGCCGATGCGCGACGCGAAGGACGACTGGTACGACCAAGTTCCCGGAAAGCATCGGCTCGTCTTCGATTCGGTCTCCCCCGAGGGCGTCGCCAGCGCCGCGCAGTTCACCGGGAACTTCTTCACCGGCAACAAGAACGGCTATGGTCTCGACGCGAACGACGTCGCCGTGATCATCGTCATGCGCCACCGCGCGACCCAGTTCGCGTTCACCGACGCGATCTGGTCGAAATACGGCGCGCACCTGTCGGAGTCGGAAAAGTTCGTCGATCCGAAGACCAATCAGGCGCCAACGAGCAACGTGTATCGCACCAACCTCGAGAATCAGACCAAACGGGGTGTCCAGCTTGCGGTGTGCGATCTCTCGACGCATCGCCTGGCCGCGTACATCGCCCGCAAGATCGACGACGGCAACGCCGACGCCGTCTACAAGGAGCTCACGAGCAACGCGCTCCCGAACGTGCACTTCGTCCCGGCCGGCATCGTGGCCGTCAACCGCGCGCAGGAGCACGGGTACGCCCTCTCGCACGCGGGCTGACGCCCGCGTGCTCGGCGCTAATTAAGAATTAGGAATTAAGAATTAAGAATTAAGGAATTCGTGAGGCGCTCTTCAGAGCGTCGGAGGGAGCGACGATGACTCTCGCCGTGATAGCGCTCGCCCTCGGACTGCAGGCTCCTGCCGCGGCGCCCGCCCAGCCGCCCGACTTCAGCAAGGTCGAGATCAAGACCACCAAGCTCGCGCCGAACTTCTACGTCCTCGAAGGGCAGGGCGGCGCCATCGGCGTGCTCGCCGGACCGGACGGCGTGTTCATGGTCGACTCGCAGTTCGCACCGCTCAGCGACAAGATCGCTGCGGCGATCAAGCAGATCTCGGATCGGCCGATCAGGTTCATGGTCAACACGCACGTGCATGGCGATCACACCGGCGGCGACGAGAACTTCGCGAAGATGGGCGTGACGATCATCGCGCGCGACGAGCTCCGCGCGCGTCTGGCGACGCCGCCGAGCGGGCCGAAGCCGTCCGCTTCGGCGCTGCCGCTCATCACCTTCAAGGGCGCGATGACCGTGCACATGAACGGCGAAGACATCCAGCTGATCGCCGTGCCGGTGGCACACACCGACGGCGACACGATGGTGAAGTTCCCGAATGCCGACGTGATCATGACCGGCGACTTCTATCGATCGGTCGGTTTCCCGAACATCGACCGCGCAAACGGCGGCACGCTGAACGGCATGCTCGCAGGGCTGCAGGCGGTCGTGGACAACGCCGGACCCGCGACGAAGATCGTCCCGGGGCACGGCGCCATCGTGGACAAGAACGCGGTCGCCGCGCATCGCCAGATGATCATGGCGGTCCGCGACAAGG
>DATFXR010000457.1:0-4716 GCA_035315685.1 Vicinamibacterales bacterium | reverse complement strand
TCCACAGATTGGCCGTCGGATTGGCGACCGTGGCGACCAGCCGGTGGCCGTCGGCGCTGGACGCCAGCGAGACATATTTCTCGAGGCCCAAACTGATCCGGCGTGTGGTGCGGCGCTCGACGTCGAGCGTCCACACCCATGGGCCCGAACCGTCGTCCGCGGGTGACAAGTACAGCATCGTGTGCGAATCAATCGCCGTCGGATACCCGAGATCATTGTCATGACTGGTCATCCGCTGTGGCTCTCCGCCGGAAGGCCCAATACGCCAGAGGTCCATGTCCCGTGTCGCGAGGACGCCTGAGACGAAGTAGATCCATTTGCCATCTGTTGACCACGTCGGAAAGTGATTGTGACCACCGGGAATCCGGTTGATGAAAATCTGTCTGGCGTTGGCACCGGTGTGGTCGGCGACGAAGAGCGGGTCGCCTGGATTCCCCGTGTGATAGGCGATGAGTGCGCCGTCCGGCGACCATGCCACGTTGACGACATCGCCGTCCAGGAAGACCTTCGGAGTCCCGCCGACCAGTGGCATCACGCGCAGCCGTCGATCCGGATAGCGGCCGGCGAGCCAGATCTCCGAGCCGTCGTGCGAGATGCCGACGTGTCGCACGATGAGCTCCATGACGGATTCTCTGCCGTGCGTGAGGTTGGTGAAGACGCCGGTGCCGACCTGACTGAGCCAGACGTCGAAGGGTCCGTCGCGATCCGACACGAACACCACGAACTTGCCGTCCGGCGAAATCGCGGCGTCCTGCTCCGATCCTGGAAAATCGGTGAAGCGCGTGAACCGCGCGTTCGCGAGCGGGTTTTCGACGAGCGCCTCGGACGATCTGGCTTTCTCATAAGCGGTCCACCAACCCGCTCCTCCCAGCACGACGGCCAGCACCGCCGCTCCCCACGCCAGGCGCCCGTGTGACACGCGATCGGCAGCGGCGATCGGAACGGCGGGTTCACTGCCGACATCGGTCAGGGTGTCCTCGACAACGAATCTGGCATCGGCTGAGTCGCGCAACCTGTGCTTCGGATCCTTCGTCAAGCAGCGCCGCAGCAGTTGTCGAACACTCTGCGGCGTGGTCGCTGGCAGCTTCTGCCAATCCGGATCGCGCTCGATGATCGCGGCGATCGTTCGGCGATCGTCTCGCCGTCAAATGCGGGGCGCGCCGTCAACATCTCGTACAGCACGCAGCCGAACGCCCAGATGTCCGTCCGGCGATCGACGGGGAGCCCTCGCGCCTGCTCCGGGCTCATATACGTGGCCGTGCCGAGCACCACGCCTTCCTGTGTCCGCTTGACCGGCCCCGATAGCGAACTGGGGACGTCCGGCCATGTGCGATCTCCGACCACTGTCTTGGCCAATCCGAAGTCGAGGATCTTTACGCTGCCGTCCGTCGTGACCTTGATGTTGGCGGGCTTCAAGTCGCGATGGACGACGCCGCGGTCGTGGGCCGCTTCGAGAGCCTCGGCGATCTGCCGCGCCATCGAGAGCGCAGCGCCGATCGGCAGCGGACCCCTGGCGAGACGCTCGGCCAGCGTCGGTCCTTCGATCAGTTCCAGGATGAGCGCGCGCGAGCCGCCCACGTTCTCGAGCCCGTAGATCGCGCCGATGTGCGGATGGTTCAGCGCCGCGAGCACGCGCGCCTCCCGGTCGAAGCGCGCCAGTCGATCGGCGTCGGTCGTGAACATGGCCGGCAGCACCTTGATCGCGACCTCTCGGCCGAGAGTCGAATCAAGCGCCCGGTACACGTCGCCCATCCCACCCGATCCGAGCCGCGACAGCACTCTGTACGGGCCGAGGCGTTCGCCGGGGGCGAACGCCGATGGAGGCACGACGATTCCATCGGCCACCGACGCACTCTCGAAGGGCTCGGACCGGCTCAGGAGGTCGACAGCCGGTCGCGCGGCGAAGCTGCCGGCCGACGCGTGCGCCTCAAGCAGCGATTCCACCTCCGCCTGCACGCCGAGATCGCCGCCGCACTCGTCACCAAGGAATCCCGGACGATCGGTTGGCGGCCGATCGAGCGCCGCCTGGAACAGCTGCTTGATGCGTTCCCAACGCTCAGCGTCGTGACCCACTCGCCCCTCGACTGTAAGTTGAGCGTCCTCTTATAAGGCGGGAGCATCGGTTCGTCAACAGCCATTTCGTCCACTCTGCCGCGGTTCGGCCTGGCGTTCGAGGTGCAACGCCAACGGCCTCCGGATGGACAGCGTCGCATCGTGGAGGGCGTCGCAGCTCGTCGCCAAGCGCGGCGAGCCCATGCCGGCGGGGTACACAGTTCCTTCCGCGCGTGAGACCGGACAGAGGTGTGATTCAGCCTCTTCCGGCGAGCAGAGCTGGACCTGCGCCTGCCGCCATTGTCGGCGACGCACGGCCGTTGATCACTTCGTCGACAGTCCAGCAATCGGCTCAACACGGCGCGATGGAGTCTTCAGCAGGCACGGTGCCGACTCGCAATCGTCGAGCGAGGAATGTCTCCCTCGAAGCCGCAACGCGTTCCGGTTACTATCTCGTCCATGCGGCACCACTGGATCCCTACACTGAAGACCTCCGTCCTGTTGCTCGCGATCGCACTGACGCTCTCGCGTCGCCTTGTGCTGGCGGACACCTATCCACGTCAGCCGGCCGTGGACGCCGAACACTACGTGTTCCGCCTGACGCTGCTCACCACGGACGCGAACGAAATCGAAGGCGAGGCGACCGTCCGCCTGCACATTGCTCGCAATGGCGCCCACGAGGCGCTTCTCGACTTCACGTCAAAGACGCCTGACGGGAAAGGAATGACGGTCACACACGTGACGTCGAACGGGCAGCGGGTAGACTTCACACACGAGCACAATCGACTTCGGCTCCCGCTCCCGGCCAGCACGAAGGCCGGCGACGACGTGACATTCGACATCGCGTATCACGGCGAACCGGCGAACGGCCTGCGCCTCCTGACCAACATCCATGGCGAGCGCACGGCCTTCAGCGAGAACTGGTTCCACAATGCCCGCCAGTGGCTGCCGACGATCGATCACATCGCCGCCAAGGCAACTGCGGAATTCATCGTCACGACGAAAGCCGAGTATCAGGTGATCAGCAACGGCCTGCTGATGGACCAGGTCGATCTGCCGGGATTCTTGCGCCGCACACACTGGTCGCAGGACGTCGCGGTCTCCCCGTGGCTGTACTCGCTCGGCATCGCGCATTTCGTCGTGCACTATGACGCGCCGGTGAAGGGCGTCCAGCTGTCCTTCTGGGCGTTTCCGCAGGACGCGGACCAGGGCCTGCAGGCGCTCGAACGTGACGCGCGGGGGGCGTTCGAGTTCTTCTCGGAGAACGTCGGCCCCTATGCCTACCAGAAGCTGGCGCACGTGGAGGCCGCCGGGATGGGTGGAGGCACCGAGCACGCGACGAACATCTTTTATGGCGAGAAGGGCGTCAGCGCCGGCAACGCACCGGTCGTCCACGAGACCGCCCACCAGTGGTTCGGTGATGCGGTGACCGAGAGTGATTGGAACGACGTCTGGCTGAGTGAGGGGTTCGCGACCTACTTCACGCTGTTGTATACCGAGCACGCTGCTGGACGCGAGGCATTCCTCGATGGCCTCCGCCGCAGCCGGGATCGGGTGCTGCAACTCGAGAAGATGCGACCGAACACGCCGGTCGTTCATGTCAATTTCGATGAATCGAAGGCGGACGGGCCCAACAATCAGCTCGTGTATCAGAAAGGCAGCTGGGTACTTCACATGCTCCGGGAGCAGATCGGCACGGACGCGTTCTGGCGCGGCATTCGGCTCTACTACCAGGCGCACATGAATGGCCTCGCGTCCACAGCCGATCTCGGCCGTGCCATGGAGCAGGCATCAGGGCAGGACCTGTCGTGGTTCTTCAAGCAGTGGTTAACGCGAAGCGGCGTGCCGGGTGTGGCGGGCACGTGGCGCTATGACGCGGCGGCCAGGCAACTCGTCGTGATTATTCGCCAGGTGCAGACAGCGGATCCGTACCGGTTTCAGATGGGCGTCGGGATCATCCAGACCACCGGCGCGGTGCCGAGGGTCGTCGAAACGCGCATCACTGGACGTGAAGCGTCGATCACGATACCCGCGGAGGCGGCGCCCGCGTCCGTCGTCTTCGATCCAAACGTCACGCTGTTCGCCGAGATTCGGCAACCTGAGGCCGGCCGTTGAGGGCATCGTCCGATTGTTGAACACGATGACAATCGCGCCGCCGAGGCTATTGAGAAGCGGTCGTCTGCGTGCTGATCGTGATCGTCTTTTTGCATCCGTCCGAGGTGATACCTCGCGCTTGCTCGGGCCTCTAACGGCCGTGGGTTGGTGGAGCGTTGACGGTTGCCGGGTAGCTTCGACCAGCGTGCCGACTGCGGCGCCGCTGCCGGGCGATCCCACCGATCACGCCACACCCTAACAGCACGAGCGACATCGGCGCCGCCATCCTAGACGAGATCTGGCTCATGAATGCCGTGTTTCGGTCGTCGTTCAAGACATTCTGGCTGCTCCGGCGGCTTGCCATGCGCTGCGCCGCCTCCTCGACTCCTGTCATTTTGATATTGGGGCAGGGAGCAGATGCGGGACCCGCGCCCTGGATGTAACTCAGGCAGAAGTTATTGTCGATAATATTGTTCGCCCCAGTAAAGTTGGGCCGGAAAGCGATATCGGCACCTTGCTGGTTGCCGGCGGTGAACGTCTTGATGACCTGTGCAGGCGGGTTCCCTACGA
>DATFXR010000456.1:0-21471 GCA_035315685.1 Vicinamibacterales bacterium | reverse complement strand
GCCGCGGCGATCGAGATCCTGGTAGGCGCCGCGCCGCCGCCGTCGACTGTTCCGAATGTCGTTGGCTCGACACAGACCGCTGCCACGGACGCGATCGTTGCCGCCGGTCTGGTCGTCGGCAGCGTGACCATCTCCGCGAGCCCCACGGTGCCGGCAGGCTCTGTCATCAGCGAGACCCCGATCGCCGGAGCCCAGGTACCGAGCGGCAGCGCGGTGGCGCTGGTCGTGTCGTCCGGGCCGCCGCAGGTCGCGGTGCCGGACGCCGTTGGCCTCACGCAGAGCGCGGCGTCGACGGCGATCACGAACGCGAACCTGGTCGTGGGCACCGTGACGACGCAGTCGAGTACGACGGTGCCGTCGGGATCGGTGACCGGCCAGAACCCGACGGCCGGGACGCAGATCGTGGTCGGCAGCGCGGTGGCGCTGGTCGTGTCGTCCGGGCCGCCGCAGGTCGCGGTGCCGGACGTCGTCGGCCTCACTCAGAGCGCGGCGTCGACGGCGATCACGAACGCGAACCTGGTCGTGGGCACCGTGACGACGCAGTCGAGTACGACGGTGCCGTCGGGATCGGTGATCGGCCAGAACCCGACGGCCGGGACGCAGATCGTGGTCGGCAGCGCGGTGGCGCTGGTCGTGTCGTCGGGTCCGCCGCAGGTCGCGGTGCCGAACGTCGTCGGCCTCACGCAGAGCGCGGCGTCGACGGCGATCACGAACGTGAACCTGGTCGTGGGCGCCGTGACGACGCAGTCGAGTACGACCGTCCCATCGGGGTCCGTGATCAGTCAAAACCCGACGGCTGGAACACAGATCGTAGTCGGGAGTGCGGTGGCGCTGGTCGTGTCGTCCGGGCCGCCGCAGGTCGCGGTGCCGGACGTCGTCGGTCTCACCCAGAGCGCGGCGACGACGGCGATCACGAACGTGAACCTGGTCGTGGGCACCGTAACGACGCAGTCGAGTACGACCGTCCCATCGGGGTCCGTGATCAGTCAAAACCCGACGGCTGGAACACAGATCGTGGTCGGGAGTGCGGTGGCGCTGGTCGTGTCGTCCGGGCCGCCGCAGGTCGCGGTGCCGGACGTCGTCGGTCTCACGCAGAGCGCGGCGACGACGGCGATCACGAACGCGAACCTGGTCGTGGGCACAGTGACGACGCAGTCGAGTACGACGGTGCCGTCGGGATCGGTGATCAGCCAGAACCCGACGGCCGGAACACAGATCGTGGTCGGCAGTGCGGTCGCGCTGGTCGTGTCGTCCGGGCCGCCGCAGGTCGCGGTGCCGAACGTCGTCGGCCTCACGCAGAGCGCGGCGTCGACGGCGATCACCAACGCAGGATTGACCGTCGGCACGGTGACGACGTCGTCGAGCACGACCGTCCCATCGGGGTCCGTGATCAGTCAAAACCCGACAGCCGGCACGCAGATCGTGGTCGGCAGCACAGTGGCGCTGGTCGTGTCGTCCGGTCCGCCGCAGGTCGCGGTGCCGAACGTCGTCGGCCTCACGCAGAGCGCGGCGTCGACGGCGATCACGAACGTGAACCTGGTCGTGGGCACCGTGACGACGCAGTCGAGTACGACGATGCCGTCGGGATCGGTGATCAGCCAGAACCCGACGGGTGGAACACAGATCGTCGTCGGCAGCGCGGTGGCGCTGGTCGTGTCGTCGGGTCCGCCGCAGGTCGCGGTGCCGAACGTCGTCGGTCTCACGCAGAGCGCAGCAACGACGGCGATCACGAACGCGAACCTGGTGGTGGGCACGGTCACGACGCAGTCGAGCACGACCGTCCCATCGGGTTCCGTGATCAGTCAGACCCCGACGGCCGGGACACAGATCGCCGTCGGCAGTGCAGTCGCGCTGGTCGTGTCCTCCGGCCCGCCTGCGCCGATTGCGCTTGCGATCGACAAGACGATTTCAATCGACGGGACCGGAACGGTCACCACGCCGGCGTTCAGCACGACCGGTACGAACGAGCTGCTCGTCTTGTTCGCGACCTCCGCGGGCCCGACCGCCGCCTCGCTGAAGCAGACGCTCTCGATCAGTGGCGCCGGGCTCACGTGGACTCTCGCCGTGCGTTCCAATGCCCAGTTTGGAACGTCGGAGATCTGGACCGCCACCGCGGCGACGCCGGTCGCCAACGGCACCGTCACATCGGTGCAGGGCATGACGAACTCGTATCACCAGTCGTTGACGCTGATTGCATTCACGGGCGCCGGCGGCACCGGCGCGACCGCCGTGACGAGCGCGTCGTTCGGCGCGACAGCGATCGGGCTCACGACGAGCAAGGCGGCGTCGGTCGTCTATATGGCGGCCAACGATTCCGCGCGAGCCGCGGCGCGTGCGGTTCCCGCCGATCAGATCGTCACGCACGAGTGGGTCGACACCGTCGGCGCGAACACATTCTGGGTTCAGACGTTAGCGGCGCCGGTCGCAACCGCGGGCACGGCTGTGACCCTGAACAACCCCACGCCAACCAGTGATCGCTGGAATGCCGCGGCCATCGAAATCGTGGTGAGTAGCGGGTCGGGTTCGCCGTAGCCGTCATGCAGCTCGAGTGGTCCGACATCGATCTTGACAAGCGGCAGCGTGTTTCCGACGGCGCGGGCGCCGCGCGAACAAGGCCAGAGCTTCTCGAGAGCGCACGCGGTGGCGGAGATGACGTTTTCCTCGGCCGCTCACCTGGTGCGTTGACCCGCGCTCACGCGTGCGGAGCGTTGCCGACTCAGGGAATGATCAGAAGGTGGCAGCGCAGGCACCCGGGTCGAGGCGGCGGCTGAAGCGGATGCGTGCATCGACGAGAATGAGCGCCGGTAGGCCAAAGGGCTGACACCGACGATTGCGGCGAACCGATCTCGCAACACTGTTGCCGAGCCGTAGCCCGCCCTCTCGGCAACAGCTTCCACCGACAGCATCGTCCTTCGGGTGTTTTGTGTTCGACTCGCTCATCGCGGTATGGTTCCTCGCGGGTGCGCCAGTGGTTGCCCCCGGCGGCCTGACCAGGGCCGCGCCAACCAGCACACGACGCGCACCATCACGAGCCGTCTAGCGCTTTGATGTGGCTGATGCCTTCTTTGCGCCTTTCTTTCCTGGTCGCGCCTTGCGACGCTTGGCCCAGTACTTTCGCATTCTGTGGCTGATCGCTTTCCGAGCAGCAGCAGACATCGACCGACGACGACGCGGCCGCGCGGCGGTGCGATTGGGAGCTGCGGCCCGGGAAGACGCGGCGGCGGGCTTCGTTCCCTTAATCTTCGCCCACCGGGCCTTTTGCGCAGCGACGATGGCTGCACGGCCGGCTGAGGACAACTGGCCGCGTCGGCGCGCCCGGCGTGGAGTCGAGGATGCTCGGCGCCGCTTCACTGCGCCGCCGTGGCGGAGTAGCCGCTCGAGCATGGCGATTTCGGCCCGAAGTTCCTGTACTCTGACACGTGCGCCTGCCTGCGCGAGTGCCTGCATTTGATCTGACGACAGCGACTTGATCAATAGTCTCTCCTCAGCAAAGCAATCTCGAACTCTGCAATCAGCGCAAATCGATGCGTAGCGTCCGAACTACAAGCTCGGTGATCTCTGGCGCCCGCCACCGATTCGCGTCCGCCTCTATACCTCGAGACCTGTCGGCGGTTTGATTCAGCCTTCATACTTTATCTACTTTATCTAATTCGTCACACGCTTGGATAGGCTCATCACAAAAGAATCGACGGGCCCCAGGACACAAGCGCGAGCGAATCGCCGCCGCTGTACCTAAGGGGGTACGACTTCGAGAGCACGACCACCGGCAAGCCGGATGTCGCGGACCTGGTTTCAGCGGTTTGAGAAGATCAATAACCGACATGTCGCGCTGCTCTTTCTGCACGAGAAGGATGCAGGCGATAACGCAGGAGCAGCCACACTGCCACATGGTCGCGACGTGTAGACAAGACATCGTAATGCAAGACATCGTAATGCCAGCCAGTCGACGCAGACTCGAGACATCACAGTGATATACCCCGTTACGAGGGAGTGGGCGCTGGTTGATCCTGTCTCAAAGGTGTCAGTTCGTATTCCGTTGCCCAGCGTACGTCGGAGATCGGCATCCGCGCTGCTCTCGGCGCGACGCGGGCTGATTTGCTGAGGATGGTGCTGCAAGACTGCTCGATGAGCGTCGCCGCCGGCATCGGCGCCGGTCTGGTGCTGTCGACGGTGGCGGCGCGAGCGATCACGAAACTGCTGTTCGGCGTACGCGGGACCGATCCGATGACGCTCGCTGGCGCGGCGGCGCTTATGGCTGGCGCTGCCCTGATGGGATGTTACCTGCCGGCGCGGCGCGCCTCGCGGATCGATCCCTGGTCAGCGCTGCGCGCCGAATAGTTGCTCGCTCATTCCGGATGACGCTCAGCGTGCGGCGATCGCTCGCCGAGCCTTTCTCGTCCTGATCCTTGATCGACGCCAACCTGCGGACCGCCCACCCGAATGATCACGAGCGCCGCGCTCGAACGGCGGCGAGATGCGCGATGAGTGCACTGAGCAGCGTGATCGAGATCACTGCTCCGCCATGAGCGGTCAGGACATGCCAGGGAGTCGAAATCGGACAGATCAGGCGCCATCCCGCATTGGACGTCAACGCCGCGCCCGCGCCATAGAGCCCGCCGGCAAGCGCCGGCCTCGGGGACACGAACCGTGAATGGAACCACGCCGCAAGGGCAAAGAGTGGCGTGGCCACCAGGGTACTTCCAAAATAGCAGACCATCCCGGCGATCCACGGCGGAGTACCGTGCGGCACGTGCGTGGGACTCTTCGAGAACGTCAAGAACGAGACCGCCACGACCATGAACCCGGCCACCGCCAGGGCGGTGCGCACGACGCCTCGCGGCAGGCGCCGCGCGGGCCTGCCCTCGCGCGTGGCCATCCAAATGAGCACGATGCCCACCGCGACCTGAATCAGCGAGACCCCCCACACGACGAGCGGTCCGACGGCCACCGCATCTCGGCGCAGCCCGACGAGCACTGGTAGGGCAACGATGATCCCGAGGGCGAGCGGGCTCAGTCGTAGCGCGTCTCGCCACGGCGTGGGCCACGCGCGGACCGGGCGCAAGTCGCGGCCGACCTCGGCGAGCAACGCATCAGGCGGTGTCGAGTCGTTGTTCATCGTATTGAGCTCGAAAGCCGCTCCAGCTCCATTCGCAATCGAGCCATGCCGCGGCTGGCACGCGCTCTCGCCGCCACGGCGCTCACGCCCAACATGCCCGCGATTTCGTCGAAGCTGAATCCCCACACATGGTGCAATGTGAGCGCTTCCGCGTGATCGGTCGGTAGCTCCCCGAGGCATTGACGAATGGCATCGGCGTCGGCCAGACGCTCGACCTCAGCCGGGACCGGCACCTCGGGCAGGTCGCTGCCCACCGCGTGAATGTTCGCCCAGCGACGCATCGCTCGTCGATTCATCAAACACACGTTCCGCGCCAGCGCGAACATCCACGGCCGCACTGCGTAGGCCGGATTGTAGGCGGCCCGCGATCGATGCAGCTGCAGGAACGCGTCCTGAAGGAGATCGTCAGCCGCGTCGCTGCCTCGCGTGAGGAAGCGCACGTACCGGCGAAGGTCGGGCGCCAGATGGGCGTACAGTTCCCGAAACGCCTCGAGCGACCCCGCTTGGTACTGGACCATCAGGTCTCGCAGCGCCTCGTTTTCACAGTCCCGCGACAGGGTCCCCCCTCAGTGATTTGCCGCGGCCCGGGATTTTGTGACATCGCGCTCGATCGAGTTGGAACGATCGCACTCTGTCACAAATTCAAGGCCCCGGCAAAGATTCGATCATGGACGCAACGATGTCTGATGTGTCCGCACCGAAGAGGAGTGTCATGAAAGCACCGCAGTGTTTTTCCACGGTTACCGTATCGGGGCTGCTCCTGCTGATGTCTGTTCACCCGCTCCACGCGCAACCGCCCGCGCCTCCGAAGACGACGGACGTTCTCGTGCTGATGACGCTCAAGGCAGGAGTGCCGCGCGAAGAGCTCGGCAAAGTTTTGCCGTCAGAGGTTCGCGCGACGGTTCGTCTCTACCTGGATGGCAAGCTTCGGCAGTGGTTCCAACGGAGCGACGGTAAAGGCGTCGTGTTCATCCTCCCGGTGACCACGGTGGCCGACGCGCAGGCCATCATGGACAGTCTGCCGCTGTCCCAGGCGCACCTGGTCGATCACGAATACGTGGCGCTGTCGCCACTCGGGCCACTCGCCGCCTTGCTCGGACCTGCTCCCGATAAATGAGCACAGGACGCGAAAATGACGCTCACCGTCATCCTGACGATCACTCAATCGATCGCGTCGATGCTCTACTGGATCGGCCTATACGTCGGCATCCGAACCCTCCCTGGTGAAGAATCACGGCGGCTGCGTTGGGCCGTTGGATCGGCGGCTGTGCTGGTGGTCTCGCTCGTCAGCGTCGTGCTGCTGGCCGCTAGCGCGAAGGGCGTCAGCCGAGCGACTCTGGGATCGGCGTTGCCGATGACGCTCGGGTGAAGCCTTCGCGCGACGTTGATCTGGAAAAGGCGCGGCCCCAGATCAACGAGGACACGGCGGCAGTCCGACGGTCGACGTTGTGCCCGTGGGAAACGTCACTGGCGACGTTGGCGTCGTCATTCCGGTCATTGACATCGTCGAACCGATACCGCCGAACGGGCTCGCAGCGGTACCTGCGCTCGTCATTGCGTCAGGAGTGTTCGTCGACGGCCCAGATCCGGTAACGCCGAGCGGCGTCGTCACGCCGGATCCTGTGACGCCCAGCGGCGTTGTCATGCTGGTCGAACCCGGTGACGTCATCATCGAAGAACCCAGAGATCCCGTTGAGGATGTGCTCGGTGTCGACATGCCGGAGCTGATCGACGTTGAGAGGGGCGATGTCGGTGTGGGCGGCATCGAGCTTCCGTAACTGCCGAGCGCTGATCCCGTCTGGATGCTTCCAATCGGATTGCAAGGGAGCGAGGTTGTGCTCGTCAGGCCGGGGGGCTGACCAGGGGACGCGCCTGACGTGGGATTCGGTGGGATCTGCGCGACCGCCGTCGATGCGCACGCCATGCTGATACAGATGAACAGAGGAAGCTTCATCATTGATCTCCTCACCCGTCGCTTGTGCGATTCATCGAGATTCTGGTGCAAGCCGGAAGCCACACGGCCGCGCCTGTTCGCGTGAAAGGCTCGCGCTACCGGCTGAGGCGTGTTCCGCGGAGCCTTTCGGCCGAGCGACCACGCTCGCCGACGGTTGACGCGCTGTGCCATAACGCGCGGACGTGACCGTCGTCGGCTGATCCATGTGAACGACCAGCGTCGTAACCCCGCAGCGACGATCCTCGGTCCGCGCAGTTTTGTTGCTACTGGGCGACTAGCCTCTAGGCTTAGGCTAGACAATATGGAATGACCGGCTCGCTATCGAGCAGCTAAGCTATGGTTTGGCCCACGAGCTCACGGCGCTGAAAACCACGTCACTCGGACCGGGCTCAGTACGGTGCCGTGAGCGACTCGGCGGCGGCTCACGTTCTATTACCACGAGGCCGCGTAACCGGCCGGCTGACGTTTCGCACACGACGAGGTCGCGGCCCCTCGCGGCGCCCATCGTCCGCCGTCAAGTCGAGTGATTTCCGGATCAGTCCTCGGTACTTGTGTCCGACATCCGGAAGACGTTCCACTGGCCGTCGCGACGGCTGTGAAAGGCGAGTCGCCGTCCGTCGGGTGACCAGGCGAACGCTTCAACCGTCGGATCCTCGATCACCCGACGGATCGATGCGGTGCGGAGATCAAGGAGCCAGGCGCCGTTGCGCAACACCTGAAAGACGATCTTCGCGCCATCAGGCGAGACTGTCGGCTCTCGAATAGGCCGCCCCGTGACGGGCGTCTCGTACGCGCGCGAGGTGTTGGTCCGCAGATCGAACACGACCAGGCGGCCGTTATGCGAATAGCACAGGCGCTGGCCGTCTGGAAACCACGAGCCGCTCCACAGCTGCCCGTCGTGATACTGGGTCAGCCTTCGCATGCCGCCGCCGTCGAGCGCGACCACCCACAAGTTCCACACCGTGGCGTCGTCTGGCTCGGCGCGGAGGAACGCAATCTGGCGTGCGTCGGGGGCCCACATCGGCATGACTGCATAGCCGCTGCCGCTGATCCGCCGCACATGCGAGCCGTCTCGATCCGCGACGTAGATTCCTTGCGCGCCGTCGCGATCGGAATCGTAGGCGACCATGCGGCCATCCGGTGCCAGGCGGACGTGATAATTGTGTGCGCCGTCAGCATCGGCAATCGTCATGATCCGCAGTCGATCCTCGTCGGCTGACGGCGAGGTCAGGGCGACCACGGCCGCGCTTCGTGAGACGAACGCGTCAGAAAAAACAGGCCGATTGTTGGCATCGACCGCCCGCACCAGGGAGTTCGGCTCGTCGGCCTCGCTGGTGTCATCCGAGGCCACCTTCACGGCGGGCAACCGCGAGCCGGCGACGTCAAAGGGACGCGATGCCCGCACGGCGCTCGCTTCGCGTTCCGCTGCCAGCCTGGCGGCCGCGTTCGCGACCGGCGGGGTCGGCCCCGAGGTCATGGCCGCAGTTTCTTGCGGCGATGGGTCCTCGGTCGACGCATGCTGCAGCGGGCCATCGCCCGTGAACGTGTGGGACGGGAGCGCCTCCCGAGGCGCATTGGCCTCGTTCTTCGCCGACATCGGCGGTGACGCGGGACGCGGCGTCAGACGAGCGACGCTGGACAGCGGCCACGACGTGAGACCCACGCGCGCGAAGCCCAGGGCGGCAATCAGTGCGATCACGGCGGCCATTGACGCGGCGATGGCCGGAGCGCTCCAAAACGCTGGCTCGGACGCGCGAGGCGGCGGTACGACTGGGAGTTGCTCGAATCGATCGAGCGGATCGGCGATCGAGTTATCCAGTTGTCGACTGCGGCGGTTGATCTGATCGAACATGCGGGCGTCGGCGTCCCGCAACTGCCTTCGCAGCTCGTCGACGCGCGGCCCGGCGGTGCGCCGCTCACGACGTGTGCGCGTTGATCGGGGCTGGAGGGCGAGCGGCGCGTCGCAGGAGACGCGAGCGGCGTCGTTGAACCGCTCGAGCAGGTGACGCAGCACCTCGTCGCGTTCACCCTGCTCATAGCGCGCAAGCGAACGGGAGAAAGCCTCGATCGAGTCGAACGGCGGTCCCTCTACCTCGAGCAACGCGCGACCGATCGCATAGCGAAGTCCACCGGGCACGCCCGTCGTCCCGGACAGCAACTCCCGCAGCAGGGCGCCGATCTCCGATACGGAAGGGGTCGACGCGGACCGTCTGCAGACAACGGAGCCGTCGGCATTCAGCAGGACGTTTTCGAGCGATGGTGGTCCGTCCGATTCGCGCACCGCGAAGGGTTTGGTGGGTTGAATGACACGCTGCGCGATCACCACGGCTTCGTGCGACTGCAGAACCACGCCCCGCGCGCGCAACTCGGGAACGGAGATTCGAGTGTTCATTGTGGCGGCCAGCAGTGCGAGAGTTGGGCCAACGAGTGCCATTGCGGAGCGTCCATGTTCTCGCGTCCACCGAACGGTTGAGATGTCGGCTTTCGCTGCGTCAAGTCTCGGAAGGTCGACCGGTCGACCGGGTTGTCCTCGAATGGCAGGAAGAGTTGAAGTTAGCGCGGCTTTCATAACTGTACAGCGAGCCTCTGTAGCCGCAGTGGGCGACGTCGTTGCGGCATTCGGTCGGCGTGAACAGCAGGAGAGCAGCGGCAACGCGTCCGAGGCGCCGACGCAAACCAAAATGCGCGTACAGCGAATACGCCCCAAAGGTCGCGATCGCGCACGCACTCGCCACGGGTCCCGCGAAACTCGCCAGCGCGGCAGCGGTGAAAGCGTGAAGATCGCCATCAACACATCGACGCTCGGCATCTGATCGCTGGCACGCCGAGTGCGATAGTGAACGGCAAGCCAGCGGGCGAACGAGAAGCTCGCGACAGCGCCGCCGGCGACGCCTGCCAGCGACAAGGCGCCGACGTGAAGCTTCAACGGCGATCGTGAGGGCTCACCAAAATTGCGTACCATCAAAGTCATTGACGTTGGCCTCGCCGGTCGGCACTCTACGGGCGATGCTAATGACACGGGTAAGTCACACTCGTAGATTGCCCCGCGTTTCAGTCGATACGCCTTCGCAGTGGAGGTTGCGATGCGCGTTCGATCGACTTCACTCCGCTTCACTCCGCCCGCCAACATCTGGGTACTCTCGCACTTCCTGGTGAACACTGGTGCGTCAGCTTCGGTCGAGCTGCGCGTGAACTGACGGAGGCAAACCATGTCGACTATCGTCGCTTGGCACGGTGCAACGCTTTCGGACCACACTGCGAAGCGGGACGCGGCCGCGAAGGATGGTTATCGGTTTCTCTCGCTGAGCCTCTACGGCTCGACGTCGGATCCGATCTACGCAGCGGTCATGATCAAGCGGCCCGCGATCGTCGCCCAGCGCGACTGGCCGTGCATGACCGCGGCGCAATTCCAGCAGACGTTCAACGACCAGGCGAATCAGGGCTACGGGCCCGTCATGATTGCAGCGACCGGGCCAGCGTCCGACCCGCGCTTCGCGGCCGTCTTCCAGCCGCAAAACCCGATTCCACTGACGCGGCACCTGCTGAAATCGGGCGACGCGAACGACGGGGGGACACTCCAGGGCATGAACGCGCAGGCGAAAACGCAGGGGCTCATCCTGCATTGGGTCGCCGCGTACGGCGATGCCGGAGATCCGCGCTACGCCGCCATCTGGATGCCGAATGCCGGTAAGACGCTGTGGAACACCGACGGCGTCGGCGACAGTGTGGCCACCTACCAGGCGCGCTTCAATGCGCAGACGTCGGCTTGGTGCCGCCCTGCTTTCGTCACGTTGAACCGCAGCAACCAGTATCTGTCGCTTTTCATCGATCGTCAGATCGGACCGTGGGTAGCGCGGCACAACCTGACGCCCGCGGGCTACCAGGCCGAGTTCGACAACTGGACCGGCAAAGGCTATTTCCCTGTAGTGGTGCAGGCGGCGGGAACGGACGCGGCCTCGGCGCGCTTCGCGGCATTGTTCGCACAGAGTGAGACCGAGACCCCGAAACAATTCAGCGCCACCGGCCCGGTGGCGAATACGTCGATTGACAACGTCATCAAGCAGGCGATGCAAGACTCGCCGGTCCGCCATGCATCGCTGGCGATCGTCCACGCTGGCAGGCTCGTCTATGCACGCGGCTACACGATGGCCGAGCCGAACTGGCCGGTCGTGCAGCCGACGACGTGCTTTCGCATGGCGAGCGTGTCGAAGACGGTGACTGCGCTCGCTATCTTTCAGCTCATCGAGTCGAAGGCGCTGACGCTCGGACAGAAGCTGCAGGACATCTTGCAATTGAAAACACCAGGCGGCGCCGCGCCGGCCGACAATCGTTTTGGCAACGTCACGATCAAGCATCTGCTCGAGCACACGAGCGGCATCAATCCCGACGCTTTCCGCAACGGACCGGCGGTCGTCCAGGCGTTTCAGCAGGCTGGCCACACGGTGAGCCTGCCGGTGACCGAGGCGATGACCGATCAGTACATTGCCGGCCTCGGCATGGTGAGCGCGCCCGGAGCGACGCAGGCCTACAACAACTGCGGCTACTACCTGCTCGGGCGGATTGTGGCGAAGGTGCGCGGCAAGAGCCGCCCCATCGACGCCTACAAACCGTTCCTGCTCGCGCCCATTGGCGTCACGCGGATTCGGCGCGCCGTCAGCCTGGTCGCGAACGAGCCAACGGACGAAGCACGCTATGAGGACCCGAGCCTGTGGGTCGGGCAAAGTCAGATGTCCCCCGACCAGCCGCTCGTCCCATCGGAGTACGGCACGGAACAGATCGAAATCATGGAGGGCGGCGGCGGCCTGACCGGTGCAGCCACCGACATCGCGCGTCTCATCGCGGTGCTGATGAGCACGAAGGACAACGCCTCGCTGAAGCGCGATACGATCACGACGATGCTGAGCGATGGCGCCGCCGTCAGCGCGGCAGGCATGGGGCGAGCGGGGTATGGCTTCGACTACTTGTCGAAGCTTGGCACTGACAGCTTCTACGGCCAGAAAGGCGGCTCGCTCGCCAGCTCCGGGAACGTGCTGCAGTTGAATGGCGACTGGGGCTTCACGCTGTCCTGGGGCGGCAAGGCCACAGCAGCGACCAGCTGGTACCCGGACTATCCGACGGTCATGAACATCGCCAAGTCCACCGGCTGGGGCTCTGGTGACCTCTTTCCGCAGTACGGCATGGCATCACTGTAACGGTGGCGGCGACAAGGAGATTGATATGACGACGCTCGCGACCCGTCAGGCGCAAAGAAACTCTCCTCCATTCGGGTCACTGCGCCGCCGTTCAAGTTCATCATTACAAGCGCTGAAGGCCGAACTCCAAATGAAGCACGCCTTCGCAAGATCGCGCAACAGCACTGGCTAGCCGGCTACGGGCCGACGTTGTTCGCCGGGCTATCGAAGCACATCGCCTTGAGGCTCGTGAGCCGGCAGGAGTTCGGCTCGGGGGCGGTAGCGATGCGGTATGAGCCGAGAGGGTAGTCATTGGGCTTGTTAGCCCGAGTCGGCCCCATCATGAAACAACTCGGAACCCGGGCCGGGCCTTCCATCTCACGCATACAGCCACCGCGCCACGTCGAAGTTGTGCCCGAAGTACTCGGCGGCCGGCGCTCCGGCCGCGTTGAAAACGAACAGCGGGACGTCGAGCTCGCTCGGCGATCCATGGCTGCGGTATTCCTGTGTCAGCGCCTCCATCTCCTCGTCGAGATCGCCGAAGACCGTGTCGCGATCGCCGAACACGGCGAGATCGCCGATGCGATCGCCCATCAGGTGATACCGCGCCGCCGCCTCCGCTCGACCGAGCACCTCGGCCACGCCAGGCAGCCTGGACAACACGGCGGCTGCGCGTTCGGCGTCCCGCGGACGATTCAGGTAGACCCAGCTCGTGCCGCCGAATCCTTGATGGTGCTGGAGGTACCGATCGCGTTCGGCCGAAATTGCGATCCGTACGGACACGCCGCGACTGAAGCACGCCTTCGCGAGGTCCCAGCAGCGGCTCTTGTGGTGCATCCCGTGATCGGCCGTCAACAGAAACGCCGCATCTGGCGCGGCCGCCATCGCGTCCGCGAACAGCGTGTCCAGGCGCGCCAGATGCTCCTTCGACTCTGGTGTTTCGGGCGGCCAGGTGTGCATGGGATAGTCGGTCGTGTGGACGTAGACGCAGCCGATGTCGCGACGCCGCTGCAGGAGATCGATCGCGCCGCGAAGCAGCCAGTAGTTGATCTCGCGGCTGTAGATCGGCGGCGCCGGCCCGAGACGCGTGACCCACTCGGGCGACGGCGCCTCCGCAGTCAATACCACGTCCGCACCGCGCGGCAGCAGCGAGACGGTCTTCTTCTTGCTCGAAAGCAGCGCCGACTTGACGCCATGCCGTGCCGCCCGCTCGAAGAGCGTCGGCGCGCGCAGCAGCGCGGCGCTCTCCATGTACTCCTCGCGTCCGGCGCGCGCGTCCCAGTACGAGTTGCCGGTGATGCCGTGCACCGCGGGCCACGTCCCGCAGCAGATGGAGGCATTGTTGGCGTTCGTGACCGACGGCATCACGCCGCGAACCGCCTTGTAGAGGCCGTCTCTCTTCCACCGTGCGAGCGTGGGCATGGCGCTGGCCGTGAAGTAGTCCACGCCGAAGCCGTCGCACATCACCACGACGACGCGCTGTGGCTGGAGCCGGATCGACTGCCCGACGGCGCCCAACAACAAAGTGCGTCTGCTGATCACGCGGGCCTCATGACCTAAGGCCTGGCGACGGATCACGACTGACCGCCGGTGCATGCCAGGAGGACATCAACGGTACGCGAACGCGACCGGGAACGCGACAACCACGAGTCCTGCCCATACGACGTACTCGGGCAGATAGGCGATCTGCCATCGCTCCAAGGGAGCAAACGAGCCCCGCTGACGCAGAAAGCGCGCATAGAGCAATGCCGTTCCTGCCAGGTTGCCGAGCAGAATGAGATTTTCGCCAAAGGCCGCCACCCGGTTGGGCGTGAAGCCAAACTCGGAGATGCGCGCTGCGATCGCCGCGAGCGCCACGCCATCGACCACGAGGGCGCTGACCACGAGCAGCAGTTGCAGGCCGTCGAAGAAGTCGGGCGGTGGCGGGTCGCGAGCGGAGGCTGCGTAGAGCACCAGCCCGACGACGACCGCCAGCATCAGATCGAAGCCGATCAGTACTTCCCGTTTCACGTTGATGGGGTTGCCTGTCCACACCATCGTGGCCAAGAACGCTTCATCTGCGCCCAGCCCCGCCTCGATGAGCGCCCCCAGCTGGTCGCGCAGATGTCCCTCGAGCTCCTCGACGTCGAGACGGCGAACGGCCTGCCGGTGACGCAAGGACGTCCGCCACTGCGCGATTTTGATCCTCGATTGGCTGATCGGCGAAGGCCGTCATACCGTGCATGCCTTCATCCAGATTTCCCGTAGGGTGCCGTCCACGGCCTGCCATTGCTGGCGCTGGGCTGCGAGGAGCGCCCGGCCTTGTTTCGTGATCCGGTAGTACTTGCGCCTGCGGCCGGTCTCGGACGCGGACCACTTCGCCGCAACATGACCCTGGCGCTCCAGCCGGTGCAGCACGGGATAGAGCATGCCGTCGGTCCACTGCAGGTGCCCGCCTGACAGCTCGGCCACTCGCTTGATGATGGCGTAGCCGTAACTATCGCCTTCGGCAAGGATGGCGAGCACGAGTGGCGTGGCGGACGCAGCAACAAGATCCTTGCCCATGTCCATACGTCGAGGTTTTATACGTTGTGGTTCTATGTATGTCAACCGGCGACGGCTTGGGGGGCCTCGACGTCAGCGATGCCGGCGGCTTGTGAGCAGCGCCGCGACCAGGAGGACGCCTGAATCGACCTGCGAGCGCGATGCCCACGCCCGCGGCGCCCGAGACTACCTCGCGTCGCGGGCCGTTGACTCGGCGCACGCGCTTCGGCACCATTGCGCCGGCCGTCACGATGAGGACCGGGTCCAGAGTCGGCCACCGTTTTCGAGCAAGGAGCTCCGCGTGTTGATCCACAGGGCGAGCCTTTCGCAGACGGTCGATGCCGTCAATGCGGCGCACTTCGAGGGCCGCGCGTTCGCTGGCGCTGAACGCGGTCAGGTTGCACGGTGGATCGCCGCGCGCCAGGGGTTGCCCGGGTCCTACGGAGGAACCTTCGCGGGATTCCCTTCCGAACGCTCGAAGGGGATAGTCCTCTTTACCGGCGAGCGTATCGCGTCGGCATCGGCGCGTCACATCCTCGGCGAAGAAGCCTCGCGAACGCTGCGTCTGCTGCGAGTGCGCGATCGCAGTGTCGCGCGCGCGATGGAAGCGGCGGACGAAGGCTTGATGCGATGTCTGGCGCGTGCAGCCGAAGACCCGCGCCGACGTAATCCAGGGCTTTTCTGTTGCGGCAAGTGCAGCGTGGGCCTGTGGCGGAACCTCCTCGCCGGCGGCCTCAATCGTCGCGAAGAGCGCCTGCGGCGCGGCGTCTTGCATCTGCGGTCGGTGCGCGACGGCGAACATGGATGGCGGAGATTCCCTTTCTGGTACACGGTGCTGGCCTTGAACGAGATGGACAGCGGCGATGCGAAGACCGAGTTGAAGCACGCGGCGACCGCGCTCGAACGAGCGGCGAGCCGTGCGGTGCCGGCAGCGGTCTACGCACGGCGCCGGCACGAGTTGGCGGTTCGGACCCTGAACAGCCTCTAACTGGCTCTTACAATCTCCGCGAGGTGGCGCGATGAACGACAGTTCCCGGTCGGGCCGACGGCAGCTTCTTCGCATGACTGCGACGCTCGGTGGAGGAGTCCTCGCGCAACGTCAGCGGCTGCTCGCGTGGGAGACGCCAGGGAAACTTGGCGCTCCGTTGGGACCGTACGGTGAGCGGTCGCCGTTCGAGAAGGCGGTCCGCTGGCACCGGGACTCGAAGACGCCGCAGACCGGTTCCTGCTTCACGCCGCTGCAGGCGTCCGTGGGAACGATCACGCCCTCGTCGCTGCATTACGAGCGTCACCATTCGGGGATCCCGACGATCGATCCGTCTCAGCATCGACTGGTCATTCACGGCATGGTCGATCGACCGCTCTCGTTGACGATGGCGGAGATCCAACGGCTGCCGTCGATCACTCGTGCGCTCGTGCTGGAGTGTGGCGGCAACAGCGCGGGCGAATGGGCCGCCCGGACCGGTCCCGACGTCCAGCGCAGCTACGGTCTGGTCAGCTGCAGCGAGTGGACCGGCGTGCCGCTCGCAACGCTGCTTGCGGAAGTCGGCGTCAAACCCGGAGCGTCGTGGGTGATTGCGGAAGGTGCGGATGCCTGCCGGATGGAGCGCAGTATTCCGTTGTCGAAGGCAATGGAGAACACGCTCCTCGCGTACGGACAGAACGGCGAAATGATTCGTCCCTCCCAGGGCTATCCGCTGCGGCTCATCAACCCCGGGTGGGAAGGCAATACGAATGTGAAGTGGCTTCATAGCCTGAAGCTCACCAATCAGCCCTACATGGCGCGGGATGAAACGTCGAAGTACTCGGATCTGATGCCCGACGGAAAAGCGCGCATCTTCACGTATCAGATGGAAGCGAAGTCGGTCATCACCTTCCCGTCAGGAGGGCAGGGGCTGCCGGGGATCGGCCTGTACGAATTGACCGGCCTCGCGTGGTCCGGAAACGGAAAGATCGAGCGCGTGGAAATCACAACGGATGGAGGACGGATTTGGACGGCCGCGCAGCTGCAGGAACCGCGGTTGCCGATCGCGCTGACACGTTTTCGAATGCCGTGGCGTTTCGAAGGCCGGGAAGCGGTCCTCGCCTCGCGCGCCATTGACGAGACCGGCTACGTGCAGCCCTCGCGCGCAGAGCTCGTCGCCGTGCGCGGCGGGAATTCGGTCTATCACTTCAACGGGACGAAGTTCTGGCGAGTCCAGACCGACGGGACGGTGACCAATGTGGACGCGTAGCGCGCTGGCGCTGGCGATCGTGCTCGCGGGTGCCGCAACGATGGCGGCGCAGTCACCCCGGTTTGGCGTAGGGCGGCCGCCGACTCCAGACGAAGTTCGCGACCTGGGCGCTGCCATCGCGCCGGACGGCGGCGGCTTGCCCGAGGGCTCCGGAACCGTCGCCGAAGGACGCACCGTTTACGCGGCTCACTGCGCCGGCTGCCACGGTCCGAATGGCGAGGGTGGCGGCGTGGGCGCCGCGCTCGTCGGCGGGCAAGACACGCTCGCCACCACGCGGCCTCTCAAGACGGTTGGGAGTTTCTGGCCGCAGGCGACGACGGTGTGGGATTACGTGAATCGGGCGATGCCGTTCGATCGGCCGGGCCTGTTGAAGCCGGAGGAAGTCTACGCGGTCGTCGCGTACATCCTGAACCTCAGCGGCATCATCGGAGACGATGTCGTGATGAACGCCGGGACGCTGCCCACAGTGAAGATGCCGAATCGTGACGGCTTTGTCGTCGATCCCCGACCGGATGCCGGGCCAACGAATACGAGGAAGCCGAAGCCGTAACCATCGTCGATCGCGGTGATGGGCGCGCTTGTCGACGCAGAGCAGAACAATCGACAGGCAACGGCGAGCCGAGCATGATCGACTACGGATACATCCGCCGTGGAAGGAGCTAGCGCTCACCCACAGACAGAGTGTTCCCGTCGGGATCCTTGAACCACGCAACCTTGGCGCCCGATGGCGTGGTCCAAATGCCCAGGTCATCCTGGGTCATGCCGGGGAATCGCTCGAACGCGACACCTCGCTCCCGGCAAAGAGGAATCACCAATGAGCTGTTACTCATTGCGCAGCGCGCTGGTGGGGTCGATGCGCGATGCCCGGTGCGCCGGTCCGTACCCCGCCACCACCGCGGTCGCGAACAGCGTTGCCGCCGCGAACGCGATGGCGCGCGGGTCGTTCGGAGTAATCTCAAACAGGAACGATGCGATGAACGTCGACGCGCTGCGCGCGATCGGGACGCTGATCGCGAGACCGACCGCGGCAAGGACGCACACCTCGCGCAGCACCATCCAGACGACGGCGCCGCGCTGAGCGCCGAGCGCGATGCGGATGCCGATCTCGGTCGTCCGCCGCGCCACGCCGTAGGCGATCGTTCCGTAGAGGCCGACACACGCGATCGCGAGCGCGACGATTGCGAACGCGGTGCACAGACGCGCGAGCACCATCTCCTGGTTCATCGTCTGGTCGACTTCGGCGCGCTCGGTGACGACGTTCGTCACCGGCACGCGCGCGTCCGCGTCGTGCACGATCGCGCGAACCGCGCTGACATGCCGCAGCGGATCGCCGTCGGTGCGCAACGCGTACGTCATCTGCTGCAGCTGCTTCGTCGGAATCTGTGTGTACGGTACGTAGACGACGGGCGGATTGGCGCCCTTCAGACCGCCGTACCGCGCGTCCGCTGCGACGCCGATCACTTCCAGATCGAGCGACATGCTGCCGCCAACCTTGATGTGGCGTCCGAGCGGGCTGTGATTTGCGAAAAACGTCCGCGCGAACAGTTCGCTGATGACGACCACCGGGAGCGAGCCCTGGCGATCGCGTTCATCGATCTCGCGGCCCTGCAAGATCGGAATCTCCATGGCCGAGAAGAAGTCCCGGCCGGTCTGGAGAAATCGCGTGCGCACGGCGGGCACGCCGTCCACCGTGATCGGGTGCGCGCGGCCCGCCCCGACGAGCGATGAATGCGACAGCGTCGTGGCGCGGACGCCGGGAATTTCGGCGAAGCGCCGCCTCAGCTCCTCATAGAACGCCGCGGCTCTCGATGCGGGGTAGCCAGCCTGGGGCGCGTTCACCTGAAAGAGCAGGACGCCTTCGGGATTGAAGCCGAGCGGAACGGCCTGGAGGTTTGCGAGCGTGCGCGCCAGCAGACCCGCAGCCACCAACAACAACGAGAGCAGCGCGATCTGCGAGACGACGAGCGCCTCCTGCAGGCGCATCCGCGGCACGAGGTCGATGTTCTTCAGCGCCGGCACGAGCGTGAGCCGCGTCGAGCGAATCGCCGGCACGAGGCCGAAGAGCGTGCCGCACAAGGTCGACACCGCAACGGCGAGCGCGAGCACGCGCGCGTTCAGCTCTGCGTGCAGCGTGAATCCGGAATCGCCGTTAGCCAGCAGTACGGTGAGCAGCCGAATGCCAGCGGACGCGATGAGGATGCCGAGCGCGCCGCTCAACGCCGCGAGGACGAGGCTTTCGGTCAGCAACTGGCGGATCAACCGCAGCCGTCCCGCGCCGATGCTGAGGCGCACGGCGATCTCCCGTCGCCGCGCGGCGGCGCGCGCGAGCAGCAGGTTGGCCATGTTCGCGCAGGCGATGGCGAGAATCAGGCCGACCATCGCCAGCAGCACGTAGAGCGGTTTCGAGTATCTGGCGCGCAGCGTGTCGAGCCCGCGGCCGCCTGCGTCCACGGACAGCTGCGGAAGGTTCGCGCGCTCCCGATCGTTCGACGCCGTCGCCGCGACCCAGCTGGCGAACACCGGCGCCAGCGCGGCCTGGGCCTGTTCGCGCGTCACGCCGGGACGCAGGCGTCCCATGATGCCGATCCAGTAGTAGTTCGGATCGACGTTCCGGGCCGGCGCCTCCGAATCGAGCAGAGGATTGGTCGACAACGGCAGATACACGCCCGGGGCAACGCCCGGGTCGACGCCGACGAATTCCGGCGGCGCCACGCCGGCCACGGTGAATGGCGTGTTATTGACGAGAATCCGCTGGCCGACTGCCTGCGCGACGGTGCCGAACCGCCGCTGGGCGTAGCCGTGCGAGAGGACGGCGACTGGATGGGCGCCGGGACGGTCATCGCCGGGTTCGGTCGTCCGTCCGGCGCCCGGCGCCACCGCGAGGCTGCGGAAGAAATCGCCGGAGACGTACTCGACGTCCGCGAGATCCGCGTCGCCGCGAATGAGGACGTTCATTCTCCGCGACATGAAGTACGTGAACGTGCTGGACAGCACCGGCGCCGACGCCTCGCGCAGCGGCTCGACCGCCGCGAACGGAAAGATCCGCGCGTGTGCGCCGGTCTCGTCGTTGTCCATACGGCCGTAGATCGAGCGCAGGACGAATTCTGACGGTCCGGTGGGTCCATTCCGTGGCTCGACGTGTTTCGCGCGCCAGGTGATCTCGACGAGCGACGCCGGGTCCACGATCGGCAGCTGCCGCACGAGGATCGCGTCCATGAAGCCGTAGATCGCGGTGCCCGCGCCGATGCCCATCGCCAGCGACAGCACGGCGAACGCACTTACCGCCCTGTGTCGGGCCATCGTCCTCAGCGCGTAGCGCACGTCCTGAGCGAACTGCTCGAGAAGCGTACAGGTCCACAGCGCGCGCGTGTCCTCGGTGAGCAGCGTCACGTTACCGAGGTCGCGGCGTGCGGCCGCGCGCGCCTCTTCGCGCGACAGTCCGCCGGCTTCGCGCTCGTCCGCGTCTTCGCTCAGGTGGAACTCGAGCTCCTCCCGCAGGTCGCTCTCCTTCTGCCGACGCCGTATCCACCAGGCGATCTTCGTCACGCTTCCTCGCGTCCGGGATTCAGCAGGAGGCGCATGGCGCGAGCGAACGCGTCCCATTTCGAGTGCTCGCTCGCGAGCTGTTTCCGGCCGAGCGCGGTGATGCGGTAGTAGCGCGCGCGCTTGCCCTTCTCGGATTTCTCCCACGAGGCGGTGACCCATCCCGCAGCCTCGAGGCGGTAGAGGGCCGGGTACAGCGACCCGGTCTCGACTTGCAGCAGATCTTCCGAGGTGCGCTGGATGTGCTTCGCGATGGCGTGGCCATGGTTCGGGCCAGGAAGGAGCGTCTTGAGGATCAGCAGGTCGAGGGTGCCGCGAAAGAGATCGACTCGTGCAGGCGTCTTGTGAGCCATTGCGTAGGAAGTCTACACATCATCATGTAGAAAGTCTACATCGATCATGCCGGCGCTTCACGCGGCGGGCGTCGATCTCAAATCGACGAGCATGGAGGTTACTGGCTCGTACCGAACGTTGAGGCTGCTGACACATTACTCAGTTCTGAGCGCGGCGATCGGGTCCAGCTTCATGGCGCGTCGGGCAGGGACGTACGACGCGATGAGCGCGATCGTGAGCATCGCGAACATTGCGACAACAATCGGCGCCGTGGTGACGAGGGGCAGCGTCACCGGCTTCTCGGCCTGACGTGCCGCCATCACGGACAGGACGTTGGCGACGTAACCTTTCGTCAAGAGTGCCAGCGGTACGCCAATCAAGGGTGTGCCGCCGCTGCCCTGAAGGGCATTGCTGTAGATCGTGCGCGGCGGCGTGTCGTGCACATCGTTGTACTTCTCAGCTTGCCATCCTGTTCCAGACGATAGAGCGAGGGAAACAGCGATCCCGGATTGACATGGAAGTGATCGTGGCTGAGAGCGGCCAGACGCTGCGAGATGCCGTAGCCGTGCAGCGGCTCGCGCGCGAGAATCGTCAGGA
>DATFXR010000455.1:0-49798 GCA_035315685.1 Vicinamibacterales bacterium | reverse complement strand
GGCGAGCGTGCCAGCGAGGAGGCCGCCGTACCAGCTCTGACCGCCGACGACGATCTCACGCCACGACAGCGGCTGGCCAACACCGTACACGACCAACCCGAGGAGACGGCCGCCGACAAGGCCGAACGCGAGCGCGATTATGGCCCCCCAGTACGCCCGGCGCGGGTCGAGCCCCGCTCTGCGCGCCGAGCGCACCGCGTACGCGACCGCTCCGACGAGACTCGCTCCCCACAGCTCGGCCGGGCCTGTCCCGTGGCCGAGGGCGACGACGGCCGTCAGCCAGCGCTCGATCATCGCCGCCGCCAGTACACGATGAGGCCGATGACGGCCAGCAGCAGTACGGTGACGATCAACGCCGTGGCGTTCGACTGGAACCAGCAGAAGCACCCCAGACACTTTCCTCCCAACTGGTAGTTCGCACTCGTCGAGACGACGAGTTGGCCTCCGTTGGGGATGTCAGCCGTGTAGAGCGCCCCGGCGGTATTCGGGACGGGATTGAGCCCCTTAACCTCGGCGCCGAAGTCTCTCAGATCGGGCCGTTCGCCGTCGTTCGCGAGGACGGCGTTCACCGTTCGCGCGACCATTGGGTCCTTCTGCATGCGCGCCTTCAGCTCCGTGATGCAGGTCGTAGTCGTCGCGGCGGCCACCTCGTAGCGGCGGCACAGCGGCTCGAAGACCTGCTGGTGCCGCTGCTCGAACGCGGTCTGGAAATCAGCCGTCAGCGGGTGCTGGAACGTGGTTCCGTAGCTCGGAAGCGGATCGAGGACGGGCATGGTCGTGCCCACGATCGTGATCTTCCGGCCGGTATCGCGGTCCACGTGGAAGATCCAGTTGAGCTGCGCGGTAAGCGTCGCCGCCGGAATCTCGGCCAGGCCACCGTCGGCGTACGCGTACTGCATACGCGACTGCGTCCCCACGACGACACGCTGCGTGGGCGATCCGTCGGCGCGCGGCGGAACGCCGACCATCGAGATGCGTGGCTGGATCGTGCCGACCGGATTCGCCGCGATCGCGGTGTTCACGAACTCGCCGGAGTTGATGAACGTCGCCCCGGCTGTGGTAGACGACAGCGTGACCAAAATGCACTCGTGTGGGCTCGCCTGGGAGGGCGTGAAGAACGTAGTTACCGGCGTTCCCGCACTCCCTCCAGGTACCGTCGTCACCGAGCTCGGCAACCCCGCCTGCTGAAAGGTGCCAAACGCGGCGCTTCCGAACGGCGCGTGGAGGAACTGCGCTTGGACGTCCACGGACATTGGGTTCCCCGTCGCACCGTCGATGGCGCTGCTATGGACGTTCACCTGAAGCTGCGACTGGACATTCACCTGCAGCGCCGGGACGATGATGTCCTGGGGACCAAAGAAGATGCCCTTGCAACCAGCCGTGGTGTTCACAACGGCCGGGCCCCAGTCCTCCGGCGGCGGGGCGTTCGTCACGTTGTCGTACAGCAGCTGCTCGACGCTGTTCGGGTTGGTCGGCGGCCAGGCGAACTCCTCGGTCGCATTGTCCGAGATGGAGTTCCCAATGTGGTACACGCGCGAAACGGCAAAGTACGTGCGGATCGGCAGCGGCATGTTGCTGCTGCCAGAGTTGGTCGAGTTGGGATCGAGATTGACGCGCACCTCGACATTCCAGTTGCAGTTACCGAGAGTGCCGTTGAGACAAGCCGTGTCGCCGGACGACGTCGCGGCATACGTGATGAAGTTTGGAGCGGAGATCTTCCCGCCCCACACTGGCCTCCCGTCGGCCCCGACAGTGGACGCCGTGTAGTAACCGACGAGAGTCGACTGCGGCGGAAGAACCGCCCCGCCGTTGCGTGAAATCGGGTTGATGGTAATAGCGCCAAATCGGTTGTTGTTGAACTGGAACACGAACACGACGAGATCCTCGTTGTCGAACGTCTTGTCGTTCTTCACCTGGACACCGAGGTCGAGGTGGAGCGTCCCAGCGTTGGCATCGCCCTGCGCGAGCGCGAGCAGCACAACGTCGTTCACGGGTTGGTTGTTGCTGTCCACGACGCCTCGATTGAAGACATAGCGGAACGAGGGCGCCCAACCCTCCTCCGGCTTCCCCGCCGTCGGGTTGCCTTCGTTGTCGTTCGGGCAGTTGGACGCATTTGCCCCCTCGATGACACCGTCGATGCACGGTTCGAGGAAGTTGCGCCACCCCGCGAACGCCGGGCTGTAGCACAGGACGTAATTGTCGTTCGGGAGGGCCGCCACGACGCGGTAGCCGACCGTCAGGGCACCGCACGCGAGTGCTGCGACGTATCCTCTCTTCATCCGTGACATCGGTTCTCCTTCGCAGGCCTCACGTCAGGCCTTACTGAGGGTCATCGTGAACACGCCGTACGCGGTCGCGTTCTTCAGGTCGTCGGCCGTCGGCTGGCGCAGCGGGTTGGGCGCCGGCGTAAGGACCGTGATGTTGAGGTTGGCGGCCCCCGTCGGGGCAGCGCCGCTGATGAAAATCTGCTCGCCAGGCTCGTCGCCGTCGGCGTTCAGCGTGAACGACTTCAGGAGCTGCGCTTGACCCGCGCTGAACGAGGCGAACGAAGCCCCCCACCCGTTCGAGTTCGCGTCGAATGAGAGGCTGATCTGGTAATTCCCCGCCTTGAGCGTCGGCACGACGTAGTTGAGACGGGAACCCGGGTTCGTTGGGACGCTGAACGAGGCAACGTTCGCCGCCACGCTGCCGCTTGTCGCGGTGAACGCGCCAAACTTGATCGTCTGGTTCGCTGGAGCGGATTGCCCGAGGGTGAACTTGAAGTCCCCCGAGCTCCCGCCAGAGAACCCTCCGGGATTGCGCGAGGACTGCACCTCCAGCCGGACGAACGGCTGGGCGACGGCCGTGTTCGCGGGGATCGTTACCCTCACGAACGCCGGCACGATGGTCGAGATCGTCCCGGGCGCCGGCTTCGGGATGCGCATCTGCCACGGGGGAGGCGTCGGTCCCCCCGCGAGCTGCGGCAGCTGCGTCGTGCCGCTCGCGTCGGTCACCATGACCGCCTGCCATGGCGTCTGACCGACCGCCACCGCCGGCACCACGGGCGTCAGGTTGAACACCTCGTCGAGCGTCGACCGGGCGTCGATGGTCACAGCGAACACGACGCTCGACCCGGCGTTGATCACGCCTGCAGGCGGCGTCAGCCCGACGGCCAGCGTGCCGCTCGGCAGAGTGGCCTGCGGCTTGCGGATGGTGATCTGACGGAAATCGTAGCCGCGCGCGCTGCTGACGGCGACCGTCACCGTCTGAGCGTCGCTCACGAGCGATAAGGTAAGGGGAACGTCGAGGATGAGCAGCCCGCCACTGCTGCCCGGCTTGAACTGGTTCGTCGGATTCGCGGCATCAAACGTGACGGTGTTCTCCGCGGGCACCCCGAAGTTCACTCCGTAGATGCGGAGCTCCTGGCCGAGCGTCACGTCAGTCGGGTCCATCTGCAAGATGGAAAGCTTGCCGCCGGCGCCGGGAACGACGCTCTCGAGCGAGGTGATCCTCGCGTCAAGCCCCACGAGCTGATCGATCAGCTGCTTCATGTAGTTGCTGCGGATCAGATCCCCGGGATTCGGTGGCTGGATGGTGATCGCCATTCTCGTCTCCTGTTAAAGCTCGCAGTCGAGCGCATAGTTGCTGTAATCCCAGTGTGAGACGTCGAACCGCGGGACGAGCTGACACGGAACCCGGCCGAGCGTGAACACCAGGTACGGCTGGGCAGCCGGAAGGCTTGCCGCAGGTTGACGGTTCTCACGAATCTCATACAGCCACACCAGCTCGGCATCGCCGACCTCGATGGGCGGAAACGACGACGCAAGGCGCAGGAGCGCCGGCAGCTGTGCGCCTTCGATGAACAGAGGGCCACGCGTCGTGAAGCCTGTAAAGAAGGTCGAGGCCAAGAACCCAACGCTGCCGGGCATTCCCCCCAGGGGCAGCAGCCCCGCCGGCGGCAGCCAACGGAATGCGTCGCCGGCGCGCGCGGACAACGGACCGGCAGTCCGCATCGAATACACCTGCTCATTGAACTGGCGCATCATCGGCTCGCCGATGGCGGTCAGGTGCGGATCCGGCAAGAGTGATGCGTCGTCACGGACGCGTGAGCGGAGGCGGCGCCGTACCGACCACATGTCGATGAACTGGACGCCGCCGGTGGCGGTCCAATACATCAACGCCAGAGGCACGTCACAATCGGTGAGCTGGCCGGTCGCCCGGACGTCGTCGAGAAGCGTGTGCGGCCGATGCGTTGGACCGAACGGATCGCGGACGAAGGTCGCGACGTTGTCGACGCCGAAACAGGCGTACGCGATGCGATTCCTGGCGCGAGTGGTGTCGGCGACGATCTCCCGCGCGACCGGCAGCTCTATGAGGCGGAACTGCACGGCATCCACGCGGTACTTAACGTTGCAGCTGTTCCCGCCACCGAGCCCGCTGACAGGGGCGAGGCCGTTGCCGACACCGATGGGGGCAATGGTCAGCAGGTACACGCCCGCGTCCGCAACGTAGGTCCCCTGCTGCGGCGGCTTGCACGCGTCGAAGATCTTCTGCGGGGCCGCCGCCTGGTGCGCGGGACGCACGAGCTCGACGTCCGTATCCGCTGCGAGGAGCAGCAGATCTCCATGACGGCTGATGGCGGCGCCACACTTCACCGTGACCACTGGCCTGTCGACCGTGTTCAGTGCAGTCGAGACGCTCACCTGCAGGCCATGCGCCACACCGTCGCCAAGACCCTGCGCCAGGAGCTCGTGCGCGGCGTGCTGCGCGCGCTGCTCATCGGTCATCGCCTCGCCGGTGAGGAGACGTCCGTTGAAGAAGTACGGCGCGCGCGTGCGATCGTTGAGGACAGGTGTGAAGAGACTGGTGGCCATCGTCCCTCCTACGCCTGCACCCGTGTTACGTCGATCATGAATCGCATGGTCGCCAGACCGCCGAGCGGGACAGCCACTGCGCCATCGGTCACTCGCAACAGGATGCCGTTCGCCGCGAATGAATCGAAGGCAATCACCGGATTGCCGACGCCGCCGGCCACCAGTGCCGTCGCGTGGACGACGTACTGGAAGGTGCCGTCAGGAATCGCGTAGTTGTCGAAGAGCACGCGGATCTGGCCTGCCAGCGGCGCGGCCACGCTGAGGTGACCACGAATAAAACCGGTCGTCCCGCCGGCGCCGGCGATGCCCGCTGCCACCAGCGACACGCCACTCGAGGCGGGCGTGGCGCCGGCGAGCGCGTTGCCGAGCACCCACTCTTCGAGCAGCCGCAGCGAGAAGAGGATCGGCCGCCGCGATTCGTCGATCGTCGGCTGTTGCGTGTCGTCGGCGCGCCATTCGCCGCCGCCGATGTTGACGACTGGCACGTCGATCCGCGCGAGGAGCAGGCACTCGTCCGGCGAAGGCACGCCGCCCTTGTCGCCGCACCCGCACGACGCGATCGGCTCGCAGCACGACGCCAGCACCCTCGGTCGGATCTCCGTCGTCCAGATGCGGAACGCCGCGCGGTAGTACTCGCCGGCCAGCGCGCGGTCGAGCACGAGCGACGTCAGCGGCGATCCGAAGACGAAATGGATACCCGGCGCGGCCAGCGGCGACGAGAGCGGCGAGGCCGGCGGCGACGCCGGCCCTTCCTGCACCGACGCCCGCAGCGCGGCGATGAACTGGTCGATCGTCGCGAAGGGACCGGTACTGCCGAAGGTGAGCAGGCGCAGCCAGGCCACGAACTCCCGCAGTAGATCCTCCTCGCGCTGATCCGGCGGGGTCGTCCGGAACTCGAGCACGAAATCGTCGACCAGCCGCGACGGCGCCATCAGTTCGCTCTCGCTGCGGCAAGGCTCGCCGGGGATCGGTACCGGATCGACCGGGCAGTCGCGGTAGCACAGCGTGAGATACAACGGCAGGGTCGCATTCACTGGCGATCCCAGCAGCGCCGGCATCTCCGCCTTGTGTGCGGCGAGCCAGTCGTTGATGTAGCCGCACTGCGCCGCTCTCACGCAGACGAGCTGCCCTGGCGGTAGCAGTGCCGCGCCGCTCGTGACAGTAATACGCGGCCCCTTTGCCGTGCTGTCCTGCGCAACCGCCAGCCCTGTCAGCGTGCCGTAGCCGAGCGAGTCCCTGGCGAGCAGGTGCAGCCTGGCGTGCGTGTAGGCGAATTCCTGGTTGAAATCGTCGACGCCCAAAACCATTCCGAGCGTGTAGTTCACGTGCTTGCACGGATCGGGGACCTTGGTGTCCAGGCCGGGCGCCGCAAACGTGGTCATGGCAGTTCTCCCCGGGTCGAAGACCCGCAGGCGCACGGTGACGACGAGCGCGCAGGCTGCTCGCCTCCGAGATAGCCGGAGCCGAGGTAGTGACGATCGAGGACGAATGGAGCGAGCAGCTCCGGCGATCGGCTTCCGAGATCGACCACGGTGCCCTCGCCGAGCCGCGCCTCACCGACGCGGAAGAAGGCCCAGTAGAACTTCACCGAGAACGCGGTGTGCGCCGGCTTCTCGAGCGAGACAATCCGGCGGATGAGGGCGATCAGCGCGTCGCGCTCGGGAAGACCGAGCGTCCCCTGCGGCACGAACACCGTGAACTGGTGCGCGCTGTCGTACGCGGGCAGCACAACGCTCTGGAACTGGATCCAGTCGCGCAGCATCGCCGGAGCGTCCGGCAGGACGACCGGAAGCGGCACCGCAGCCCAGCTCGCATACGACGTCTTCCACGCGCGACTCAGGTGGTCGAGCGTCGGATACCGCCGCTGCAGCGTCGTCCGCCAGCGCGAAACGTCGCCCGACCGCGGAACGAATCCGAGCTGAGCGATCGAAAACGCCGTCCACTGTGCGCTCCGTGCGGGGTCCGCCGGGGCAGTAATCGGGTATGTCGCCGCGGCATCGCCGATCAGCTGACGCCAGCGCCGGTTGAGATCGGCGGCACCGAGTGTGGGATCCCATGTCGCCTTCGTCGCGCGGAGCGGCAGGCCATCGGCCGCATCCACCGCGGTGAACACGACGCCGGGCAGCGGCCTGGTGCGGAAACGCTCGATGATCCGGATCCGTTCCGTGGTCCGCGGCTGCAGCGAGAATGTCGACTCGTCCGCGCAACTCTCCGTCGCCAGGCGAAGCGCCATGCGAAGCCCCGGAACGGTACCGCGCCATTCGAAGAACTCCGCCGCATGTTGGATGAACAGCCGGCGGCGAGGCTCGTCCCACGCGGGATCGAGCGCGACGTGGAACCAGCTGGCCAGCCAGTCGAGCGTGTCTTGAGGCGCGGTCCGATAATCCAGCAGCGCCTGCACGTCGACGATCCGATCCTCGATCTCGGTGAAGAATCCCTCGGGGTTCGCCAGAAACCGATCGAGG
Source organism: Vicinamibacterales bacterium (assembly GCA_035315685.1). Classification (GTDB taxonomy): domain Bacteria; phylum Acidobacteriota; class Vicinamibacteria; order Vicinamibacterales; family CAVVIG01; genus QHWK01. The sequence goes on along the minus strand of DATFXR010000455.1, from coordinate 42,480 downwards.
AACGACGCTGATTCCGCGTTCTCGCGGTACACCGCGGGCAGGTATCGTTCCAGGTAGGAGAAGCGCGGATACCAGGCGCGCATCGCGAAGATTCGTGGACTGCAGCGGCCGGGCCCGCGCAGCGTGATCTCGAGTTGCAGATATCGCCCCTTCGCGCGCTGGAAGAGCAACTCGAACGTCTCGATCCCGCGTTGTCTCAGGTCGGCCGACCACACCAGTTCGGTTCCGGTCTCGCGCCGCCGCGGCCGCGGCTCGTCCTGCCACTCGGCGAACGTCAATTGCGCGGCGTTGTCGCTTGCGCGGGTTCTCACCCCGATGTCGCACCCGGGCGGCAGCGCCGCGTCGATCATCAGGCGGTGCCAGACACAGCCCGGGTCCTTGCCGTCCAGCGGATCGACGACAAACGCGCCCGTTTCGACGAATCGGTTTCCGCGCAGGATCGCGAGCGGGACCCACAGGTCGCCGCTGTCATAGTTCGGGATCGATCCGGGACCGGTGACCAGGCCGCGACCGCCGAACAGTCGCATCGGATACACATCCGCGAGCGGCGTCAGCACCAGCGCGCCGGCCTCGATCGTGATCGCGAAAGAGAAGGTCTGGTCACCCTGTGTGCCCGCGACGTACAGCAGGTCCTGTCCGCTGCGCGACGCGACGACCATGTCGTGTCCGGGCAGGCGAAACCCCGCGCGCCTGGATTGCTCGATCAACGCGGCGGCCAGTTCGGTCGAAACCGGCGGACCGGCCGGCGCGAGTGCGGACGATCCCGCCGGACGGACGAAGCGATGCACGAATGAGAAGTCGGCCCCGGAATCGGTTTCGAGCACGAGCACCGAGTCATCAGCCAGCGATTCCACGGCAACGGGCGAGGCGATGCCGAGCGGAAACGACAGATTCAGCGTGATGCCACGCCGGCATGGCGCCTTCGGTCCTGAGCTGCCATCGAGCGGCCCGAACGGGGAAGACAACGACACGGAGGGATCGACGCCGCTGAGCGACACCACGCCCAGCGTTTGATCGAGCGCCCACAACCGGCGGTTCCGCCGATCGAGCACGATCACTCCACCGCCGGGTGCGGCCGCGAAGTCGAACGGCTCGAAGAGCACGCCGGACGGCCAGAGCAGCTGCCGCGGCTCGCCGCCGCGATGAAGATCGAAAACGACGAGACCCGCCGGATCGAGCGTGCCGACCACGAGGTAGTGGAGCGACGTGACCGCGAGGCCGCTGCATTGGATCGCCGACGGCGTCGTGCCGGGTGGAAGCGCGGTGAAGCCGCCCGGTTTCACCGACAGGCATCCCGGATCACGCGGATCGTCGAGCGACGACCAGAAGTGCGTCGTCTGCCCGGTCGAGGACGACTGCACGAGGATTTCCGTGCCGTTCGCGGCGATCCAGTACACGTTGCCGTAGATGTCGAACGCGGCGCCGCGCCGATCGTCGAGCGTCACGGGAACATTCCGTTGCGCCGGCTTGAACGAGAAGACTCGCGCGCCGAGTGTCAGCACCTGCTGCTGCGGATTCCACGAGAACCCCGCATCGGCTCCGGAAGTGGACGCCTGAAAGACATGTTCGAGCTGCGATCCGCTTTCCGGTGGCGCGGTGCGACACCGCTGTCCGAAGTCGCCGCGGCCGAGCAGCAGGTGGAACCGGGTACCGTTGACGTCGATCATCAGCGGCACTCCTCCGGGATCACCGGTATCTGGACCACGCTGGGCGTTTGCGTCGCGCCGCCCGATGGTGTGCCACGCAGCGCGTCGAGCGGCATCGCGGCGCCGCTGGTCACGCTGATCCCGAGGATGCGCGGCAGCTGCAAGCCGATCATTTCGATGCGCGCCACCGCCGGCCCGGTCGCGCCGGCGAGCACGACGTCTTCCTGCACGAACTCGACGCCCGTCGTGCGATTGGCCACGGCCGCGAGCTCCAGAGCGACGACCGCCTTGCCAAGCTTCCACCCGTTGGTTGCCGGGGTGGCCGCGCCGAGCAGGACGGCCGGATCGTCAGGCAGCGTCTGCAGGCCGCCGGAGGTTGCCGCGAGGAAGGCACGAATGTCGTTCTCGACCGCCTGGCGCACATCTGACTCGTTGAAACCGGCCGCGACGTTCACGCCGATCGAGATCCAGATGCCGAGGTAATCCGGTCCCCGCAGGACCACTTCGGTCGTGACGAGACGCCGAGGATCGAGGTACCGGCAGATCGCATCGAGGAACGGCGTGCGCGGCATCGGTGCATCGGGCTGCAGCGGATCGACAGACGGCACCAGCATCAGCGTCACCGCGCCGGGAACTTCCGCGCCGCCGAAGTCCGGGTGATAGGCCGGAAGCACTTCGACGCGTCCGATGCTGACGCCCGGTGTGCGCAACACGATGGTCCGGAAGTCGTCGGCGGTCACCAGCCGGTCGCGATGCTGGAGATAGCGCGCGATTTGCTTCTCTCCGTCGGCGACCGCCTCGGCATCAGCGCCGCCCCACGTGTCGATAGGATTCGCCACCTTGAATCCGTCGGGGAGCGACGAAGCCGTCGTGATCTGGCCCGCGCTCACGTTGCCCTTCGCACCGGCGGCATAGTCGTACGAGGCGCGGATCGTCGCGCCGTCCATCGGGCGCGCTCCCCGCGCGCCATCGCCGAACCGCACCTCGCCGGACTCGGCGTTGAGCGCGTACACATGCGAGGGATCGCGCTGCAGCGTCGTGGACGTCGTCGCCGGCGTCGGCGCAGCCGTACGGCCTGGCGGCTGGAGCGGATCAGGCACGCGAACTTCGGGTGGCGCCGCGCTCAAGTCGTCGATCGGCTGCCATTCGCTGCTCTCACCCTGAGACGTGGTAATCGTGATCCGAACGGTTTCCGGCAAAACCGGTGCGAGCGCGAGTCGCACGATCTGGTCAGGCTCTCCGGTGCCGCCGGGCAGCAATTCGCTGGTCACGCGCGCGCGCTGCGTCACCGGAACGGTGTTGATCCCCATCCACTGAAAACGCGCACCCGTCGCGGCCGACGAACTGATCCGCAGCCAGGTCACCACGCGCGCCTCGGTCTTCTCGTCGTCGATCGACGGCGGCAGACCGCCAACGCCGGCTTCGAGCGGGTCGATGTTGTTCCACAGTCGCATCGCCGCTTCGGCAGGCAGGGAGATGTCGACCACTCCCGGAACGGTGAAGACGTCGCCGTCGGCCTTGACGCCAAGCGGCTGGAACTCCGCAATGCGCTGCGATGGATCCGCAGGAAGGCCGCCGGTGTCGGGTACCTTCGGCGCGTCCACCTTCAAGGTCACGTTCGACGCCGCACCGAACGTACGTCCCGCCGGCAGCGTGGCGTCGGCCTCCTCGAGTGACGGAACCACGCCGAGACTCAACGTGCGATTGGCAATCCGTCGCCGCACGTTGTCGGGCGTGAGCGTGGTATCGGAGGTGCGCACCAGCAGCGCCAGCCAGACGGCGGTGTCGATGGTGCCGCTGAGATCGACGGGAGTACCGTCGGCGGTCGGGAACGGCACGGCTTCATACAGCGCCGGATCGATTTCGGGTGCTGTCCCGCGATACGAGGCGTAGAGCTGTTGGTAGTACTGCTTGATGTCGGGCGACGGATTGCTGATCTTTCGCTTGACGTAGAAACGCGCCTCGACGGGAAGGACATCGAGCGGCCGAGTCGCGCGGAAGGGCACCTGTCCGGCGCGACCCTCGAAGCCGTCGGGAAGAATGACGGGGAGCGGGTTCGGCGACGGCGCCGCGTTCGTGATCGTGACGAGGCCGCGCGCCGCCGACGCGGTCCGCAGCGGGATCCGCAGCAACTGGAGGAACTTTCGGCGGTTCCGGTCGGGAATCTGATTCGCGCGGTACAGAAGCGTCTCGGTCAGGAACGCGAAGATCTCGATCAGGGTGACGCCGGGATCGCTGCGGTTCAGGTTCGTCCACTCGGGCGTGTGAACGGATGCCCGCCCGAGCGCTTCCTCGACCAGGTCGTCGAACCGGCGATCGTCGAGCGTGGCGAGCGTGATAGGCATGTCCGCTCACCCTGCCAGCGCGACGCGGACGGTCACGTCGCCGCTCGCCCGCGTTGCCACAAGTTGATAATGAATCGTCGCAATCGCCGACTGGACGTCGTCGGGGTCGTCTTCGACCTCGACGGCCGAGACCGTGATGCGCGGCTCCCACAACTGCAGCGCGCGCTGGATCCGCTCCGCGATCTCGTGTTGCGTGGCGACGGTGTTCGGCTCGAACAGGAACCGGCGCAGCCCTCCGCCGAACGCCGGCAGGTTCAGACGCTCGCGCTCCTCTGTCTTGAGGATCACTTCGATCGCCTGGCGGATGTTGGCCTCGCCCTCCGACCACTCGATGTGGCCGTCGGGACCGATGTGTGGCGGAAAGGCGACGCCGCGGCCGTAGATGCGTCCGGCGTCCATGTCAGTTGTTCCCTTTCGCGTCGAACTTCGGCACCGGCAGGCAAATCTGGAAGAACGGCATCCAGAAAAAGACGATGTCGAGCAGCTTGATCATGATGATCAGGACGATCAGCGCGCAGATCGTGATGATCGGGAGCGAGAAGGAGCACGTGGTGCCGCCGTCAGGGCATGGCTGCATACCGCCTGTGTTGAGGTCCTGGTGGAGCGGCCACGGCAGCACCGACATGATCAGGTCGCCGAACGTGAGCGACTTGACCGCGTTCATCTGGCCGCACATCACGTCCGACATCACGAACGCGGTGTTCTTGTCGAATTTTCGCAGGCCGGCCGGCGTCGTATCCGCCGGCAGCGCGACGCGAATGGCGCGCGCGGGAGCGTCCGAGTCGTAAAACGCGGCGAGCTGGAACGAGGCGCTCGGATCGCTGACCACCGGCGGCGCCAGCGGAACGCAATGAGGCCGCTCGAACACGCAGCGCACGGTGAACCACGGCGAGGCGAAGTTCATCGCATTGACCTGCGCGATGGCACGAACGGGCACCACAGTGGTGCCGCCGGACGGCAGCGCAGCGCCCAGCTTGGCCTCGAGGTCCTCGCGCTGCGCTTTCAGCAGGCCGGACGGGTTATTCGTGCTGGCGGTAACGAACTGGAACTTGAGCGAGGGCCACTGGTTGGCGGTCGCAGCGTGATACGGCACTTTCACCGACTCGAGTGCGTTCTCGAAAGTGCGAATCTCCTTCAGGGCTGCGCGCAGGGTCTTGCCGTTCCAGCTCAGGTTGTTGAGGGTGTTGTAGGCGGTGAGCGTGGCGCCGCTCAGTCCACTCGAGGACCCGGCGTCAATGGCGGTCCACAGCTCGTGGATGTTGTCGTCAATCCACTTCGAGAAGTCCAGGAGGATGTACCACGCGATGGTCTGGATCTGCTCGTTTGCCTGCAGCATGGTCGCATCGACTTTGCCCGCGGGAGGGTCGTCACTCGTCGTTTTTTTGCTCGCGTTTTGGGCCAAAGTCGCGACGTCCTCCAGGCTGGCCCACGGCGCGAGCACGTCCATCTTCAGCAGTACCTTCCGCGGATCGATCATCGTCGGCGGTGGTGTATTGCTGCTTCCGGCCGCAGGCGGTTCCGGCGCGCCGACGAGCAACTCGCGCTTGGCGACCGGAATCAGGCCATTCAGGATGCGGCGCCGTCGGCCGTCGAGCTCCTGGTAGTTCAGCGGCGACAGCGGATATTGATCTTCGCCCTCAACGAACGAACCCGGATCGGTCACGCGCGTCCACTGTCCTTTCACGAGCGCGAGCTCGTCGCAGAACGCGGGATCCGGGTTCACGGCGGCCGCACCGGTTTGCGGCTGGAGACGCCGAATCACGAACGACACGCGTTCCTGCGCGCTGGTGTTCAGCGGACGATCGGGAAGGCCGAGCGTGCGGCACACCAGGCACGCGGTGACGAGGTAGTAGCGCTGGTGCGCCGGCTGATACAACTTCAACGGCCGGTCGGTGTCGGCGTGGTTCCACGTGTCGGCCCGCATCGGCAGCTGACGCGCCTCGAGCTTCCGCAGCGCCGCGGTACGCGCGGCGTGGAGCCGGCCAATCAGCCCTTCCTTGCGCGGCGGCGGGGCGACATCGCTGAGCGGTTCGCGCCATTTCTCTGGAGTCGCCAGCAGCCCCGCCATCTGACGGGGATCGGCTTTCATCATCGCGAGGAAGTCGTCCATGAACGAGTCGCTCGCGAACCGGAGGATCGCCGGCGTGCGGAAGATCCGCCGCTGCGACGCGCTCGTGACACCGTTGAAGTGATCCCACAGCGTGGCCGGCGAGGTCCATTCGACATGACGTTCGAGCGCACTCATCGCGGTGGCCTCACCAGATGTTCCCGGCGCCGGGCGTGTAGCTGCCCGCCACGACGGATGGTGTCGTGACGCTGGCAGCCACCGTGAGCGCGCCGCTGATCGTCGCCGTGCCCGAATGCGTCAGCGACGAGGCGTTGATGGTGACGGCGCTCGCGTTGATCGTCAGCGTCGCCGAGGCGGTGATCGTCACGCCGCTCGTTTCGAGCTTCACCGAGTTGCCGTTGCTGTCGGCGATCTCGACGGATCCGGGACCGTCCTTCAACGTGACCTTCTGGCCGCCCGGCGTTTCCGCAATGAACGTTTCCTGGCCGTCGGTATCGTCGAGCGTCACCTTCACGCCGTTCCGCGACTTCAGGACCTTCTTGTAGTTGTGCCCCGAACCGTCCATCGACTCCGGCGGCGCGTCGCTGCCATTCCACAGTCCGCCGATCACGTACGGCCGCCGCGCGTCTCCCCCTTCGAACACAACCAGCACCTCGTCGTTGACGTCGGGTACGAACCAGCTGCCTCGCTGGTTGCCACCCATCAGCGTGGCCAGTCGCGCCCAGGCCTCGTAGCGCTGCCCCGCGGTGTCGGGAGACCATGGCAGTGTGACTTTTACGCGACCGGTGCCGTCGGGGTCCTGGATGTCACTGACCAGCGCCGGATAGACGCCGTACCAGCGACCGCCGAGTCCCTCGGCGACCCGGCCGTGAAGCAGCGTCTCGAATAGCGCGGACGGTCCCATCGTCATTCCTTTTGACCCAGGCCGGGCCGCTCCGCAACGAACTGGCTCAAGAACCCGCCGGCGCCGTCAAAGACGTGACGGATCTCGGCGATGTAGTACTTGCCGTTGAACAGCGAGCCCAGGCCATCGAGGTCGACCCAGGTACCGACGCGGAGCTTCGCGTTCGGCTGCGCAATACCGCGGCCGGTGACGAACCGGCGGGCGATCGCGCGGAACCATGCCTCGGCCTGCAGCTTCGCTTCATCGGTCGATAGCGGCACGGTGTGGGCGACCGCCTCCTTGCGCTCGCCGAATGCGTCGCGCAGCATTCGCGCGCCGCTCGAATCGGATCCCAGCTCGTTCGAGATCGCCGCGTCTTCCGCTTTCTCGTCGATCGCCTTCTTCCCACCGACATCCCATCCCGAAACGTTCACGCTGGTGCGCTGGTGCGCGAGATCGGCCGTCACGGTGAACTCTCGAAGCTCGGCGCCGAACTTCAGCTTCAGCGGCGTGCCCGTCCGCGCCGATCGCGTCTTGGCGAAGAGCGTCCGGTTTTCGATCCAGAGCTCGGCGCCGGCGGCGCGGGCGCGCTCGCGTAGAAAGGCGAGGTCGCTCTGGTTGGCCTGCGCGAGCACTTTATGCGTGGGTCCGGTGACGTCGATCGTCGGCGTGAGCCCGTAATCGTTGGCGAGCTGCTTCATCACGTCAGCGTCGGAAACGTCGGTGAAGGTGCGGGTGCGCCGGGTCATCCGCAGATCCTGCAGCCGGTCCTCGAGCAGCACGGCGAGTTCGGGACCGTGGCCCTCGCCAAACTCCGCTTCGATCGCGGTGACGCGCCCTTCGAACAGCACGTCTTTCTCCAACTTCAGTTGCATCTGCTTGCCGAAATCCAGCTTCTTCCGGTCGAAGTACAGGAATCCGATCCCGCCGTTCTTCGGCCCCCAGTTGCCGAACCGCAGCTCCGCATGGCACAGACCCTCGATGCCGTCACCGAGCGACATGCGGAGGAGGCCTTGCGAGAGATCCGCGTCCTCGGCGCCGTCGACGAAAATCGACGGCCGGGTGGCCTGAATCCCTGCCTTCGCGCTGTCAGGCATGACGTCTCAGTACGTCCACAGGCGCAGCGTCCGATCGCGATGACGCCGCTCGATCTGCTGCACCTGACGTTCGAGCTCGGGTCCCGAGGGTCCGCCCTGCGATCCGCCCGACCCGCTCTTCGCTGCTTCCGGAGGGGGGCTCGCCTTCGGCTCAACCGTGAGGTCGTTGATGACGACGGCCATGTGCTGCTCCTACTCGATGACGATCTGCGGCTTGGTCGCGCTGAAATCGATCAGTCGTCCCGGCGCAAGCTGCCGCGGGTTTTCGATGCCGTTCGCAGCCGCTGTCGTCTGCCATGGCTGCTGCTGTCCGCCGGGCTGCGACGCGGCCATCGACTGCAGATTGGAGTTGGCTGGCGCTTCGGTCTGCGGTTGCGTGCCGGCAGGCGGGCGGTTGCGCCGCGTGAACCCCGCCGGATCGTTCGCGTCGTTGAACACGAAGGTCGTGATCTTCTGCTGCGAGATCACGAGCGCCACCGAGGCGCGCAGTGGCCGCCCCTCCGGCGAGAACAGCTCCAGCGTCTCCTCCATCGACTCGACGATGCCGTCGAACTGGAAGGTGCCCCAGAGGAACCGCACCGCCGGCGGAATGAACTTCTTCGGGTTGTTCGGCGGATCGCCGACCGGCGTGATGAAGTACGCGACGCGCTGCGTCAGCTGACGCACGTCGATCACGTCGGGGAGTCCCTGCCCGAGCTCCTCCGTCACGTCGAACCACAGCTGCACCGCCAGTTTCGTCGTGCCGGCGCCGACGAACTGCCGCGCCTGCGATCCCCGCTGATCGCCGGACCCGGACGGCTCTTTCAGCTGATTGGCGAACGACACTTTCAGCGTGTCGGGATTGAACTGGACCTTCGTCCACTTGTCCTTGTTGATCGTGTTGGCGAACGACGCGTCGACCTCGCGCAGTTCCGCCTTTGCCAACGGCGCGGGATCAGGCATTGCCGGCTCCTGGCACCTCGATCGACATCGACTGATAGGACAGCTGCAGCTCCTCGACCGCGACCAGTCCGTCCTTCGCGTTCATGGGCGGCGCTTTCAGCTTCGTCAGCAGGCAGCGCCGGAGGATGTAGCGCGCGTGCTCCTTGCGATCGGTCCCCTTGGCCACGATCATCACGTTGCCGCGATAGTCGCTGCGCAGCTCCCGCGGCGTGGCGTGCTGCTGCGCGTCGAACCAGTCCCAGAGATCGAAGCTCTGGCTGGTCATGCCGCGCTTCAGCGTCAGCGTGCCGTAGGTGACCGCGCCGATCAGGCGGATCTGCGAGGTGTTGTTGCCGCCCTCGCGGATCGTCTTGACTTCCATGTTCTGTTCGAGCCCGTCGCACTCGGAGAACTGCCCTTCGCACAGCGCCGTGCCGCCCAGGCCCGGCACCTCGATCTGCACTTCGAAGTTGAACGCCGAGAACGGTCGGGCGATGTCGGCCATCAGCGCACCTCCGTCGCGACCGTCGTATCGCCGAGCTGCACGACCCGCACCGTCAGAAACGACAGCGGGCGTGACGGCGCGACGCGGATTTCGGCGAGCAGTCGTCCGGCATCGGTGCACTGCGGCGTGTTGAGCGATTCGTCAGTGACGACGCGGAAGGCGTCGCGGCTGCGGCGGCCGGCAAAGGCGCCGCGCGCGAACATCTGTTCGAGCACCGTCTCGAACCCGCGCTGGACGGCGCGGCGCAGCCGATCGCCGTTCATTTCGAACGTGAATCGATTGCCGGCACGGAGCGCCACGCGGCGGATCAGGATCAGCAGGCGCCGAACGTTCAGCGGCCGCAGGTCTTCGTCCGCACTCAGCGTGTCGGCGTTGAGGCACAGGAACCCGGATGGCTCCTGCCGGATCAGGTTCAGGCCGGCGTCCTGCAGGCCCTGGTACGCCGCGGCCGGAATCGCGGGATCGAGCGCGACCACCCCGCGGAGTGCTTCGTTTGCTGGAGCGATCCAGGCGCCGCGCGCCAGCGCGCGTGCGGCCATCACGCCCGCCATCGCTCCCTCCGGTGGGGTTGTTCGCAGGATCCCGCTGGTGGCGTCACGGCGCGTCAGCCACGGGTGCCAGAGTGCGGCGTAACTGAGCGCAGGCCGGTCCGGCGGTGGAGATGCCAGCGTCGCGATGTGAGCGATCGACAGTGCCGCGTCGTAGTGTCTCGGGACCGCGAGCATCGCGATCCGATCGCCGAGCGCCGCGCACATCCGGATCAGCGCGCGCTGGACGGTCAGGAGGACAGACCCGTCGTACGCGTCCACATCCACCGCCACCCAGCCGGCGAGGCTCGGAACCCGCAGGACAATGCCGGCGGACCAATCGCTGGTAGGCCCGCACATCAGCCGGCGCGCCCGGTAGTAGTAGTCACCAGGCGGCCGATCGTAGAGAGCGAGCGCCCCCGCCGCGCCTTGCGCGATGGTGGCGGCATCCGCGAAATCGGGCCGAAGCGCTTCCTGCACCTCGTCCACCGCGCCGTCGGCCGAATCCCAGCGCAGTTCGTATGAGCCGCCATCGACGTTCGCGAACTCGAGCACCGGCGGCTCGATCGGGATCGTCGCCGCACAGTCCACAAATCCTGAGCGCGGTGGCGGCGGTGGTTCCGGGCGCGGCTTCTGACAGTCGACGAAGCGCCACCACTCCGGATGATCGAGTGGAGACGACGCCAGCGGCGACGCGAGCGGCGCCGGGCCAGATGGATCCCAGCCGGCGTGCACGAGATCGGGCACCGCGACCATCGTCACTTCATCGATAGCGAGCACCGCGTGCAGGCCGGTCAGGCGTTGCGGCGGGCTGGCGCTGTAGCGAGCGGCATCGGCTCGATCGACGACGTCACGCAGTGTCGCGTCGGCCAAGTCAGGATCCAGAAATAGCGACGCATCGAACACGTCGAGGCCGTCGCGCTCGAGGGTCGCCGCCGCATCGCGGTCGGGTGCGGTTGCTGGATCCGATGGCAGGACACCCATGCCGGCCGGGACGTAGGCCGATCCGTCGAGCGTTGCGGCCAGAGGGAATCGCGGCAGCGAGCTGTCGGCCCACAGATCGACCCAGCCGCGTTCCGGTGCGCGCGCGATGTGCAGGAAGTTCGACGGAAACTCGACGCGAGCTCGCGGCCGTAACGACAGTCGGCCGCCGTCCGCACGATCGACGGCGTCATCAAACAGGACGGCGTCGGACGGCAAGGCACCGACATAACGCGGATGATCGGGTGCGAACCCAAGTTGCGTGAGCCGGACGGGGCCGACACCTTCCTGGGAGACGGTGAGATCAAACGTCAACCGCTCAGCCATCACCCGGCCCGAGAGTGCAGCCAGGTCCGGCGGCGGAGCGATTTGCGCCTCCGTCCTGGTTTCAGGGTCACCTGGAGGTGACATCGTCACCTCGACGTCGCGCAGCCAGAGCACGGGGCCGTCCAGCCGCGCGATGCCGGCGAAGCCGGCCAACGGTGAGCCCGGCACGATCTCGACGGATTGAACGAACATGTGGAGCGTCGCATCGGTGGACGTCCACGTCACGCGCACGAGATCGCCGGCTGCAACATCCGCTGCGGAGACGACTGCGACGTAGAGAGACGGCGCGATCACAGTCGGGATGGACCCGATCAGTGCGACCGGCGTGCTCACCAGATTCGTCCGGACACGGCAGGTGTCGGACCAGCTCCCCTCACTTCGCGCCCGCAGGTCCGCCGGCTCGAGCGCGCCCGCAGCCGTCACGCGCTTGATGCCTGGAAGCACGAAACGGTTCGCGCGCGCTCCCTTGCGATCGCCGTCGGAATCGCGGGCGATCCGGGCGACGCGGACAATCCAGCAACGCCGTCCGCCGTTGCCGAAAAAGGTGCGCACCGCGCCGGCCAGATGCGCGGTCACGTCCTCGGCTGCGCCACGGCGCTTCGGCAGCGACACGTCGCCGCCGAAGATCATCGAGAATTCCCCAGGGTCCTCGATTGGCACCGGCACGTTGATGGGTCCCGACGCAGCAAACCCGACGAACGCGGGGATATCCATCCGCGGCAGCGGATCGCGGAGCGGAGGGGTGCGCCCCTCGAAGCGGATACCCGGCAAGCGATGGCTGACCGCCATGTCACGTGGTCTGGATCTGGAGCCGTTCGTAGGCGACGGTCAGCTCTTCGAGCAGCATGTCGCTGCCCTTCGCGTTGTACGGCCCGGCGCTGTACTTCAGCGGGCGTGCTTCGTTGAGCACCCAGGTCGCGACGGTCTGATGATCCTCGCCCTGCAGTTCCACGGTGACGGTGCGCCGCGCGGAGGCATTCCCTTCGCGAATTTCGGCCAGCCAATCGAAGAGAACCTTCGGGTTGATGATGCCGCGCTTGAAGGTGACGTCGGTCGCCTTGTTCAGCCCGGTCAGCTTGATCACGTTGTTATGCGGCGCGTTGCCAACGCGGTATTCGGTGACCGCCAGTTCCGTGGCAATGCCGCTGATTTCCTGGAAGCCCGCGGCAACGGTCGAGGGATCGGTCCCGTCGCCGATGCTCACGAGAAAGTTGAACTGCATGTACGGTCGGTCACGATCGGCCATGACGTGCTCTCCTCAAAATGAGAACGGCCTCTACACCTTCTGGTCGGCCGTGAACTGGCCGATTCGGATGATCACGAACTCTGCCGGCCGGAGTGCAGCCACCCCAACCAGCGCGACCAGTCTTCCGTTGTCCAGATCGTTTTGGGTCATCGTCGAGCGATCGCATTTGACGAAGTAGGCCTTCTCCGGCCGATCGCCGAGCAGGGCGCCGTTGGTCCATTCGTTGAACAGGAAATCGGAAATCGTGATTCGGATGTTCGACCAGAGGCGCGGACCGTTCGACTCGAAAACTGCCCACTGGGTGCCCTTGTCGATTGAGTGCTCGAGATATGCGAAGTACCGCCGGAGGTTGACGTACTTCCACTCGGGATCGCTCGACGCGGTGCGGGCGCCCCAGAGGCGATAGCCCCGCCCCTCGAAGAAGCGGAAGCAGTTGACGCCCAACGGATTCAGAATGTCCTGCTGCGCCTTGTTGAGAATGAGCTCGAGGCTGACCGCCGTCTCGACCACCTCGTTCGCCGGCGCTTTTGAGACGCCTCGGTTGATGTCATTGCGCGCGTAGATGCCGGTGACGGATCCGCTCGGGGGGATGTCGATCTCCTGCAGCGTCACCGGGTCGACGATCGTGATCCACGGGTAGTAGAACGCCGCATAGGTCGTGTCGAGCTTCCCGCGCATGGCCCGCACATCGGCGATGGACTGACCGTCGCCCGAGTCGATGACCGCGATGCGATACCGCATCGTCGTGGCGTGTGCGATCACGGCATTGATGATGGCCAGCGACTGCGGTTGACGGGTCTGATGGTTGAACGTGGAGCCTGGCGCCGCCACGATTGAGATCTCGTCGATGTCCTCCAGCGCCTTGAGCCCGGTCTTCACCTTCGAGTCGGGATCGCCCCCGACGCCCTCGTACTCGCCAACCTCCGGGAGGGCGCCGTCGCTGCCGCCGGTCAGGCCGAAGTCGTAGGACCTCGCCGCGTCGCTGGACTTCTCGTTCACCAGCGACGTCGCAATCGACGGCCGCAGCGAGAACACCTGGGCGGCGAGCGCGAGACCGTCGCTGAACGCGCTCGTGAACATCACGATCGGAATCGTTCGCGCCCGCCCCAACGACGGCTGTTCCAGTGCGAACTGGGTCGCCAGGCTGTCATCGGCGCCGTTGCGTCGATGACGCGGGTCGAGCGCGAGGCGGTCATACACGAAGCTGGGCACCAGCGGATCGGGTGGCGTCACGGTGACCGTCGCCGTGATCACGCGCACCGACGTGTTCGAGGCGAGCGACTGCAGTTCGGTGGTGGTTGCGCCTTGCCGGAAGCGGTACTGGATTGCGCCGGCGTTGATGTAGCGCTCCACGAGATACAGGTTGCCGGCTGCGCTAGCCGTCGTGTTGTCGCCGACGAGAACGACGTCATTGTCGACCACTCCGCGGACGACGTTCCTCGCGCCTTCCACCGAGAACACGTTGGGGCCGCCGATCAGCGTGATGCGCACCTGTAGGTTCCCGCCGGCGCCAGGAAAGCGGGCGACGACCATGAGAGGCGCCACACTCGGAGCCGAAGCGTAGCCTGCAGGAAATATCGAGCCGGACAGCGGCGACAACGGCGAGGTGATCTCGGGCTCGCTCAGCGCCAGGTAGGTTGAATACACGCGTGACACGTACAGGCGCTTGCCACCGTTCTCGAAGAACTGGCGCACGGCGTGCCACATGAAGTTGTGCTGAGGCGATCCGCCGAACACGATCTGCTGGCGATCGCCGTAAATGCGCTCGAATTCCGTCAGACCGGTGACCACGTCAGGCGTGAGGTCCACCGGTCCGTAGCGCGTCGGACCGATGAAGGCGGTCGTCGTCGTACTGACGCCCTCAATCGACTTCGAGCGGAACGAGACCTCTTCGACGTACACGCCGGGAGCTAGATATTCAGGCATTCCCCTCTCCTCGTCTTCGCGATCACCAAGGTCATAGCGGCGACACCGCTGGAGTGATCAGCAGCGTCGGTGACGGTTCACCCGTGGCGGTGAGCGACGCCAGCACCAGCTCGCGGCCGAAGCGCAGCGTGGCCTGGGTCAACGGCGTCGTGCGCGCCGCGTCCTGCCACGCGGTGGCAGCTGGCTGCGCGAACGTCGCAGCGAGATCCGGCGACGCCTGAATGGTCGCGGCGCGGCTGTAGCGCACCGTGAAATCGATTGTCCAGGCCTGCGACGTGATGGGCAGGCTCGGACTGCCCGGCGAACCGAGCGTCACGATCGGCTTGGGATACGCGAGCGGCAGGAATACGCGCCCGCCGGCGTCTGCCATCCCGATGGCGATCGGCTGTCCCGGCCCCGTGGCTTCGAGCAGCGCCCACGCCGCCGGCTGCCCCGTGCCGGAATCCACGATCTCGGCGCGGACCGCACCCATGCCGTCGAGAAGCGGACGAGCCGGGGACGAGTAGAGCGGCAGCCATCGATCGGCCGCGGCCAGCGGCGACGACAGCGGCGAGGCGAGCGGCGACCCGAAGCCGAACGTGAGGAGCCGCCGCACGGGCAGTATCACGTCGAGCGTGAACGGCAGAAACCGACCCTGCGTGTCCTGCACGTCGAGCACGAACGGATAACGGGGCACCTGGCCCGCCCAGTAGGTCTCGTCGCCGCTGCCGCGCTCCACGTCGCTTAATCCCGGCAGGCCGTTGAACACAAATACGCTCGCCCGGTTGGCGATCGCTTGCGTGCGCCGTTCGGGATCGACCCGGGGGTACGCATTCGCAGTGAGACCGTCGGTCACAAACGATCCAGTGGCGACGTCCAGCAGACGCACCCCGAGTGGCGTGACACGGGCGAAGCGCTCGAGAACGGCGATGTCCGTCATCGACTGACCGCCTTCCCCATGCCAAACTCGCGCGTCTGGACGAGATCCGACTCGACGAGCTCGATATCGGAATCGAGCGTGACCATGCGGACCACGTAAGGGACGGCGACCTGGATGTTGGGCTTGGTGACTTCGAGGATCGATCCGATGTCCTGGATCGGCAGCGTCTCCATGATGACGTCGACGCATTCGTTCTCGGCAAAGAGATCCGGCTCGGGGCCATGCTGATTGAGGAGGCTGGCGTGCAACACGCGCGTGTCCTCGAGCACGCGCATCGCCCAGCCGAGCAGGCGGTGCTGTTTGAACGCATCGCGCGCCCAGGGCATGAGCAGGTAATGCAGATCCACCTGCACCGACGGGCGGAACCGGCGCCCGTCGATCGTCTGGCGCGGCGGCAGGTTGCGCGTGTTGCTGCCGGGTGTGATGCGATGCAGATACAACGAGATGCCTTCTTCCATCGGCGCCGCAAAATTGCGGCCCTGGTACAACTCGAACTCGGCACTGGCGAATTCCGGCGTCGGTCGCGAGGCAGCGAGCAGCGCGAGGATCGCCTTCCCGACGGCGGCAACCGCGTAGGGAGCCGCCACACGCTACTCCACGGCTCCGAAGCGCTCCTGGTACCGTGTCAGAGCGTCTTGAAGCGTTCGCCGAAGCGCCTCCGCATAAAGCGGACTCGTCACGATGCGCGTGTGACACGGCGGCTGGCCACGTCCCGCGTACCTCTGACCAAAATCGATCACGATCTCGAACTTTGTGTGACCCACCTCGAAGTAATTCGCATACAGACCCTTGGAGGTTTTCTGTGTTCGAGGAGTCGACAAACGTTTCATACGAGCACCACACCGAGTGCACATCAGCGGCCACCGCTCCACTGAGATCAAGGCCTCAGCGGAAATCGTTCCATTGAACGGAGTTCGACCGAATCTACGCGCTCACCGACGATCCCGCCGGCGTGCGGAACGTGACGAGCTGTTGTGACAGCAGCGAACAGGTGGTCGCTATTTGGCGGACTTTCGCAGGAACGGTGTCACAGCCGGGTGTGACACCACGTGCACGTCGTCACTCGTGAGAACCGAATACTTGGCCATCTTGCGATACAGCGTCATGCGCGAGCAGTGAAGCATTGTTGCTGCCCTGCTTTTGTTCCATTTGGCAGTCAGCAGCGCCTCGATCAGGCGACGGCGTTCGGCCGCCGGGAGATCGCAGACTCGCTGCAGGCGCCGCCGGAAATCCTCCGGCAGATCACCGACGCCGACACAGCCAATCGGAGGGCACACGAGTATCGCCTCCACCAGGTTTTTCAATTCGCGGACGTTGCCCGGCCAGCTATACGCCTGAAGCGCAGTCACGGTTTCCGCGCTCAACTCAACGCGCTTCGCACCGCGGCCGCTATTCAACTGGTGCAGATAGTGGTCCAGCAGCTCGACGATGTCGGATGGCCGCTCTCGAAGGGGCGGCAAATGAATCCGCGTGACGTTCAGGCGGAAGTAGAGATCCTTACGGAATCGGCCTTCCTCGACGGCGCTCTCAAGATCCTGGTTCGTGGCACCCACGATTCGGACATCCAGCTTGTCCGGTCGCCTTCCCCCGACCCGTTGGATTTCCCGCGCTTCAATCGCACGGAGGATCTTCGGCTGCGCCTGCATGGTCAAGTCTCCTACTTCGTCGAGGAAAATCGTCCCGCCGTTGGCCTGTTGCAGCAGGCCCTCACGTGAATGCCCCGCGCCAGTGAATGCGCCACTCTCGTGCCCGAACAGCTCCGACTCGAGCAGCGTGTCTGGAATGGCGGCACAGTTGACTGATACGAACGGCCCTCGACGTCTGTCACTGCCGTCGTGAATGAACCGCGCTGCGAGCTCCTTACCAGTACCCGTCTCTCCTGTGACTAAAGCTGTCGCCTGGCTGCGCGCCACGTGCCTGAGATATTCGCTCGCCTCTCGCATCGGACGACTGCTGCCAACGAACACGTTGGTCGCCGCGCCTGAGGACTGTCTGGAGTTGCTATGCGACTTCCGTGATGCCGTCGACTCGAGGCACCGGCGAACAGTCGACGTCAGTGCGTCGAGATCGAGGGGCTCGCGCAGATAGTCCTTGACTCCTGACCGAACGGCCGCGATGGCGATGTCCTCTGAACCGCTTGCGACGATGAAGATGACTGCCAGCCGACGATCGATCGCATGAAGCTTGTCGGTCTCAACGAGCACTGCATTCGCCAGCAGTGAGTCGAACGCAATGATGACAACGCAGGGCTGGAGGCGACCGCTATCGAAGGAAAGGTCGGACACACTGGCGCACAGGTGTACGGCACATCCGGACGCCGCTAGTGCTGCTGTCACGCTCGCGCGTCGTCCGGCATTCCGATCAAACAACACTGCAAGTCGGCCTTGCATCGATCGATCTCGCGGGTTGGCTGACGCGTGGCGATGCAGCCTGCCTCGACTTACCCGAAAAGGCAAGTAAAACCTTTGCACGTGCGCCAGGCTATCCAGATGCGTCAGTGGGCTTGGTCGACGTCGACGAAATACACCCTCATTTTTCACGCCTGAGTGGACGCTGACGTTGCGCCCAGAGGCCGCATCAGAACTAAATGAGGCAAGTCGGTGCTCATGATGAAGCTCTCTGCTTGCCTTAGACGGACCAATCGGTGCAAGTCCTGCGGTGCCGCTTGAGAAGGCGACCGGTGCTGAAACAACGAATCGATCTGGTCAGGAAGCTGAATGGTTACCAATTCGTGACGAACCACAGACGGATACCAATGTGGCCGTTGAAGGACAGTCTCTCGCTCAGAGCGAAATGGCGGCGAATGTCGTCGTGTCTGGTCGCGATGAGATCAGTCCAGATTTCCGTTCTGCCGATGCTCCGAGGGGTGTGACGCGCTGTTCCGTGGGTCTCGCAGCAGATGGTCGCCAATCGTGCCGCTCAATCGGCGCTCTCCATATACGCTGCGTCGTCTTGGGCCTATCGCTTCTGAGATCGGTGCCACGCAGCGCCATCCTGTCCGACAACGAACGCGTCGAGCCGGCCATCTTCATTGGCGCCGACTGTAAGACGCTCGATGCCGCGAATCTTCGCCGCCGGCGCTCCAAGGCTGTCCCACTTGCTCCAGTTTGGCGCCTGGTCGACTTGCCACGCATGCCACAGCTCGCCATTGTCGGCTACCGCGAACACTTCGAGGTGCCGGGTACGGGGGCCGCCAAGGTTCAACGCGACATCGAGGCAGACGATGCCGACATCCGGCGCCGGCTGCGGCTTTGCGTTCCACCCCTCGTGGCGCCAAGTCATGGAATTCGGACTTTCCTGCCACCGATTACAAAACGCACCATTCCCTGGCGCAAAGACTTCGAGGTGACCGTCTGCGTTGGGTGCCACAACGGGATCGGACAGGTCGCGTTCCTTCGGGTGATCGGCAAAACCGATGTCCCGAGGCTTCGCCAGGCTTGTCCAGTCCCCCCACCCGACGTTAGGCGCCACCTGCGCGATCGTCCACAGCGCCGCATCACCGCCGATGACAAAGAGTTGCTGGCGTCCGTCAAGGTTGGTCGCGATCGTAATTCGATCCGCCCGACGAACCGCAGCCGGCGGCTGGCCTAATTTCCGCCATTTGCTCCATCCGCCATTGGCGACGATTTGCCAAATCTGCCATACGTTTCCATCGTCACCGACAACGAACAGTTCCTGCCTCGCGTCCTGATTTCTGCCTACGGTGAATTGCGGGGTGACGGCGACATCCACCTGGGGCGCACCGAGCCCCTTCCAATCGCTCCAGCCGTCGTTTGGAGCAAGCTGCCATTTCTGCCAGATGCCACCGTCGCTGCCGACTGCGAAGATCTCCTGACGTCCGTCGGCGTTACGGCCTATCACGTGGGCCGTGAGCGAAACATTCGCCGGCTGCTCTTTGTCACGCCACTCGGCTCTGAACTGACCGTTTGGTGCGGTTTGCGCCACGTTGAAGAGCCGGTTCCCCGCGAGTGCAAACACCTCGAGGCGTCCGTCCTGATTTCGCTGGACTACCGCTCGCGCGATCTCCACTCCGTCGGGGTGACCGAGCGATTCCCACGGCGTCCATTCGATCGTGTCCATGTGCGCCTCCCGCCGTTCAGCAGTATTTTTGCGTTTTTCGAGCACCCATGCGGTGCATGGACGACTTGCGATGCATCAGAGTGGCTGTAGGAGAAGTCCGGACGATCGACACGATTCTGCCATCGGCCGTGGCGTCACGATCGATTACGGCCGTTTGGTCGTCTAAAAGTGACATGAAGGCAATCACACGACCTCCGAGTAACCGTGACTCCCGGAGCGAAGGAGCCATATGACATATCCTGGACATGTCGTTGCCGAAGGCGAACGCGACAATAGCATCATCGACGCCATCCAGAAACAACGCGCTGATCGCGGTTGCGGTCCGCTGGATCCGAGCGGAGTCTTTGGCCCAGAGACTACGGCGTCGGTCAAGCTGTTTCAAGCGCGACACGTCGATGCAGCGAGCGTCCCTCTCAAACAGGATGGCAGGGTCGGGCCGCTGACCTGGGCGGCGCTTTTCGGCCATGACAACGTGCCCACAGTTACCGATCCAACATCTCGATTTCTTGGCGCGGTGCTCTCGAAGGCGAGTTCACAAGTGGGTGTGCTGGAAAACCCCAACAATTCGAACAGTGGCCCAGAAGTCAACGCCTACCTCCAGCGTGCTGGTGTTTCTCTCTGAGCCTGCCCGCTGACCAGAAGCCCTGGTGCTGCACCTTCGTGTGCTGGTGCTTCGATGAGACTGCACACACGGGTCTCATCGAACGAGTCGCGGGGGGCCTTCTGTTCACGATCGAAGGCAACACAGACGCAAGCCGCACGCGTGAGGGTGGCGGCGTCTATCGGCTGACTCGCAAGCTGGCGGACATCAACACGGGATTCATCGACTACGGAGCGGCATAAATAGTCTGTCAAAGGCGACTCGTGACACGACGCCTTTCTTGCCGGCGTCCGTCTGATGTTATCGCTGCGCCCTGATCGTGCATCCAGGTAATGCTGGCACGTACAACCGTGCGAATGAGGATCAATAGTCTGGGCGCTGGTCTCAGAGTCTTCGAGTACATCGCTCGATAACGTGAAGCTACGGTCGGCCGTCCTGTATCGTCACGCGGCCCTGCGAATTTCGTTCAGCGAAGCCGTCTAAAGCGTTAGCACGGGCACAAGCTCACTGTGTGCCTGTTACGCGCCAAATCGGAGCGAGACGTATATGAGCACAACCTTCCCGATTGATGTCACGGTCGAGCGGCTGATCGAGTTTCTTTCCGGGCCAGGCCTCGGCACGCTGCGCACCATTGCGCGCGACGAGATCGGCCGCGACGTCTACCTGACGCCGTCGCCGACGACCGACGACGCGATTGGTGCGATCATGCTGTTGCAAGCGCTGGAGGGAAAAACCGGCGACGAGATCCGCGCGTCGCTGCACGCGCAACCTGAGGCCGTCGCGTTTCGCAGCCGGCCGTCCGTATCGACGCCTCCCGGCGAGAGCGCGACCGGGCGTGTAGTGTCGTTACACGCCGAAGGTCTCAATCTGTGCAATGACCGTGGCGAGCGTGTCGTCCTCAAAGGTTACGACATGTTCACCGCACTTCGAATGCTGCTCGACGGCAAGAATCTGCAGTCGTTTCTCGATGAGTCGCGCTCTCTCGGATTTAACTGTTGGCGAGTGTTCGGCCAAGGCGCGAGCACCGAAAACCACTCTTTCGATCTGAAGCCGACTGAATCCGGTTATTACGACGCCCTCGCGCGGCTCGTCAAGCTCCTGAACGACAACGGGATCTACCTGCTCTTCACATGCTACGCCGACAACCAGGTCATCAAGAGCGGCCTCGAGCAATGGACGCGCAGCGCGGACGTCCTTCGCGGGACCGGGACGTTTCTGAGCGGCGGGAACGAGTGGAGCAAGAATGGATTCGATCCGAAGAGTCTGCCGGATCCCGGCCTGACATTCTGGTCGCGCGGCTCGGACGTCGGAGACGCAGCCCCCGTCAAGCCGTACGGGACGTTTGTGGAATTCCACCCGCGGCGCGATTTTCCCAAAGCGCTCGATGACACCGTCGCGTCGCAGACGTTCATCCAGTTCGACCAACGGTGCGATCGGCCGCTCATCATCGACGAACCCCCGCGCATGGGTGAAGACGGCTCAGGACCGGAGTACGCGGACCCGGCGATCTGTTGGCAATTCGCCCGCCATTATGCGACCGGCTGCGCCGGCGCGGTGTTTCACGCGCGTCCGGGACAAACAGGATTCCTGCTCGCCGAACGCCCGCTCACGCTGCGCTGTGCGCAGGCTTGGCAAGCGGGCATGCGGATCCCGTAACGCCGATCATGCTGCGTCTTTCAATCAGACGAGATTATGCGAGCACATGCGGAGAGATTGTGAGAATCCATTGTGCGGCGTCATGTTTCACCGCTGCTGCCGCGCGTGACCTGACGGCCGACGCCATATCCCACTACGCCTGGCATCGCTGATGATCGAGACTCGCTTCGAAATGTCAATACAAGAAGTCGTCTACTGGGAATATGTCATCTCGGTCATCGCCGTCGTGACGCTGAAGATCACCTGCTTCGTTCTGTCCTATTTGACGATTCGGCTGGGGCACGGTCTGATCGCCTCTGGCGCCAAGGGCGAATTCAAGTTTTCGGCACGGATCGGCGGATCGAAAGCGGATTTGGCCAGCGTATCTCCGGGATTGCTGTTCGTCTTGTTGGCTATCGCGTTGGCTGGATTTGCAATCGGCCTCGACAAACCCGTGCATCAGGACATTGCGTTGAGATCGAGTGTGGGTTTAGCGGAAGACGCAGACAAGCTCACAGTGCCTAGTCGCGTGGAGAAACCTGATTTCAAGAAGCCGGGAGTCAAGCCATGAATGCCATCGCAGTGTTCGCGTTCTTGCTGGGCGGCCTCCTCGGGACAGCACAAAATCCGGATGGCTCTGCTGAGCGCTCTTTTGAAGACGCTCGATCTGCGTTCGACCAGCGGCAGTGGGAATCGGCCGTCTCGCTGTTCGAGCAGAGCTACCGCCTGTACCCAGATACACTGACTGCGTATTTCCTGTGCCTGGGTTACGCGCACTTGAATCAGGCGTCGAAGACAGGAGACTACGCGCGTAGAGCATTGTCGGGATCACCACGATTGAGGGACGAGTACCGACACGGTGCAGAATGGCTGCTCGATCGAATCACAGAAAATAAGTCGCCGATCTTCAGTGTTTCGACAGGCGCGACCTTCGACACGTACACGCCTCCAGTTCCACGCGAAAGCACGCTCGGGCTTCCAACGCCTGCGAGCGGCGACCCTGAACCGGACGGAATTTACGAATTGCAATCTGCACGCAGCGGGCTTTGCCTCGATGTGTGGACCTCGACAACTGAGGAGGGTGGGCGCCTGGCACAGGCTACGTGTCACGGCAGCGCCAACCAGCAGTTTCAGCTCAAGGCGTCTGAAACGAACGAGTACCTCCTTGTAGCCCGGCACAGTCAACAATGTGTGGACGTCACAGCAGAGAGCCTCGATAACGGGGCCAGCATCGTTCAGTATCCGTGTCACGGTCGGACCAATCAGCGATTCCGATTCGTCCGCGCTGGCGACAATTTCGAAGTTGTCGCGGTCCACAGCAGCAAATGCCTTGACGTGTGGGAGGAATCGCGCGAGCCAGGCGCCGATATCCGGCAATATCAATGCCACGGTCGGCCGAACCAGTTATGGATTCTGAGACGCGTACAATAAAACCGGTTCGGCCACCTTGGCGAGACGTATAGAGTCGGAAAGCTGGCGCGGTAATTGGTAGGCGACTATTCTTCGCGGTCTGTGGGCTGTCCTCCATGCGCGCGTGTAGAGATCTCGCTCCTGGATTCGATTTGATCATCTCGCGCAGCGGATGCACCGAGACATCAGTGAACCGTGGTTGCGCAAACCCGCGCCGAGATCGACTCTCCCAGGAGCTGAGATGCAACGCCCGAGGCGCGGAGTGGTGCTGTCAGCAAGCATGCGTGCTGCACCCACGCCTGGGGCTGAGTGTCAAGACGCCGAGTAGCGCCATTCTGATCGACGATGAGGAGGTAGCGGCCCGGGAAAACAAGCCGAGCAATGGTCGCGGGTGCCGCGGGAGCCGGTATCATGGCGGCGAGACGGGGCCCGCGCGTATCCCATAAATCGATCGCGCCGTTCTCGCGCGCAACCGCGAGACGGGAACCATCCCGATCCAGCGCTGCTGGACCGTAGTCCAGGCCGACGTCGACGGCACCAAGCGACGTCGCCGAGCCCACCGCGTCGACCCTCCATAGATCGATGCGGGCGTTGGTGCGCACAGCGAGCGTACTTCCGTCGCCGGACAGGAAAACTGAAAGCTGTGGCGTCGTCTGGGCGACAGACGAAAGCAGGCGCGGCACGCCGTCAAGCAGGCTCCAGAGCTGAACCTTGACGTCGGGATCGGTGTCCCAGGGGAGACGCGGCACGAAGGCCACACGGCTACCGTCGGCCGAGGCTGTCAGCTCCGGATTGGTATAGAGCGTTTGCGGCTGGCGCCAGATTTCCGCCCATGCGCCGGTGTCTTCGCGCCACAGCGCGACGCCGTTTTCGGCAACTGTGATGACTCCCTTCGGCGCGAGTTGCGCGCCCGTGAGGTCACAGCGTGTTGCGGACGCCGTGACGTGAGTGCGTGGGCCGCCGGCGGCATCGACGGTCGCGACAAGCATTGTCGACAATGATCCGATCGATGAACACCGTTCGCCTTGCGGCCCTTCGCCAATGATCCTGAGGCGATCGCCAGCAAATCCAAGTCCGAGGACCGGCATGTTGAATTCCTCGACCTTGCCGATCAACCCGCCCGTCTGAAGATCACGGGTAACTACGCGCGCGACACCGGCGTCGCTGCTCGCGATCGCCACACGGCTCTCATCAGCTGACACTGCGACCCCCGCAGGACTGCGCGAGCCCGTCAGCTCCATCAGCGGCGCGGACTCGTGGCCGAGGCTCCAGATCTGGATCGCTCCGCTCCGCGCTCCCGCGGCCACTCTCAGGTCATCGGGGCTGAAGGCGAGCCGCGTCGTCGCGGTGTCTCCGAGATCGAACGTCGCGCGGCGATCGAGTTCTTTGCCGGCGAGGCCGAGCACGAGCAGACGCCCGGTGTCGAGCGCCACGGCCAGCAGCTTTCCGGAAGGGCTGAAGGCAAGGACAGAGATACGGCCGGCGAGCGCGACGGTCTGCTCTTTGATCGAGGTCCGCGGGCGGAGCGGCACCACCCGAAGGCCGCCTTGCGCGGCCTTTGCGAGCACTGCGCCATCGTCCGACACAGCCATCGCGTAGGCACGCTCGCCCTCCGCCATTGGCACCCTTCCGATGATCCGGTTCTCGACGATATCCCAGATCGACAGAGGGTCATCGACGAATCCCTCGCAGACGACGGTCGAAGCATCTCGACTGATGGCCCGCTGATCAAAACAGCGCTCGGTCGCCGTCGCCGTTTCGGCCGTCGTTGCCGTACCCACCGTCCAGCGCTTGATCTGGTCGATTCCTTTGAAAAGAGTCAGGCGATTGCTGTCAGGCAAGACATCAATCGTGTCGCGCATCTGTCGGAAGGATCGAGCAAGATCGGGAGGCAGTGGGGGCGGTGTCCCTGCGAGGCCAACCATCTCAGCGCGACTCTCCGATATAGTGTCCTCCTGGCCCTCTGCCGAGTTGACGGCGAGCAACCATTGCCCGTTGGGGGCGACGACGACCGTCGTCTTTACCTTGGGGACCCTGTCTGTGCTCTCGTCTTTAGGAAACACGACGCCGAGCGAAAGCGCTGGCCGTCTCTCGATGACGCCCGCGTGGCGATCAGCCACCCACTGGCGGACCTCCCCTGCCTCGTCGGCCGAAACAAGCGTTGACGGTCCGACGAATTGTAGCGTGGTGATCGGTCTGGTATGGCCGCGGGCGATTCCCAAGAGCCTCGCGCTCCTGATAGTCGCCGAAAGGAGCGCACGGGCAGCGTTGTCGGTGGGATAGGCGT
Organism: Vicinamibacterales bacterium; assembly: GCA_035315685.1. Taxonomy (GTDB): domain Bacteria; phylum Acidobacteriota; class Vicinamibacteria; order Vicinamibacterales; family CAVVIG01; genus QHWK01. Next base: position 17,076 of record DATFXR010000455.1, on the reverse strand, counting down.
CGGTTGCCTCGAGTGCGAAGAGCAGCGCCTGGTCGGGATTGTCGCGCGTCAGCTCGCCCGCGCGCTTCGCCCATGCCTCGGAGCGGGTGATGTGCACTTGCTTGTCGTGCTGCCACTGGAACGCGCCGGCGAGCGCCACGATCAGGACGGCGGTCGCGGCGATCACCGTCCGCACGTTCTTCCGCCGCTTCATCTCGTCGCCGATGACCTCGTCCTTTGAGGCCTTGCCGAGCAGTGGCGTCGCCACGGCGGCGATCTGATCGAGGAATCTCGCGTCCTTCAGCGTCGGCGCCGGCTTCGTCTCGTCGATCCACCGCATGTCGACGAAAGCTGGCTCGATGCGGCAATTCCGAAGGTAGGCTGGCGGCAGCGAGCCCGTTGTCGCCCGATCGAATTCGCCGGTCACACTGTCCCAGCGCGGCATGTCGCCGTCGTTCAGCACCACCACTGCCTTGTCCGCCGGACGCTTGAGCGTGTCGAACCAGTGCCGCAGCTCCTGATCGACCCATGGAGAGGCGGCCGCGCGCTGCGAGGCGATCAGGACGAGAAAATTCGATGCCCGGATGTGCTCGAACAGCGTCCTCGCGAGGTCGGGCGTTGCGCCGAGTCCGGTCCGGTCGCGAAATACGCGCAAGCCGCCGACGTGGTACCAAGGCCGGGCGATGACCTGTAGTCCGCGCTCGAGCCCGCCGGCCAGCGGCTCACTGGCACTCCGGCTGTAGGAGATAAAGGCGTCGTATCCGCGTCGCGGCGGCGGCCCAACTTTCTCCCGCTTCAGGAACCGCCGGATCGCAGTGATCATCATCTTGCGGCTGCCTGTTCATGCGAATTGCGAGTGTGGGCGATTCAAGCCAATCCGAGCCGGGTCGCGCTCAGTCCTTTCCGCATACGCGACGTCAGAAGCTGACGCCGAGAAGAAACGTCACGCTCTGGATGCCGCCGGCGCCCAAGTCGACGTGCAGCCGGGCATCGACGCCCGCCGGGCCCAGCCGAATCTGCGCGCCCACGTCGAGCGCGATCTGGCGCGTCGCGCCGCCAGTAGCCTTGAGGGAAAAAACAACCTGGCCTGCTGCAAACTCGACACGGCCGGCCAGGGCGAACGTCGTCTTGACCGTCTGCCCTTCGCGAACCTGGCTGAACGCGAATCCTACCGCGACGTTGGTCTTGCCAAGCACGCCGACGAAATTGCCTGCGATCGTCAACGTCGTGGTGCTGGCCGAGCCGTCGGCCTTGGTCAGGGTGAGCTCCAGCTCGCCGCTGAAATTGTTCTTCTGGTAAACCGCACCGAAACTCAGCGTCGTCTCGCCCGAGACGACTTCGCCGGTCGACGAGGTCCGGCGCAGAAGGTGGTAGCTGATGGTCAGGTCCTCGCTGACGATCAGCGTGCCCTCGAAGTCGATCGCCTGGACGCCGCCCTTCTGGTACTCGTAGCGCAGCTGGTTGGTCGTCTTGTTGACCGACACTTTGCCAGGCAGTTCGAACGTGTCGATCGATCCGTCTTCGCGCCTGAAATCAAATGCGAGCTGACCCTCGCCGGCAGTCGAGGACCTCCACACGCCGGCGAACCCGAGTTTTTGCTTCAGCAGCGGCCGTGCCTTGTCCGCGAAGAAGAAGATGAACTTGCCCTCCGGCGAGTTGATGAATCCGACGATCGTGGAAAGCGCGCCGCCAAGTGGCGTGAACTCGAGATCGTGGTTCGCCGTGAGCCCCCACTCACCACGCAGTTCGAACGAGAACGGGTTGAGGATGTTCGGGGTGACGCGCAGGACCGAGTTGCGCGTTTCAAATCGGGGCGTAACCGACGTGTCGGCGCCAAAATTGAAGAGATCGGCGCCGCCCGACTGCAGCACAAGCTGATTGTTGCCGTTGAATCGCCACGCCGCGTCGAACGTCTGCTGGCTGCCGCCGGCGGGCACGACCAGGATCCGGTTGTCCGGCGTGGTCGTCCACTTGCCGCCTTGTGCGACGGTGCCGTTGGCATCGAGATCGAAGGTTCCCAACCGGAAGGTGCTCATGGTCGCTCCTTAGAAGGGGAGATTGGTTGTCACCGTGAAATAGAAATGACCTCGGCTCGGTCCCGTCGCGGCCACGCCCCATCCGTGCGCCCAGTCGGCGCGCAACACGACCGGGCCGTAGAGGACGCGGACGCCGGGACCCACCCCGCGGCGCACGCCGGATGCCGCTGCGTCGCCATCGCGCCAGGCACCGCCAACATCGACGAAACCGGCCAGCTTGACGCTCTTCTTCAGGAAATCGTTCGAGGCGATCGGGAACGGCGTCCAGAGCTCGCTCTGCGTCCACCACATCCGCTGGCCGAGTGCGTCGTCACGCCGGAATCCTCGGACGGTGTCCGCACCGCCGAGTGACCACAGTTCGAAGTCGGGCGTGTTCGTGCTCGCGCCGGCAAGCTGGCCACCCAGATCGGCCGCGAACCCGCGCGGCAGCACGCGATGGAACCGCGCGGCGATGCTTCCGCGGGTGAACGAACGCAGGTCGTCGGTCGCGGGCGCGATACGCAGCAGCGGCTCCAGCCGTAGCGTCCACGGGTACGGCGTGTCAGTCGACTGGTAGAGGTGTGTCGCGCCGAAATCGACCGCCCTCAGATCAGCCCTCCGCACATCGACGCCAGCCGTCGACAGCGCCACCGTCTGCTGACGCCCTTCGACGAACACTTTCAAGAGATGCCCGCCGCGATCGCGAAACAACTCGAGCTCGACGCGCAGCGTGCTGCCCGTTCGCTGTTCGTCGAGGGCTCGAGCGTCAATCATGCGATTGGCCGCCGAGTCGACGCCCACGCTTGCAAGCGCGGCGAGGCGCCGATGCAGTTGCTGAAAGAACAGATAATCGAATGCGAGGCTGCCAGTGGCCAGCGGCGTTCCGGTGCCGCCCTGACCGGCCTGCGCGGACAGGCTGGCATCGCCGAACGGGACGCGCAGGTTCGAGCGCTGTCCGAGGCCAAACCAGCGAACCCCCTGTCCCGGCAGATACTGGACGCCACCGCCGACGAACCAGTTCTTCTCGCCCAGGCGCGGAGCGTCATTGCAGTACGCGGGGACGGCGTCCACACGGGCGGGCGGCCGTGAGGCAAACGAGGGATGCGGCGACGACTCGGCGCTGTGGGGATCGACACGGCCGAGGGCGTCAGCGGGCGCTGGGGCCGGCGGCACTGCGTCCTGCTTGTGCGGCTCGTCTTGCAAATCTTCGAGGCGCCAGTACGCGAACGAGAACTCATCGCCGTTCACAAACTCACGAGTCGCACTGCTGACGCTCAGCGCAAAACCGTTCTGCTGCAGCAGCAGCTGCTGGACGGGCAGCCGCAGCCGGTTGAGCAACGGCGCCTGGTTCGGCTGAATGCCGAGATCATCGGTGAAGCTGAGCACCGGCGACGGCGAGCCGTCCAGCTTCTGGCGAACCGCGGCCCTGCGCGTCAGATATCCCTCTCGAAAGTCGCGATCGCTGAGGACCGCATACAGCGACTTATCGACCTTGTCCCAGTCCGGCTCCGTGCTCGACTTGCTACGGTTGGCCGGCAACCCGAACGGGAACGCGATTCCGCGAATCGTCGTGCCCTCCAGGATCGAGATCGACGGCCGGGGCGTGTCGACGCTGACACGCACGTCCGGATCGAGCCCGAGCTCGTCGTAGAAGTCGCGCACGCGGCCGACGACGATGGCGCGGTGCCACAACGCACCCTGCAGGTCGTTCAGTCGGCTGAGAAGCTGGTTGACTCGCCTCGAGGCCGCCGGCGCCGTGAGGTTCGAGATCCGCAAATCCTCTGGTCTCAGGTTCATCGGCGGTGGCACACGGAACACGACACGGCCGTTGGTCGCGTCAACAAAAGTCTCTGATTCCGGCGCGGGGAGCAGCGGCCCCTCCTGAAGCGTGAAGAAGACTCTGTAGAGGCCGGCATCAGAAAGGATCACATCCGGACGGCTGAGACACCCGCCTCGTTTGCTGCACCACTGATCGAACACGCCGAAGTAATCACTGATCGAACCAACGAAGCTGCGCAAGTTCGAGAGCAATCCGTCGACATCCGGCAACGTTCCGGCATCGTCTTCGGCCTTCTCCTTGTCTGTCAGCGCGAGCCGGTACGGCTTCTCGAGTTTCGTCAGCGCATCGTCGAGGAACGCGTCGAGCGCCTCCTTCGACCCTGCCGGAAAGCTCCCGCCCGCGGGCGTCAACACGGCCACATCGCTGACTGCGACCGTCATGCCGTCCATGATTTTCAGCATGGTGCAGTACCGGCTGATGCCGTCGGTTGCGGAACACATCACCGGCTCCGCAGCCGCGGCCGCAAGCGTCAGCAGCAGCGTGAGTGTCACGGAGCCGGCCTTTCCGACACGATGACGAAGGGTGTTTTCACGTCCAGTTGCTCGATGTCCGCGGCGACGCCGATGCTCTTGTAAAAGGCAAGAATGCGCTCGCGTATCTTTGCGTGGCAGAACACTGTTTGGCGGAGGGGCGCCAGCCATCGGCGGAGCGCGGCAATCCGCCGCGCCTGCATCTCGGCGTCGCGCAGGTTGCGAATCTCGATCTTGAACGTGTCATCGCTTCGCGGATCGAACCGGTCGGCCACCAAGAAGGTGACGATTCCCGACAGAGCCGTGAACCCCTCGTTCGTATCCGGCCAGATCAGGGGCGTGTGCTCCGACAGTGTCACGAGTGGCCTGAGCAGGCCTGTTTCGGAAAGCACGTTCGCGGCTTCCTCCTGGCGTCCGATGGTGGCCGCCCAGGTCATCAACTTTTGAAGAAAGTCCGTCCACGGTCCCGAGAAATTGCAGACGGCTTGGGCCGCCTGATCCTGCGCCGGAGCGGCTCGGTACCGCGTGAGGTGCTCAGGCGTCATCACCAGCGCACACGGCTTTGGCAAACGGTCGATGGCCAGCTTCGCCTCGGCGGCGAAGTCGTCGCCGACGGCTCTAGCCGCGTAGGAATTGTTCGCCTTGAACACGAATTCCTTGACCGCTAGCTGGCCGTCGGCGACTTGAAGAGAGAGGCACAACGCGCTGCCGTTGTGGCCGTCGCGGGCCGTGCACGGCACACTCGCGTCCCGGGCGCCAGCGGAAACCGCCAAGGCCAGCGCCATTCCTGTGACCAGCGTTCGAAGCTTGTGCATCTGCATATCGGGACTCCGATCCGAGCGCCTGATAGCGGCGTGACTCTCCGTACTAAGCGTTCGGCCCCTGTTCACTGGATTGACGATGCGGATGCCGGCAAATAGGCTGCTGTAGGGCCACCGCAGTTTCAATCTTGTTGGAACTGCGCAAAGCCTTCTTCTCGAGTGACGCCGACATGACGGTCACAGCGTCAGCACTTCGAGGAGATCGTCGTCAACCAGACCCGTCGGAGACAAGTTATTCTGCTGTTGAAACGCCACGAGGGCGGCACGCGTTCGCGGTCCGACGAAACCGTCGATTGGACCCGGATGGAAACCGCGGAACGTCAAGAACAGCTGCGCCGCTCTGATGTCGAGGTTCGGTAAAACGCCCGCCGAGAGCTTCTGGAACTCGCCGCGCAGGCGCACGTCGTATAAATTGGTCGCAAAGGCCGGCCCGTTATACCCACGAGCGAACGATGCCCAGTCGTGCGTTGCAAGCGCCCGGTCGAGGCGATTGCCGACAATGAACGCGCCCACAGCGACCAACTGAGTGTCCTCTGAGTCGCTCATCGCCTGGATCATCTCGTCGACGCTCGGGAAACCTGCGACTTTGAAGTTCTCGCCGAGGACCTGACCGAGCCCCCACGACGCGCTCTGGAGGGCGGCTCCACGGTCGAGTTTCATCGCCGCGGCCAGGCGATCGTACTGATGTGCACCACCGGCGCCGTACCCGCCCGCCGTCGGATCACTTAGATCTCCATCATCAAATCGAGCACCTGTGAGCCGGTGAAATATGTGGCGCTCGTAAAGAATTTCGGGCCGTCGGTCCGGAAGGAATCCGCAGCCGGATGTCTCGACATTCAGGACTGTCCACAGTTCCTGAACGCCAACTGACAAGTTGGTCGCAACAGTCGCCATCCCATTGCTTGTAAGCGGATTTGAGCGGCCGACGAACTCCATCGTCTTCTCCTTTGTCGAGAGATACATTCCCTACTGCCGCGCGACAGCGCAGGTAAGGGCGTCCATAACCGCGCCACGCGGTCCCGCAGGTGAATGAACAGCACACACGCATTCGAATCTTGTCGGTGTCGGATCCGTCGGCGGCGTTGAAGTAGTGCGGGATGAACACCGCGAAACCGGCACCAGCGACCCGCTCCGCGAACTGTCGAATCAAGGGTCCGGACTGTCCGCCCATACCATCCGTGCCGTGAAGCATCACGACCGCCGGACTCTTACTGGAAATCATCGGCGGATACACCTCCACCGCGTACTTGTCGCCGCCATATTCGAAGGCCGCAGTAGTTGCGTCATCGTCGTCTCCTTCCAATTACGACGCCGGCACGAACCAGGAAATCGCGAGGCCAGCGAGGCCGATCAGCGCCTGAAGGACAGGCGGCAGCGATGGCATGGTAATCGTGCCGAACACGCCTGCCAGCGCGGCACCGGCCAGCAGTACGCGTGCGACGTCGAGGTTGAGCGGATCCGACAGCACCGCCCAGGCGAGTCCGCCCGCGACAATCGCGTCGTAGATGCCGGCGTTGTGAACGATCGTCGCGACCAGCTGTGCCTGCGGCGCGGTCCATGCCTGGTCCGGCGGCAGCGCCGTCGCGGCCGCGACGCGATCGCGATGCGTTGCATCTAGAGCGGGTCCCGTCGGCAGTTTCTGGCTCTTCGTGGCTAGACGCAGCAAAATCGGCGAGGACCACGAGAACAACTCACACAGCATGAACAGCGCGTGCAGTAACGCGGCCACAGCGACGATGATGATCAACAGGGTGTGCGTCATGGTGCGTGTCAGTTGACAATCCTTGCTCGAGATGCCGCCCGACCACATGCCGCTCGTCCGGCTCGCGAACAGCGCCGCGCCGTTCCCCGAATGACGGTGCTCTAAAGGGTTCGAGTGGGAGTCGTCACTATCCGTCCTGGATAGTCTGTCGTCAACGAGAAAGCGCGGTGGTTGATAAAGATCGCGAAGGGGTCACGCGCGGGCCGCGTGAGCACCGAGAATCCCGATGTCCCTCTAGAAACGATAACTGTTGCGGCTGTTGATGTTACAGCGACCACCACAATACCCTGAGCAAGATGAGTCCTTTCCATCGTTGCTGCGGACGCTGGCTCCAGTGTCATCGAGCGTTTACTCGAATTCTGAATCGAACGCGTGACGCTTGATCCGTCGCTTCGCATCTTTGTATGTGGCATGGACGCTTCCCGCACAACCGCGTCGTATCGATATCGGTGAACATGCCAGGCACTTCAGGCGCCGACGAAAGACTCCTCGAGGCTGTTGCCGACGGATGCGTTCCGACAGCCCGATGAATGCGATACGTCACCGGCGTGCCGTCCTCATACAAAAGTACGACAATCAGTGGACGAGCTCGTGCCTCGCGAAACCCGCGCTGCGAAAGCGACACTCGTTAGCCATCTGAAAGGCTGTAAACCGTGCCCGTCAGCGCTGACACCGAATTCGCGTACTGTTAGACGGACACGAACGTTGCAATTCGCGGACGCAATGTGGTGAGCCGTTGGCAAAAGGTGAAGGTGGCCGGCTCGCCGCGCTGGACTAGACATTACGTTCAGACGGAAAACGACCAAGACACGGCGGCGTCGCGCGACACGCTAATTTGACAGGGTCGTTCCATCTCGGGCTATCGGCCCCGTGTTAGCGTTTGCGACGCACGGCCATCAACGCTTGCGCCCTCTCCGGATCACAGGGCACGTGCCGGTGCACGATCGGTTCTTGTCCGGCCTACGATGAGCAAGGATGCCATCATGCGCATTTTCGTATCTTCATCGTTCGAGGATCTGAAGGAGCATCGGGCCGCAGCGATACGGGTGCTGCGCCAGCTTGGCCTCGCTATGGAAGACATCATCGCCGCTTCGACAGCACCGCTCAGCAAAGTGATTGACATGGTGGACCGCAGCGACGCGTATGTCGGCGTATTCGCGTGGCGCTACGGGTATATTCCCGGAAAGGCCGCTACATCAGGTATGCCTGCACAGCCGCCGATTGCCGTCGCGGATGCCAAATACGGGGACACCTCGATCACGCACTACGAGTACTTGCGCGCCGTTGAGCGCAAACTGCCAATCATGGCGTTCCCACTGGACGAACATTGTCCGTGGCCGCCGCACCTGATCGACGGGTTCGACGTCGCGCGACAGGACGCCCCGGCGAACGCTGATGCGATTCGCGCCCTCCGACTGCAGCGGCAAAAAGAGCGCGTCGTGTCGTGGTTCACGACGCCGACCGATCTCGAGGCGCGGGTCAGCGCCGCGGTCACGACGGCGGGCCTTACCGCTCAACTCGATCTGCAGGCGGCGACTGCGCTTGATCCGATGGCTGGCGTCGCGCGCGATACCACTGCAGAAAACGGCATCATGCAGGCCATCATCGCGGCAGGAGATCGCCAACGCGCACTAAAAATCGACCTGGCGACGACATGGTGGTCTACCCGGTTGTACTTGATCGCCGCATTGGCCGATCGGCTCACTCGGGCTCGGCGGATCCTTCGTCGAGAGTGTGCATGAGCCTGCGGAGCTGCCTCCGCCTGGTACGGGAACACGCCCACCTGGCCTGCCGATCGAACAGTTCGTCGGGCAGCTGTCGACGAGCGCCATTGCATCGACGATCGGTCCGAAAGTCCCAGCCATAGCCACATTCGCGAACTGGCTTGAGTCGCGGACGGACCTGTTCGGCGACGTGCAAACCGAAGTTCGCGCGCTGCTCGACGGTTGGCGCCTCGCGTTCGGCGACAACCAGGGTTCGCATGCGAATGAGGCGGTTGCCAAGGTAGACCTGACGCCCGAACTGTTACGCCGCTGGTTCGGCGATTCGATGCTGAAGGTGCCGGTGTCTATCGCCGATCTTCAGAAGGCATCGATCGTCGATTTGCTGCGCCTGCTCGATTACCGAACGACTACGTGCCGGTCCTCACGCGATACTTTCAACCGAAGACGGGGGACCTCAACAGCAAGCATTCGAGCTCGTCGATGTACTGGACAAAACAGCCTTGAATGCTCGACTCGCCCGAGGCTATCTGGTCGAGTTGATGGATCGGGCTCGGCTGAAAATGCGCAGCTCCCGCGGCATTCTACCGCTTGATGTAACTAGTCAGCGGTTCCTGTACCGGCGAGCCGATTCTCGCATGACACGCGCGTGCGATTCTACCGAGCCGTCCGCACGGACATCTTTAACGACGTCGATGGTGTCAAGAGACACGTTTCCTGGTAGAGCCGCGACAGCGGCTCGTCGGCCCGCTGCGCCGGCGATACGTTCCCTGTGGGCGTTCGCGGTGTCCACTCCGCAGCGCTCAGTACCCTCACGACATCATCAGAAGACGGCGACATCGACCACACATCTTTTCGGTCACGAAAGGACCATGATGACTCGTGCGAATTCCGCTCATCGGAGCTGCAGAAACCGTTTGAGATCGGGCGCCGAGCGAACAGGATGCGCAATCGCCCACTTGAGTTCAGAGCAGCATGGCTTCGTCGCGCATGCCGCGGGCGCGACGCAGGATGGCCTTGATGGTCGTATTCAGGGATTCGACGACGCCGAGGGACGGTGTGGAAGCAGTACGCTGCGATGCCGTCGCGATGCTTCACCAGGAACGCGCCCAAGCGTTCCATCTCCAGCAAGCGTTGCAGCGCAGCACCTTCAGCCAGCCGATCAGAAAGTTGCCCACCTGTGGGTCCCCATTATTCCGATCGGGTGGAAATCGAGACTGAACGAAGTGTCGGTCCTGCGACAACGTTCAGAACTCGATTGCCCACCGGAATCGCAGCTCATGACGCAGATGGTCGAGCACGCGCGGGCACATTGATCTCGCTGCGGTTGATCGTGAAGTGACTTTCGGCCCGCATGAAAGGAGTCGACGCTGACGCCGTGAGGGCTGGTTGCAACGCCACTGCCGCGGAGGGTCACGGCCGCCGCTTTGTCGCGCTCGTGTACGGTCCTGAAGGTGATGTTGGGCGAGACGCGCGCCGAAGGACGAGGAGCGAACGGCCCCAATCGAAGTTCGGCCCGTGAATGGACGCGCGTGGCGCATCAATCGACGGAGCTGGGCGAAACGACACGTCAGAGGCGTCGACGGCGATCGCCTCATCGTTCGCATCCGCGAACCTCACAGGCGAGAATGCCTGGCCACCAAAGTGGTTCGCGAAGAATGTCCACCAGGTTTGCGACCGGGTCGTCGGGCGGTGGCGCAGATAGCGCGAGACAGTCCGTTCCGAAATGACGATCTCGAGCTTCAGCAATTCGCCGTGGATCCGCGGCGCTCCCCAGAGACAATTCTCCGCGGCCATACGCCGAATCAGATCTCGAGAGGCTGCATGGTGTTGCACGGCCCGGGGCAGCTCCGGACAGCGGTGCAAGAATTTGTCGACGATCACCATGAAGAACACCGCACCAGGGCCTGGGCAACGAGATCGTCGCGGCGAAGGCCCTAATGGGCACAGGCGAAGTGACATACCGTCAGCGACTTGGCAGCCTGCTGAATTCTTACTACCGCGAGGCCGCGTAGCCGCATCGATCGAGTTGTCGCACAGGACCGGATTGGGCCCAATGGTGTCACCGCCAGCGCCAGTCCGCTCGATGGCTCCGCTGCGACGAGTGGACTTCCGGGGACAAAACCGCATCACCGTCGTGCGATGCCAGCCGCCAGCCATCCTCTCCGACAACATCAGTGACCGGCGCACCAAAGTCGCGCAACGTTTGATATCCACCAGAGCCGACGTGATCCGAATCACGGATCGGCGGTGACCAGCCTCACGCTTGGCGTCCGTCGCGACGGCTCTCCCTCGCGTCTACTCCGGTGAGAGCTGAAGCGGAGGGTGAGGAGTACGACGTTGGCCGCGGTTGGGCGCGGAGTGAGGAATTCGTGATCGCCGCCTGCCTTAACCGCCAGAATGCAAGACGACGGGCGCCCGCGGCTTCCAACCGGCACGCGTAGCAGTCAGGCGTGAGAAAGTGCGGCGGTGCGGCCGTCTAACAGTCAACGGCCGTCACGATTGTTCGGCTTATGTTGGTGAAACCTTGATCACACGAACCGAGTGCCCACGAATTTATGTCGGATCGGTGCTCGCCGGGTCTGCATGGCAGTGTTTCGTTCCCGCCGACTGGCGGTGGGAGCGCCGCGATGTCGACCTTGCGATTGCTGTCCTTAGCGTCGAGCACCCGAGTGTCCTGGGAAGGTATCCGAGATTTGCCCGAGTGTTCCAAAACGACGACTGACACGTTATCCCGTGTAACCGCCAGCGGGCGCGCGTTCATCACAACGTGCGAGCCGGCCAGCCTTCACGCCCGAAAGACTGACTGCGGCTCACGGCCAAGGAGCTACGCATGACTCTCTCGTCGTTCGTGATCCTCAGTCTTGGCGGCTTGATCATCGTCCATTGGTGGCTGATTCCACGAGCCGACCAGCGGGTGCGTATCGATCGGACGGCGGCCAGCCTCCCCGTATTCGTGACGTTGGCCGGACTCTATGTCCTGCGCACCGTTTTGTTGCTCGCGGTGCTGGCGAGCGGGCTCGTGTATCTGGCATTGTTCGGGGCGTCGCTTGGCGGTGGCGTCACTGCGACGTCGCTTGGCGCCGCTATTCATCGCGTTCAGCGCGTCCAACAGGCACTCTCCTTCTTCTCACCGGGCTTGAGCGCCTTTCTGGCGGGCCTTGCGGCTCTGGCGCTGGTCATGCTGTCGCGGCGACACGCCCGAGTGCGGGCAGTCAACGCCTTCAACACGGTCTTTGATGAGGAGTTCACGAAAATCGCCCAACAGTTGCAGCAGGGCACCGCCGACGAGCTGCCCTCAGACGACCCGATGCGCCAGATCGAGGCAGTCATGGCTAAGCTGCGTTCTGAGCTGGAGCGTGCGCATCAGGCGGGTGAGGCGCCGAAGACCCAGGAACTCGAGACGCACTTGACCCGGCTTGCTCAGCAGCGCTTCGCGTTGGATGTGCGGCGGCGCATGACCCTGCGGTTCGACGTCGACCAGGTGCTCATGCCTCCTCCCGCGAACTGGAAGGAGCGGTTCCAGCTGATGCTCGTCAGCCGCGGGCTGCTGACCTCAATGCGCGGAAGCGCCCGGCTGGTCAGTTATGCGAGCCTGATCCTCCTCGTTCCATCGCTCCTCAGCCTGCAAACCGTGGTGGCCACTTCGTACGCCGAATCGCGAGTGGTGGCGCTTGACCGGCTCCGCGTGGAGTCCAGTGTGCGGGAGGCCGAAGCCGCCTGGCAGCGGGCACAGAACGAGGCGACGGCGACCACCGTCGCGAACGGCGGCGACGATGCCGAGGCGCTTGACATTCTGAGTTCGCAGTTCGAGAACGCGCTCGGCAATGTGCGGGCGCTCTCGATCGGACCGCGTGTCGGCGTGTCGTTGCGGACGCGCGCTGTGCGCCAGGCGATTCTCCGTGCTCGCGCCGAGCACGCACCGTCATCGGTGGAAACGGCGCCGAGCGCGCGCGCCGCCAATGAGACCACGGCACTGCAGCGACAGGTGCTTGACGACTTCGACCGAACCGTTGGTCAGCGGGGCCCACGCACCGAAGTCGGCCGCCGAATCCGGGCGGACCTCGAGAGGGTACGTGTGGAGCAGCCGGCCGTCTGGACGCGAATGCGGACTGCGGCCCATCAGGCCGGACACTCCTTCCAGGAGGCGGCATCGATCGACGACTACGGCCGATTCCTGACTGACCGCCTCGTAGGCGTCGCGCTCGACGGCGCGCCCGGAGAGGGGCCGTTGGCGCAAGCGGCCCGCCACCTCGACGTCGCGATCGGTCACGACGCTGTGAATCGGCTCTACCGAATCAAGTCGGCGGAGTACATGGCCCACCTCGCCAGAGGCGGCAGCGTTGCCGATGCCAGCTCCGTGGTGGCCTCCGACTCCGGACATCAGTTCTGGACGAGCGTGGAAAGCGAGAGGTTCACGTCGCACGTGCGGGATCAGGCCGTAGTACCGCAGGCTCTCGCGAGCCGGCCGCCGACCTTGCTGCCGAAGGAGGAGCCCCATGTCAATACACGCGTCGCCGAATCGGTCGTTTCGGACTTGAACCGGGAACGACGTGTCGGAACCGACGCCTTGGCGAGCTTTGAGGACTGGTTCCCCTCTCAGAGCGATCGTGGTCTGTCCACGTCGCGGGCCCGCGTCACGGCGGCGATCGACGAAGCGGCGCGAGTCCGCGTGCCTTCGGCGGGGGTGATATCCGAAGCCGCCGAATCAGCCGGCCAGATGGCAGCCAGGTTCGCCGCCGAAGGCGCGCAAAGCTTCATGCGCGCTCGGAGCTTCGCAGCGCTGCGGGGATTTTCGAGGATTGGCGGCGTTCTGATCGGCATGGAACCGGGCGCCGCGCCTGCACTCGACTTCCGCGCGATGTCCTGGGGCATCACCGACGCCGGCGTCGTGCTCACGCTGACACGTCAGGATGGCCGGATCTTCAACCTCGGCCCGTATCGACCTTCGCTGGTTCACCACGCGCTCGCATATGCCGCCGATGGCCGTCCGGTGACCGTAACTATGGTAACGGCGGCGCCTCTGGCCGAACTCAAAATCCTGCTGCATCCCGCGCTGCTCGACTCCGCCCTCGGCTGCCGCGCTATCGAGCTCGATCGCTTCGTCGACCGCTTCACTGACGGGAACATCGCCCGCGAGCGCGCCGTGCAGCAGGTCGAGAGCCAGCAGGCGTTGTATCGTCGGGCCTGGGCCGCTCAATTCATGATCGGGTACGCCGCGTCAGGCGAGCCGATCCAGAAAGCGCTTGCCGCCGAGGTCAGCGAGGCGCGCGCGCTGCTGTCGGACTCGCGCCAGATGGCAGCGTCTCAGCAAGCGTTAAACGATCCTGCGTGGCTGACGTCGTCGGCCGGATCGCCGGTCGTGGCGAAGCCCCAGTTCTACGATGAAAAAATTGTATCGGCGATGAAATCGTGCGCGGCAAGGCCGAGTACCGTGCTCGAGGCGTTTGATAAGTGCGTGCGACGGCGGTTCGACTCGGAAACCGCCCGGTTTGAGACCGAGAGCACGCACTGGTACGCGTCCCCGCCCGAGTCGATCGTCTGGAGCGGCGTTCGCGAGCGGACGTATCAGCTCGATCGAGATCTTCGCTTCCTCACACACGGTGCCTCGACCGATGCGCTCGACCCGCTCGACTTCATGCTGCAGGTGTCGTTCACGACAGCGCCGGCGTTCCTCGGTGGCAACGAGAATGCCGCCGCGTACAACGACGAAAACCCATGGGAGTTTCCGCAGCTGAAGCAGACGATCGGTCAGGCGGTCGTGAGCAATGTCGCGCGGACCACCGCCGATCGCGACATTTTCGAGACGATGCGCCAATTCACATTACTCCAGCGGCTCTTCCGCGTCGCGCTCGCGGAAAAAATGGGCGTGCAGTTTCCCATCGAGCGGCTGCCGGATCTCGCCGCGGCCACCGCGCCCGGCGCCGCCATCAGTCGCACGCCAAGGTGGAATGCGCATCCAGGCGCGCTCGAAATGATGCTGGCTCGCAGGCTGATGGCTGTGAGAGCGGCGCTCGAGGAGGTCCAAGCATCGACGAGCCAGTCGAGAGCTCTCGTCGACCGCCTTCGCACACGCATCGACCAGTGCGTCGGCGTGCTGCAAGGCTCGCTCAACAGCCGGTCCCTGCCGACGGATGCGGTCTGGGACCACAGCTGCAAGCCCTGGGAATCGTCGATCGCGCCGGTGGACAACGTCAGCAACGAACTAACCAGGCTCGACGATCTGACCAGGCGATTCATGACCGAAACGACGGAGGCGCGGCGCCTGCGGCGAGCACTGGGGGTCCAGCTCGATGAGGTCCGGTCCCAGCGTGCATGTCCCGCACTCTAATCCAGGGCGGTCAATGCAAGACGCCGAGGCGCCGGGCGAGGCCTGACGCCTCGCTCGCGTCGATATTCGGATGCACCCGACCAAGCGCTAACGCCTGTGACAGCAGCGTGCGAGCCTGGTCTGCAATGCCGAGGTTGAACATCACGCTGGCCTCCACGAGCAGGCAGCGGAAGATGGCTTCCGGCATCGTGCTATCGGCGGTAGCACGTCCCCGCTGACATAGTTCGAGCGCGCGGTCCATGTCCAACGAACGCGCGGCGACGCTCGCATGACGTGCACAGGCCAAGGCGACGCCTGCGCGATGGCCCAGCGCTGTTAGAATCGCCAGCTCCTCGTCCTGGCGCAGCAACGCCCGACGACGGTGGGATGGGTACTCGAGGGCAGCAAGGTTGCCGAGCGCGGCGGCAAGGCCATCGCGATCGCCGAGCGACCGGAACAGCCGCTCGGCCTCACGCAGCGAGAGGAGCGCGTCGGCCGGCCGCGCGTCCATCAAGAGATCCGCACGGTTGAGAAGCGCCGAGGCGAGGGTGGGCTCATCGAGCGGTGCCCGGCTCGCATTCACGAGCCGCTCGAGGATGTTCCGCGCCTCGTCCTTTGCGCCGAGCTCCTTGAGGACGACTGCCTGATTGCCCAGACAGATGCGCAGCGCCTCTTGATTGCCCTCTTGCCGGCAGAGCGGCTCCAGCCGTCGCAGCGTCGCGAGAGCAGCGTTCAGCCCACCGCTCGCCCGCTGCGCGAGAGCGAGATCGGCGAGTGCTGCGACGAGCCGTGTCCGGTCGCCGGTCTCCTGCGCGGATTCAGCATCGGCCGTGGCGATGGTGACGGCGATATCTGCGGCGCCGCCGCGTCGCATCAGCACTCCGACGATTCGGTGTGCCGTCCTCTTCGCGAGCGCACCGAGTACTGGTGGTCCACCGGCGGGGTCGTTGAGGAAAGCTGTTGACCACCACGATTGTAGATCGTGTGGTGCGGACAGCCAGGCAGCCTCGAGGAAATCGGCGTCGACGAGCCGCGTGCGAAGGGCCTGGCGATCGTGCGCGGCGATGTAGTGCCACGGGAGTTCCTGCACCTGCCGAAGTAGTGACGCGCGCTCAAAGATGGACGCAAGACGGGCGGCTGTGGCCCTCAACATGTTTGCATTCGTGATGCACCGTGTCCGGACGGCGTCTCTCCAGATGGGGTTGATCATGGCGAGCGTGCCGGACCGCTCGATGATCGCGTCGCCGAGAGACGTGCGGAGGCGCGCCCACAGGAGCGGCGAGGCGCGAACGTCCGCCGATCCGGCAGCGTCGAGCAGTTCCGCTTCGGTCAGACCGTCATGCGCGCTGCTGATGAGAACGAGAAGCCGGCGCATCACACCGCTCGTCGGAAAATCGTCGGCCTCGATTCTGCGGAGGACCTCCTCACACAACGCGAGGTCCGACTCGCGGGACAAATAACGATCGACGTCGGTCTCCAGTGAGGCGAAGGCGCCGGTCAGCCTGAGTTCCTCGAGCAGTGTGCGTAGGAAGAACAGGCTCTGCGTGCGCGAGTGCTCAGCGATTCGACGCTGCGAGCCAGGCGATAGCCGCTTGCCGTAACGAGACAGGAACGTCTCGATGAAGCGATGCCGATCCGCGACCGGCCAGGCCGGGACTTCGTGGACGGCCCAGCCGCGCGATTCGAGCACTCTGCAGTCGTCGCCGGGCGCCGCAGCAACGATCAACCTAAGGTTGGCCGGGAGTTCAGGCGGCAGCCAACCCAGTCGGGCCTCGGCAGATGCTTCGATCCGCTCGATGCCGTCGAGGATCATCAACGTACGGCCGGACGTGGCCGCCGCACCGAGCGCGCGACTGAATGCCGCCCGCTGATCCGACGGAGATTCGCCACCGGCAATGTGCACGCCGGTCCATCGCTCGACGTCGCGGACGAAACGTTCGGTCAGCCGGCGCCGGTCTGTGCTCGCGGCCGTGGCGCCGACGAAATGAAACCACGTATGGTCTGCTGGCGATGGCCGCGCGTGACTGGCAAAGAAGTGCCGCACGGCGCTCAATGGTTCGCGGCCCTCCGCAGGGGCCTTACGCCAAGCCAGCCACGCGGCCAGCCACGTCGTCTTGCCGCAACCCGCCGGTCCCGTGATCACGAGCGGCGGGCCGCC